>JBAYOD010000069.1:0-13716 GCA_041678445.1 Burkholderiaceae bacterium | reverse complement strand
GCCAGTTCGCGGAAGTTGGCCATCGTGTGCTTGCTGTGGATCAGTGTCGGATGCACGGACTCCATGCGTTTGACGCCAATCTTCTTGGCCTCTTCAAAGAGGATCTTCAGGTCCTGGTATGGGTAGTGACCGCAGCACAGCACGAGGTCGTTGTCAGCGATGATGCTGAGGATCTCGCGCATCTCCGGGATCAGCCGGTTCTGGTCGTCGAGGAAGCGCAAACCTTCGTTCTTGCGGTTGAACACGACGTACTGGTGCCAGTAGGAATCGGCCATCGGCATCCAGACGCAGCGGAAGTTCGGAAAGCCCAGACACTTGCGCACCGCCTCGGGATTGATGCCGCCGGCAGGCTTGTTCAGCGTGACGCCGCCGAGAATCTGGGTCGGCTCCAGGTCATGTTGCCGCGCGTAGGCATCGACCGCGCGCTGGGTCAGACCGTTGCGCGATGCCGACGGGCTGTACCAGGTCTTGATGACGATCGCCCGCATCCCGGCCTTGGTGGCATTGATGCCGATCTCGTCCTCATACTGCGAGCGCTCGAACGGATCCGACGCGCCATGCACGTGGGTATCGATCGAACCCCGCATGATGTCGTCGATCAACTCCTCGGTGATCCGGGTCTTGTTCTCGTAGCGCCCGTACTCGAGCTGCATCATCTCGATCACCTGCTTGAGCAGGTAACGCTTCACATCGTCGCTGACTCCTTCGATGTCGAGCGGAATCAGTTTGAGGAACTCCTCCACTCGCTCAGGCGGCGCTTCGTAGTTCAGCAGATCCTCGAGGTTGATGTGCTTGCTGCTTTCAATGATTCCAGACATCGGGATTTCCTTGCGTTCCAGTTGAGAGAGTTCAATTCCGCGCCACATCAACCGGCACGGGGGACCAAAGTGGCTGCGAACCGGTAGCGAGTCGGGTGGTAGAGGGCGTCAACCGCTTCGATCAGCCCGCCGCCGGTAGCGAAATACGCCCGGACAATACGCAGGACCGGGGTGCCCTGCCCCAGCCCGAGCTCCTCGGCGATCCGCCCGTCGGCAGTGGCTGCTTCGACGACCTGGAGTGCGTGGTGGACCGTCTGCCGGGAGCGCTTCTCGACCAGCTTGATCGGGGACACCGGCCCCTCCAGATCGGTTCCGGAGATCAGGTCGGCCACTTCCTTTGGAAAGAAGAAGCGGGCAAACGACAGCGGCCCTTCTGACAGGTGGTTGACCGCGGTAACGCACTTCATCGATTCGGCATCGGCCACGCCGATCAGATCCACCACGCCCGCCGGCAACGGCTCCTGCGTGACACCGAGCACCTTCAGCCGGTTCAGGGGCACAACGTCCTCGATGAAACCAGTCAGCGACACTGCCTTGACTGACTGGTCCGGCGTGCTGACGAAGCTGCCCACCCCCCGACGGCGCTGCACCAGGCGACGCTGGACCAGCTCCTCCAACGCGCGCCGGACGGTGATCCGGCTTACACCGAAATCGGCGCACAGCTGGCTCTCGGAAGGCAGCAGTGCCCCGGGAGACAGCGCACCACTGCGAATCTGTTCCTCCAGGGACCGCGACACCTGTCGGTAAAGCGGGGCCATGTCGGCGGCAGGTGAATTCAAGGTTAGTTTCGAACTTGTCATGACATCATACTATGTAGCAAGTTTATGAGAGATGTTCGGGGTCGGTCAAGCCTTGTGGGTTGGCACGACCCGCATCGGCATGCCAGGATTCCGGGCCTTGGCGTGCCTGATCCGACCTTGTCGAAAGGACGCCTCGGATTGTTCACGAAACCCGGACAGTCCATCCCGGCAGCGCCGGTTTATCGCCGCTCCGCGACTGCCTAGACTGAAGGCCCGCATCAACGACCACAGCAGGCATCCTCATGGCAGATCATTCACTTCAGGGCAAGGTCGTGCTGGTCGCCGGTGGCGCCAAGAACCTCGGTGGCCTCATCGCGCGCGATTTCGCCGGGCACGGCGCGGCCGCGCTTGCCGTTCACTACAACGGCGCCGCCAGCCAGGCCGACGCCGAAGCCACGGTAGCCGCGATCCGTGCGCTGGGCGCGCAGGCCGAGGCCTTCCAGGGTGACCTGACGAGCGCCGCCGCCATGAGCCGGCTGTTCGCCGAGGCCGGCGAGCATTTCGGCCACATCGACATCGCCATCAACACCGTGGGCAAGGTGTTGAAGAAACCGATCCTCGAGGTGAGCGAGGCCGAGTTCGACACGATGGACGCCGTCAACAACAAATGCGCCTTCCTGTTCCTGCAGGAGTCCGGACGACGGCTGTCCGACAACGGCAAGATCGTCACGCTGGTCAGCTCGCTGCTGGGCGCGTTCACGCCCTTCTACTCCACCTACGCCGGCAACAAGGCGCCGGTCGAGCATTACACGCGCGCGGCGGCCAAGGAGTTCGGCGCCCGTGGCATCTCGGTCACCGCCGTCGGCCCGGGCCCGATGGACACGCCCTTCTTCTATCCGGCCGAAGGTGCCGACGCCGTGGCCCACCACAAGACCGCCGCCGCCCTGTCCGCCTTCAGCCCCACCGGGCTCACTCACATCGAAGATGTCGTACCCTTCATCCGTCATCTGGTCACCGACGGCTGGTGGATCACCGGCCAGACCATCCTGATCAACGGCGGCTACACGACCAAGTAGGACAGGCAGGCAATGCGTACCCTGATCATCGTTCTGGTCGGCCTGGCCGCGGTCGCTCTCGTGTTGCGCTTCGTGCCGGCCCCATCGCGCGGCATGGTCGGCGCCCTGTTCACCGTCGCCTGGCTCGGACTCACGCTGTGGAACCTGCGCACCGGGATGTCCCACGGCTATACGCTCGCCCAGGAACTGCCGATCCACGCGGTGATATTCGCGGTCCCGGTCGCCGCCTACTGGCTGTATGCCTGGCTGCACCGGAGCGGATGACGGGAATGCACCCACGGCGCTGCGATGGACCGGCTTGAGCGGTACCGGATTTTCGTCCGGGTGGCCGACGCGGGCAGCTTCATCCGGGCGGCACACGCCCTGGGACTGTCCCGCGCCACCGTATCGGCAGCCGTGCAGCGCCTGGAAGAAGCGCTCGGCGCCCGCCTGCTCCACCGCACCACGCGACAGGTCAGCCTCACACCCGATGGCCGGCAGCTGCGCGAGCGCCTGCGCAGGCTGCTCGGCGAGGCCGAGGAGATCGACCAGCTGTTCGCCACACGTGAGCGGCGAGTCTCGGGCCGCCTGCACGTCGATCTGCCCAGCCGCATCGCCCGCAAGCTCGTCGTGCCCGCCCTGCCCGAGTTGCTGCGCCGCTACCCGCAACTGGAACTGACGCTCGGCTCGCACGATCGCAGCGTCGATCTCGTGCGTGAAGGCGTGGACTGCGCGATCCGGGTCGGCGCACCAGCCGGCGGCGGCCTGGTGGCCAGGCCGCTCGGCGCCCTGACAGTGGTCGGTTGTGCCAGCGCCGCCTATGTCGGGGAGCATGGCCTGCCCGGCCACCCGGACGAGCTTGGCCAGCACCTGGCCATCGGCTACGCCGCGCAGGACACGAACCGACAACTGGCCTACTGGGAATACATCGACCCACAGGGCCGGCAACGACAGGTGCCGATGCCGTGCCGCGTGCTGGTGGACAATGCCGAGAGCTATCTGGCCTGCTGCCGCGCCGGCCTGGGCCTGATCCAGGTTCCGCGCTACGACGTGCAGGGCCTGCTGGCCCGCGGCGAACTGGTGGAGGTGCTGCCCGCGTGGCAGCCCGCGGCGATGCCGGTGACGGCGCTCTACCCGCATCGCCGCCAGCGCTCGAAGCGGCTGACGGTATTCATCGACTGGCTGCAGGACTTGCTCGCGCCGCATCTGGCGCGGAATTGATACTTCGCCTGCGCGACCAGCATGGCGTTCACACTGCTGGCAGTCGGGCTAAAGACAGGCAAGGCAGCGGCAGTGCTGGTACTGTCGGGTGATCTGCAACTGGCCATGGGCGACCGGAAATTTCCGATAACGCCTCAACAAAGGAGTCTCAAAAATGTCGCAAGTCAACTTTCACGGCAATCCGGTCCAGGTAAATGGGTCGCTTCCCGCCGTTGGCGCGGTCGCGCCCGAGTTCACCCTGGTCGGCAAGGATCTGGCCGATGTCAGCCTGAGCACAAGCCAAGGCGCCAGCGCGCGCAAAGTGCTCAATATCTTTCCCAGCGTCGATACCGGCGTTTGCGCCGCTTCGGTTCGCCGTTTCAACGAGCTTGCCGCGCAAATGAGCAACACACAGGTGATGTGCATCTCGGCCGACTTGCCGTTCGCGCAAGCGCGCTTTTGCGGCGCCGAGGGCATCGATAAAGTGACCATGCTCTCGACCATGCGTGGGCGCGAGTTCCTGGAGAACTACGGCGTTGCCATCGCCAGCGGCCCGTTGAGCGGTCTCGCCGCGCGGGCCGTGATTGTGCTCGACACCGACAACAAGGTTCTGCACAGCCAGCTGGTCAACGAAATCGGTGACGAGCCGGACTACGACGCAACCTTGAAAGCGCTGGGCTGATTGCGCGCGCCGCACTTCGATCGCTGCACCCGGGTTACGGCATCCCGGCCGGCGCCCGGCGCAGCTCGAAGGCGGTTTCGAAGGCGTGCGCAAACGACAGCAACCGGGCCTCCGACCACTCCCTGCCGAGCAGTTCGACGCCGATCGGTACACCGATCGGCGCGTGTGCATCCGGCGTCGAGAATCCGGCGGGGAAGGTAATCGCGGGGAAGCCCGTTGCGTTCGACAGCACGCCGTTGCGTTCGACCTGCTCCTCACCCACCGGCACGACCAGCCGCCGCTGGTGCGGGTAGAGGATCGCGTCGAGCCGGTGCCGGGCCATCAGGTCGCAGACGGCACGCCTGAGCCGGTCGCGCATCAGGAAGACCGCGGCGTAACCCGCAGCGTTGCGGCCACCGCTGTCCAGCGTCCGTCGCAGGCTGCTTTCGATGGAGCGGTCGAAACGGCCGTCGGCGGCCACCTCGCGCAGCGAACGCACCGGCGCGTCCGGGCAGAAGACCGCCAGCCAGGCGTCGAAGTCGGCTTCACCTTCGTATGACGGACTCCAGACACCGGTCACCAGACGATCGAGTCCGGCGATGCCGACTTCGACGAGGCTGGCGCCGAGCGACTGCATGCGCTGCATCGTGCCGTCCAGTACGCGGTTGACCTCGGCATGCACCGCGTCCGGGCCGAAGTACTCGCGCAGCACCCCGATGCGCGCGCCCTTCCAGGCGCGGTCGTCGAGTTGCTCGAGGTAGCGCCTGGCCGAAGCCGGGGGACAGAACGCCGTCTGCGGATCGTTCTCGTCGTAGCCTGCGATGACTTCGAGCACGCGCGCCGCATCCTCGGCGCGGCGGGCCAGCGGGCCCACTTCGTCCTGGGTCAGGCTGGTGGCCATCACCCCGTGGCGGCTGATCAGGCCGCGTGTCGGCCGCAGGCCGACCAGCGCGAGCGCCGACGCCGGCGAGCGAACCGACTGGCCGGTGTCGGTACCGATCCCGACCAGCGCGAGGTTGGCAGCCAGTGCACAGCCAGTGCCACCGCTGGAGCCGCCGGGGGTCCGGCACAGATCGTACGGGTTCAGGGTCTGCCCGCCCAGCGAACTGACGGTGGTTCCCGACATCGCCAGTTCGTGCAGATTGGTCTTGGTGAAGACCAGTGCACCCGCCTCGCGCAAGCGGGCGACAATGGTCGCATCGGCCCGCGCAACGGCTCCCTGCAATGCAAGCGCGCCGCCGGTGGTCGGCATGCCGACAGTGGCCACGTTGTCCTTCATGGCCACCGGAACGCCATGCAGCGGCCCCACCGAATCCGGCGATTCCCGGAAGCGGGCGTCGAACGCGTCCGCCTGCGCGCGCACCTGCGGGTCGACGGCAAGGATTGCCTTGAGCGTCGGCCCGGATGCGTCGTAGCGCGCGATCCGGTCCAGATAGCCGTCGACGAGCGCCCGGCAGGACGTGCGGCCGGCGCGCAGCGCACCGTGGAAGTCGGCGATGGACGTTTCGAGCAGTTCGAAGCCTTGGTCTGACACGGAAGTTCGATCCTCGCGCCGCACGAGCGGCTTCAGGGGTGAATCGGATAGCCGGGCAGATCGGCCTCAGGCCAGCCAGTGCCCGACCTCGGCGATCGAATCGATCACCCCGTCGGCGTCGATCGACGAAGCCGGCCGGCCTTCGTTGTAGCCATACGAAACGACCAGCACCGGCATGCCCGCCGCCCGGGCCGCCGCCGCATCGTTGACCGAATCGCCGATGACCAGGGCGTCGGCCGGCGCCAGTCCGAAGCGTTCGCAGACATGCAGCATGGGGGCCGGGTCCGGTTTTCTGCGTGCCAGAAAATCGCCGCCGACGATCAGTTCGAAGTCGTCGGCCAGGTCGGTGGCGGCCAGCAAGGGTTCGGCCAAAGCCTGGGGCTTGTTCGTGACGCAGGCCAGTCGCAGTCCGCGTTCGCGCAGCAGCCGGAGGCCTTCCCGAACTCCCGGGTAGAGCCGCGCCTGCCGACCGTTGCACAGCGCGTAGTGGCGCATGAAGGCAGCCAGTGCGCGTTGCGCCAGTGCCGCCTCGGCGCGGCCATCGAGCGAATCGGTCAGCGCACGGTGCACCAGCACTTCCGCCCCCTTGCCGACGTAGGCGGCCACGGCTTCGAGCGAAAGCTGCCGACGCCCCAGTTCGGCCAGCATCGCGTTGGTGGCGGCTGCGAGATCGGCAACGGTATCGAGCAGGGTGCCGTCGAGGTCGATGAGCGCGGCACGCGCCCGGAAGCGCAGCGTCATTCCGAAGCCCGCTTCGGCGCCTGCACTGCCGCAGCCGGCACCGGGGCCTGCGCTGCCGAAGCCAGCGCAGCGCGCAGGCGCCCGATCACCCCGCGATAGCCGCCGTCCGGGTCGGGCGCACCGAACACGGCGGAGCCGGCCACGAAGGTATCGGCGCCGGCACGCGCGAGCCCGGCGATGTTGTCGATCTTCACGCCGCCGTCGACTTCGAGCCAGATCGGCTGGCCACCCGCTGCGACATGGGCGTCGATGCGCGCGCGGGCGGCGGCAATCTTCGGCAAGGTCGAGGCAATGAACGACTGACCGCCGAACCCCGGATTCACCGACATCAGCAGGATCATGTCGAGCCGGTCCATCACATGGTCGAGGTAATGCAGCGGCGTGGCCGGATTGAAGACCAGTCCCGCCTTGCAGCCGGCCTCACGAACCATCGACAGCGAGCGGTCGACGTGCTCCGAAGCCTCCGGGTGGAAGGTAATCAGGTTGGCGCCGGCTTTCGCGAAATCGCTGATCAGCCGGTCGACCGGACGCACCATCAGATGGACGTCGATCGGGATCGACACGCATCGGCGCACCGCCTCGCAGACCATCGGGCCGATCGTCAGGTTCGGCACGTAGTGGTTGTCCATCACGTCGAAATGGACGAGATCGGCGCCGGCGGCCTCGATGGCGCGGACCTCGTCGCCCAGACGCGAGAAATCGGCGGAAAGAATGCTCGGCGCAATGCGGAAGTCTGCGGAGTTCATCGATATTCGAAGGAGTTCAACGGCCTGCGAACCAGGGCCCGCCTTCGGGCGGGAACTGCGAATACAATCAGGATGCCATTCTAGCGACCGAGCTGCGAGAGACTCCGTGCCCGACAAGCGATACCAGATCAGGATCGAAGCCAGCAGTCATTACCTGCCCGAGCAGTCCGAACCCGACGCCGGCCACTATACCTTCGCCTATACGATCCGGATCACCAACACCGGCAGCGTGACCTCGCAACTGATCTCGCGACACTGGCTGATCCACGATGAAGCCGACACGCTCACGGAAGTGAAGGGGCTGGGCGTCGTCGGCCACCAACCGCTGCTGCAGCCCGGCCAGAGCTTCGAGTACAGCAGCGGCAGCCGGATCGGCACGCCGACCGGGAGGATGCAGGGTAGCTATTTCTTCGTGGCCGAAGACGGCCATCGCTTCGAGGCGCAGGTTCCCGAGTTCGTGCTCGCGATGCCGCGCACCCTGCACTGAATGCGTGGCAAGGCCCGGCGCCCCGGCGGCTCACTTCTTGCCGCGCATGATCCACCAGACCAGAAACAGCAGCAGCGCCAGTACGCCGCCGGCTTCGATGAAAAGAATCCAGCTCTCGTCCAAGTCCTTGCTCCGTCAGGGCTTACCGCGAACGATTCTAGCCGGTGGGCAGCGCGGGCCGGGGTCATCGCCGCAACGACCATCGCTGCGCTGATCGCCATCAGCCCAACGACGGCGGCGGGGGCCGGTGCCGATCGCGAGGCAGACCCGACCGGCCCAGGCACCGCTGCCGGCCAGGTCGGGCAGCCACTGCCGGTGGCCGAACTGCCCGGCTGGCAGCGCGACGACCTCGACGGGCTGGCCGACGCGCTGGCCCGACAGTGTGCGATGCGCCGCCCTCCCAAACCCTGGCCGGCACTGTGCGCCGAGCGCCCCGCCGACACCGCGCCCGAAAATCTGCGCGCCTGGATCGAGACCCGTTTCGAAGCCTGGCCGCTGACAAACCGCGATGGCAGCGCCACCGGACTGATCACCGGCTACCACGAGCCGCTGCTGACCGGCAGCCGGCAGCGCGAATCGCCGGGACAGGTGGCGCTGTACCAGCCACCGCCCGATCTGCGCAGCGACGGCGCCCGACGTTACCGGATCGTCGACGGCCAGCGCCAGCCCTACCCGGCCCGGGCCGCACTCGAAGCCAGCGGCCTGCTCGACGGCCACGAACTCGTCTGGCTCGACGACCCGATCGAAGCCTTCTTCCTGCAGACCCAGGGCTCGGGCCGCGTGCACCTGCGCGACGGCACGACGCTGCGCGTGGGTTTCGCCAACCACAATGGCCAGGCGTACCGTGCGATCGGCGCCGAACTCGTTGCGCGCGGCGCCTTGCGCAGGGACGAGGTCAACGCGCCAGCAATCAAGGCCTGGCTCAGGACCCACCCCGAGCAGGCGCCGGCGGTGATGGCCAGCAATCCGCGTTTCATCTTCTTTCGCAGGCTGCCGACGCCGGCCGACGCCGGACCCCCCGGCTCGCTCGGCGTCCCGCTGACCCCGATGCGCTCGGTCGCGACCGATCCGGGCTTCGTGCCACCCGGCGCCCTGTTGTTCCTGGAAACGCGCTACCCCGATGATGGCCGGCAACTGGCTCACGCCGTGCTGAGCCAGGACCGCGGCGCAGCGATCGTCGGCAGCGTGCGGGCCGACCTCTTCTTCGGTTCGGACGCAAACGCCGAGACGCTCGCCGGCCGGATGCAGGCGCCCGGCCGGCTCTGGTGGCTGCGCCCGCGCCCGGCACCAGAACCGGCACGGTACTGAGCCACCGGATGGCCGCGCCCAGCGCTATGAACCCGGGGAATTCGCCGCCAGACGCGCCTTGAAGCGCTCGGGGGGTTCGTAACCCGACAGGCGCTTGCCGTTGGCGAAGAACACCACGGGAGTGCCGGTGATGTCGAGCTCGCGGCTCAGCTCGCGAACCTGCTCGATCGAGGTTTCACAGGTGCCGGCATTGTCCGGCACCTGGTTGTGCAGCAGCAGATCGTTCCAGGCCTTGACCGGATCGGGGGCACACAGGGCCTTGCGCGCCTTCGAATCGGAATCCGCGGCCAGGAAGGCCAGCGGGAAAGTGTAGAGGGTCACGTCATCGAGCCTGAGCAGGTCGGCGCGCATGCGCTTGCAGAACCCGCAGTTCGGATCCTCGAAAACGGCGATCTGCCGGGTCCCCTTGCCGAGCACCTGCTTGACCGCGAGCGCCAGCGGCAGTTCGTCGAAACGGATCGCAGTCAGCGTTTCGATCCGCTCCTGGCTCAGGTTGCGCTTCTCCGCCAGGTCGATCAGGTCACCCTGCCAGAACAGATACTTGCCCTCGCCGTCGATGTAGATCAGGTCGGTGCCGACCCGCGCCTCGTAGACCCCGGTGACCGGCGTCGCGCGAACCTCGTCGACATCGCGACCCCGCACGATCTGTGCGAGCGCCTTGCGCACGGCGGCATCGACGGCGGCCGGCACATCGACAACGGCAGGCCCGGTCGCGACACCCTCGGCCGTCACCGCAGCCCCCCCGGGAACCTTGCCCGGAGACTGGGCCTGGGCAATCGTCGCGGTGAATCCCAGGGCGAGGCCGAGCGCGACCACAAGTCCGGCACGAATCGACATCGGAAACATCCTTCGAAAATGCGGCCCGGCCTTCACCGGACGGCGTGGGAAATCAACAGGCGGCGCAGCAGCCCGGAACGGGCGACCAGCCCGAAACCCAGGTCGCGAACCGCCGCCAGCGGCACCCCGAGCGCCCCACCCATGATCGGCGAGCCCGGATCGAACAGCTTCTGCAGACCGTCGGTGGCCCAGCGCATCGCCAGCACAGGCTCGGCGCGGGCGCGTTCGTAGCGACGCAACAGCATCGCCTCGCCCGGGTCGCGCGGTGCTTCGCGTTCGCGCATCACCTCGGCGAGCGCCTGAACGTCGCCAAAGCCCAGATTCATCCCCTGGCCGGCCAGCGGATGCACGACGTGTGCAGCATCACCGACCAGCACGACGCGCCGGGCCGCCAGCGCATCGACCCGGCCCAGGCGCAGCGGCCAGGCTGCCGCCTTGCCGATCGGTGTCAGCTCGCCCAGCACCCCGTCCGACACCGCACTGACCCGCTCCGCAAGCGCCTGCGCGTCGAGCGCCAGCAACTCCCCGGCCAGCGCAAGCGGCGCCGACCAGACGATGCTGCAACGCTCGCCGGGCAAGGGCAGCAAGGCCAGGATGCCGTGTTCGCCGAACCACTGCCAGGCGCAATCGCGATGCGGCTTGCCGGTCGCAAAGTTCGCGACCACTGCCCGCTGCGGGTAGTCGGTCAGCACCTGCCCGATCCCGGCAAGCTCACGCACCGTCGACGCCGCACCGTCCGCCCCGACCACGAGCCGCGCCCGCAGGCTGCGGCCATCGGCCAGCGTCAGCACGGCGAAATCGCGATCCTCGATCAGGTCCATTCCGGCCAGCGCAGCGTCGAAGCTCGCGAAGCCGGCGAACCGGCAGGCCTGGTTCAGGGCCGAGTTCAGATTCCGGTTCTCGACGATCCAGGCCAGCGCCTCGATGCGCGCCTGCCAGGCGCTGAAATGCAGCGCGTCGCGCTCGCGAAGCGGCAGCCGCGCCGAGGGCCAGACCTTCATGTCGTAGACCGGCGCAATCCGCTCGGCCGCCATTGCCTGCCAGGCCCCGAGCGACTCGAGCAGGCGGCGCGACGCCGGTGAGAGCGCGAACACCCGGTTGTCCCAGTCGTCGGCGTCGCGACCCGCCTGGCCGGCACTGCCGGCGGGCATCGCGGCGCGACCTGCCGGCATCGCACCCGCCACCGGCATCACCGGCCCGACCAGCGCCACCCGCAGGCCGGTGCGGGCGAGCGCCAGCGCCGCTGCCAGGCCGACCGCCGCACGGCCGACCACCGCCACGTCGAAAGTCGACGTGTACGAGACAGCGTTGCTGCGTGCCGATGTGCTCATGCCGGAGTCGATCTGCTCATCCGGGGATTATAGGTGGCCCGCCCACCGCGCCGGCACCAACCCTCGACATGGATTCTGCTATCATCTGCGGCTCGCAACGGGCGCATGCCCGAGAACGCGAACGGCCAAGTAGCTCAGTTGGTAGAGCAGAGGACTGAAAATCCTTGTGTCGGCGGTTCAATTCCGTCCTTGGCCACCATTAAAAACCAGGCACTTGGGCCAGTCTTTCGATGACCGAGCCGCTGCGATTGGCCTGCTAGAACGTTACGCAGCAACAGCACCCGTTACGCAGTAACAGCGCCGGCCCGCTTCTCGAAGTAGTCGTCATGCCGGGCCGAGCCGATTCCGGCCAGCGCCTGCGCTTCGGCCAGACGCAGTGCCTGTTCGAGTGCTTCCCGCTGCGTTACGCCGTAACGTACCGCCAGCCGTTCAAGCGCAGTCTTGGCGGTTGCACCAAACTTGACGTGGTGCTCGTCGATGAAGCCTTGCGGCTCGCGGACGAAACCCGCTGATCCATCAAACGGACAAATAACCGAAGTCGCACCTGCAAGGCCAAGGCGTTGCTATCTGGTTCAGATTACGGACGTTCTATCGTCCACGCGCCCGGTGCGGCGCTTCCGAGGCAGCTTGCTTGCGCCGACTGTCCTGGGCCACGAGAATCCGAGGCAAGCTGGCTTCAATCCAGTCCGCAAGCCCCCTGACCTTTTCAGCGGCCTCGCGACCAAGAGGTGTCAGGCGGTATTCCACGTGGGGCGGGACCACTTCGAAGGCGATCCGGTCCACCAGGCCGTCGCTCTCCAGCCATTGCAAGGTCTGCGCGAGCATCCTTTCGCTGACGCCGCCGATGGCGCGCCGCAACTCACTAAAGCGGTGGACACGGGTTTCCAGCACCAGCAGAACCAGAACGCCCCATCGGCTGGTGATGTGTTTGAGCACCTCGCGCGACGGACAGGCTTCGACGAGAAGTTCTCCGCGGCGCATTCTGTCGAGCAAGCTGGTTTCGTCGTCCGCAGGTGCTCGTGCCCTGGATTCAACGCCTGCGGATTCAACACCTGCGGAGTTAATACTTACTTTCATGTGCGTACTTACAAAAAGTTCGCTTCAATCCTAGACTCCGGGCATCCCTCCGTCAACCCACAGGAGTCAGCATGAAAATCGCCATCACCGGCGCCTCCGGCCAACTCGGCCGCCTCATCATCGAACGTCTGCGCACCAAGGTGTCGGCCAGCGACATCGTCGCGCTCGTTCGCACCCCCTCCAAGGCAACGGACCTGGGCGTGGCGGTGCGCGAGGCGGACTACACCCGCCCCGAAACCCTGGACAAGGCCCTCGACGGCATTGATACGCTGATGATGATTTCGGGCAGCGAGGTCGGCCAGCGCGTGCCGCAACACCGCAACGTCATCGAGGCCGCCAAAAAGGCCGGCGTCAAGGGCGTGGTCTACACCAGCCTGCTGCACGCGGAGCGCTCCACCTTGAGCCTGGCGCCCGAGCACGTCGAAACCGAGGCGCTCCTGAAAGCCTCCGGGCTGAGCATCACCCTGCTGCGCAATGGCTGGTACACGGAGAACTACACCGCCTCCGTTCCGGCCGCCGTGGCGCATGGCGCGCTCATCGGCAGCGCCGGGCAAGGCCGGATTGCTTCAGCCGCCCGCGCCGATTATGCGGACGCGGCGGTGACCGTGCTGACGTCTGCCGGCCACGAGGGCAGGACCTACGAACTGGCCGGGGATTCGGCCTACACACTGGCGGAGCTGGCCGCGGAAATTTCGCGCCAGACAGGCAAGGACATTCCGTACAAGGATCTCCCGCCCGCCGACTACACGGCGGCCCTGATCGCCGGGGGCGTCCCCGCGCCCTGGCCTGAAGCCCTGCCCGCGTTCGACGTCGAAGCCGCCAAGGGCGCTCTGTTCGACGATGGCCGTGTGTTGTCCAGGTTGATCGGCCGGCCCACCACATCGCTGAAGGAGTCCGTGGCCGCAGCGCTCAGGCAGGCTTGAGCCAGAGGCGGGGCAGCACGCTTTCATCCCCGTGGCGTGGAGCCGCCACGGAAAGCAAAGAAGCCTGGGTGGGTCCAGGGCCATGGATCATGGTTCCCCAGAAGCAGGATGGACGAGATCCACATGCGTCCACGGACAGATCGCGATGCCATCGCGCTGGACCCGCTGTTCGCCGCCGTAGACCAGGCGGGCTTGCGTTGCCAGGGGGCCAGCAAGATCGCTCCAGTAATGCAGGCCGGTGAAATAGTCGCCTCGCCG
>JBAYOD010000068.1:0-13848 GCA_041678445.1 Burkholderiaceae bacterium | reverse complement strand
TTTACCTGGCCTACGTGCGCGATCCCGATGGCCACAAGCTCTGTGCCATGCATCGTCCTCGGCGCGAGGCATGAAGCGTTCGGAGAGCTTGGCCATGCCTGTATCTATGGAAGACCTTGAAGCGCAGGCGTTGAGCTTGCCGCCCGAAGACCGGGCGCGCCTGCTGGAGCGCCTGATTGCCAGCTTCGAGCCGAGGTCGCCGGCTCAGGAAGCGTGGCTGCAGCTTGCCCAGCGTCGGCGTGATGATCTTCGCGCTGGCCGGGTTTCGATGGTTTCCGGAGAGGACGCTCTCGCACGGGTGAGGGCGCGTCTCGTGTGACCGCTCGCGTGAACGAGGCAGTCAGGCAAAATAGAGGTTTTCCCTGGAGCCGTACCGATGGCGGCCCTCGTTCACGAGTCCTCGCTTCATTCACTGCCGTTGCTGTCGCGCGGCAAGGTGCGCGACAACTATGCGCTGGGCAGCGATCGCCTGCTGATCGTCACCACCGACCGGTTGTCGGCGTTCGACGTGATCATGTCCGAGCCGATCCCCGACAAGGGGCGGGTCCTGAACCGGATGGCCTTGTTCTGGTTCGACCGGCTCGCCGACGTCGTGCCGAATCACCTGACCGGGGTGGCGCCGGAGTCGGTCGTCGCCCCGGATGAATGCGAGCAGGTGCGCGACCGGTCGATGGTGGTCAAGCGCCTGCAGCCGATCCTGGTCGAGGCCGTGGTGCGTGGCTACATCATCGGTTCGGGCTGGAAGGATTACCAGGCCACCGGGCAGGTCTGCGGCATCACCTTGCCGCCCGGCCTGCGGATGGCTGACCGGCTCGCCGAGCCGATCTTCACGCCGGCGGCCAAGGCCGAGTTCGGCGAGCACGATGAGAACATCGGCTTCGACGAGATGAGTGCCCTGATCGGTGGCGAACTGGCCGAGCGCATCCGGGCGATCAGCATCGAGCTGTACCGGCGCGCGTCCGAATACGCGGCCACCCGCGGCATCATCATCGCCGACACCAAGTTCGAGTTCGGCCTCGATGCCGACGGTGCGCTGCACCTGATGGACGAGGTGCTGACTGCCGATTCCTCGCGCTTCTGGCCCGCCGAAGACTGGCAGCCGGGCAGCTCGCCGCCGTCGTTCGACAAACAGTTCGTGCGCGACTGGCTGGAGACGGTGCCGGGCTGGAACAAACGCCCACCGCCGCCAGCCCTGCCGGCCGAGGTGATCGCGCGCACGGCCGAGAAGTACCGCGAAGCCTTGCGGCGGCTGACCGGCATCGAACTGGATGGCTGACGTGGCTCATCGCGAAGCGCCAAGCCGTGCCAGCCTTACAGGAGGGCGGCTTGCGGTGTCGCTGGCTGGCTCGGGCTGTCGTCGCGATCGTGTCGGGATGCGAATCGTTGGTCCCGAAGTTTCCCAAACTCCCGGTGACGACGCCTCGAAGAGCCCGGGGGGTGCTCCGGAGCAGGGCCGGGCCTTCAGAACCCGCGTCGAGCAGCACAGCCCGCGTGGCCCGCGCGCGCAGCGCGCCATCATCAATCTGACTCGGCGCGCCCTGTCTGAGCGCAGCGAACGAAGCGAAGCGAAGGGAGCGAAGCGAGTTGCGCGCCGGGGCCACGCGGGCGAGCAGCGCAGAGCAGTCCGGCCAACGGCCGGACCGCGGGTTCGCCCGGCCCTGCTCCGGAGCACCCCCCGGGCTCCAGACGTGCCTCCAGGCTGCCGGTCGCCGGACGACTCTCAGCCAGACGACCTGAATCACCTGAGGACACAACAGTGACCGCAAGCACCCCGCCGCTGGTCGGCATCGTGATGGGTTCCAGCAGCGACTGGGAGGTCATGCAGCACGCAGTTGCGATGCTGCGCGAGTTTTCGATCCCGCACGAGGCGCGGGTCGTCTCGGCGCACCGGATGCCTGACGACATGTTCGACTACGCGCAGGCGGCGCGCGGGCGCGGCTTGCGGGCGATCATTGCCGGAGCCGGCGGCGCTGCGCACCTGCCGGGGATGATCGCTGCGAAGACGACGCTGCCGGTGCTCGGCGTGCCGGTGCCGTCGAAGTATCTGCGCGGTGAGGACTCGCTGTTGTCGATCGTCCAGATGCCGCGCGGCATTCCGGTGGCCACTTTCGCGATCGGCGAGGCCGGTGCGGCCAATGCGGCGCTGTGCGCGGTGGCGATGCTGGCGGCCACCGATGATGCGCTGGCCGACCGGCTCGAGGCCTTCCGTGCGCGCCAGACCGAGGCGGCCCGCGCGATGGTGCTGCCGCAGGAGGAGGGATGACGATGCCCAGGGTGAACCTGCCTCTGACCCCGGGAGACTGGCTGGGCATGCTCGGCGGGGGTCAGCTCGGGCGCATGTTCTGCATGGCTGCGCAGAGTCTCGGCTTTCGAGTGTGCGTCCTCGATCCGGCTGAAGACAGTCCGGCCGGCAGCGTGGCCGACCGGCACTTGCGGGCCGACTACCTCGACGAGGCGGCCCTTGCCGAGCTTGCCGGGCTCTGCTCGGCGGTCAGCACCGAGTTCGAGAACGTGCCGGCGCGGGCGCTCGAATTCCTGGCCCGCTCCTGTGTGGTCAGTCCGTCGGCCGCTGCCGTGGCGACCGTTCAGGACCGCATCAGAGAGAAGGCCTTCATCCGTGACGCCGGCATTCCGGTCGCACCCTACGCGCCGATCGTGCAGGTGAGCGACCTCGATGCGGCCGATCCCGGGCTGTTCCCGGGCATCCTGAAGGTGGCCCGGCTCGGTTATGACGGCAAGGGGCAGGCCGGGGTCGCGTCGCTCGACGAGGCGCGCGAGGCGTTTCGCGACTTCGGCGAAGTTCCCTGCGTGCTCGAGAAGCGGCTGTCGCTCGAACTGGAAGTGTCGGTCGTCGTCGCCCGGGGGGTGGATGGCCAGACGCTGGCCTATCCGGTTTCGGAGAATGTTCATGTGGCCGGCATCCTGGCCACGTCGACCGTGCCTGCCCGGGTATCGCAGGATGTCGCTGCCCGCGCGACGGCGGCGACGATCGGACTGGCCAGGGCGCTCGACTACGTCGGCGTGCTGTGCACCGAATTCTTCGTGCTCGAAGGCGGGCAGCTGGTTGCCAACGAGATCGCACCGAGGCCGCACAACTCGGGGCACTACACGATCGATGCCTGCGTGACCAGCCAGTTCGAGCAGCAGGTCCGTGCAATGGCCGGACTGCCGCTGGGCGCCACCCGCCAGCACCAGCAGGCGGTGATGCTGAACCTGCTCGGCGACTGCTGGATCGCGGCAGATGGCCAGCCGCCGTGGGCCGAGTTGCTGGCTCATCCGGAGGCGAAGCTGCATCTGTATGGCAAGCGCGAGGCGCGGGCCGGCCGCAAGATGGGCCACGTCACCGTGGTGGCCGCGTCGCTCACCCATGCCGTTCATGTCGCCGGGTTGATCGCCCAGCGGGTGGGTGCGGCGCGATGAGCGCGACGGGCGCAGCCGGTCTGCGACGGGCCGATGAAGCCGGCATTGCCGAGGCTGCCCGAGCGTTGCTGGCCGGCCGGCTGGTCGTCTTCCCCACCGAGACCGTTTACGGGCTCGGCGCCGACGCAGCATCGGCCGAGGCGATTGCCGCCGTCTACCGCCTCAAGGGTCGGCCCGCCGGGCATCCGCTGATCGTCCATGTCAGTGGCGCCCGACAGGCCCGGCGCTGGGCCGTGTGGAGCGATCTGGCCGAGCGGCTCACCGCCGCCTTCTGGCCCGGGCCGCTGACCCTGATCCTGCCGCGTTTGCCCGGGGCGCCCGCCTGGGCCTGCGGGGAGCAGGCCACCATCGGTTTGCGCGCGCCAGCGCATCCGGTGGCTCAGACGCTGCTGCAGGCTTTCGAAGCGGGTGGCGGCCTCGGGGTGGCAGCGCCGTCGGCCAATCGCTTCGGGCGGGTCAGCCCGACGCGCGCCAGCCATGCCATCGACGATCTCGGCGATGAGGCGCCGCTCGTGCTTGATGGCGGTTCGTGTGATCTCGGGCTCGAATCGACGATCATCGATCTCAGTCGTGGCGGGCCGGCGCTGCTGAGGCCGGGTGGGCTCGACGCAGCGCGGATCGAGGCTGTGCTCGGCATGCCGCTCGCGGGTGCGGGCAGCGATGCGCCCCGGGCTTCGGGAACGCTGGCTGCCCACTACGCGCCGCGCACACCGATGGAACTGCTGGCAGCCGACCGGATCGAACCCAGGCTTGCCGTGCTTGCCGCGCGGGGCCGGCGGTCGGTGGTCTGGTCGCGGCTGCGCCCGGGCCTGGCTGCACAGTCCGGTCCGGCCGACCCGGCCGGCCCGGCAGTAGTCTGGGAACGGGCGCCGGACGATGTCGCCGACTACGCGCATTGCCTGTACGACAGCTTGCGCCGGCTCGACAGCCTGGGCCTCGATCGAATCGTGGTCGAGCGCCCGCCCGACGAGCCGGCCTGGGCTGCCGTGGCCGATCGGCTGGCCCGCGCGGCTGCCGGTGCGCCGGCCCAGGATCCGTAGCGCCCTGCGGCGGATCCGGCACGGGGCAGGGCAACCCTCGCAGACCTGCCTCAGTTCGGCTCGGGCGGCACCAGCAGCAAGGGGCGGCCCCGCAGGCGCTTGAGCACATCCTGGGCGATCGAGCCGAGCAGCGTGGCGGCCAGGCCCGAGCGTCCCAGCGTGCCGACGCAGACCAGGTCGACGTCGAAGTGTTCGGCCTGTTCGATGATCGCCTGCGCCGGCTGTTCATGGCCGACGACCCGACAGACGAATTCATTGCCGGCATCCCGGGCGGTGTCGGGCAACAGCGCTTCGAGGGCTGCCAGGCGGCGCTTGCGCTCGGCGGCATGCTCGGCCTCGAAGGAGGCGTAGGACGGCCGGCCATAGGCGCCGTCGAGCATCTGGTTCGGGCTGATCACGTGGACGATGTGCACGGTGGCGCCGGCCGGTGCGATCGCAATTGCCTGGGAGACTGCGCGGTTGCCCAGCTCCGACAGGTCGGTGGCGACCAGCACGCTGCGTACTGCCCGAGGTGTCGTGGTGGCGGCGGCCAGGGCGGCGTCGGTGGCCGGTACGATGATCAGGTTGCTTGGCGCATCGCGCAGCAGTTGCAGCGAGACAGAGCCGGCGAACAGACGTTGGATCGGGCCACGCTGGTGGGTGCCCGAGATCACGAGATCGATCCGCTCGCGTTCGGCCAGATGGGCGAGCCGGGATCCCGGGTCACCCAGATGCGGCGAAACGACGATCTCGGCAGGCAGATCCGGTTCGCTCTCGGCGACTCGCCGGGCCAGGGCCTCGCGCAGACTGGCCTGCACGTTCGCGGCACCGCCTGAGAGGCCCATCCGGCGCGCTTCCCGCTGTGGATCGTCGACATAGGCGACGACGATCCGGCAATTGCCGATTCGTGCGAACCGGCTGGCAAAGCTCAGTGCGGCGGCGGCCTGCGGCGAGAAATCGAAGGCGATCATGAGCCGCAGCGGCTGGCCGCCGCGCAGCCAGTCGCTGAGCGGGCGGGGGTCGCGCACGACCAGCATCGGCGTGCGCGTGCGCGCCAGGCTGCGCTCGCAAGTCTTGCCCACCGGGACGCCGGGGCCGTCGCGCGCGCCGGTGGCGGCCAGTACGATCAGTTCCGAATCATTGCGTTCGGCTTCGTTCAGGATCGCCTCGTCGGGCCAACCGTCGGGCATGACGGCCTCGACTTCGGCGCCCAGGCTGCGCAAGTGTTCGGTTTCGCGCTCGAGTTGCGTGCGGGCCGCGGTTTCGAGTGCCTGCAGCACCGGTGCTGCACCCAGCACCGCCCCGCGCGTATCCAGCCCGTGGACCAGAAACAGCCGGCCCTGCGAGCGGGCTGCCAGCAGCGCAGCCACTTCGGCCGCTTCACGGCCGCGTTCACTGAAATCCGTTCCGCAAGTTACTCGCATCGGTGCCGTCCTCGTCGATCGCAGTGCGCAGGTCAATCGGGTCGGCATACCCGAACAGGCGTCGCCGGCAACGCCATGGTAACGTCGCCGGCTGTGATTTCGACGACAAGGGAGCAAGCGTGGTCAAGGTTTATGAAAGGCTGGCGGATTTGCAGGGGTTGGTGGGGCAGGAAATCGCTGTCAGCGACTGGATTCCGGTCACGCAGACGCGGATCGACCAGTTCGCCGAGGCAACCGGTGATCACCAGTGGATTCATGTCGATACCGAACGCGCTGCCAGGGGGCCGTACGGTGCGACGATCGCGCATGGCTTCCTGACCCTGTCGATGTTGCCCACGTTCCTGGAATCGTCGATCGAGATCAGTGATGTCAGGATGAGCGTCAACTACGGCCTGAACCGGGTCCGCTTCACCGCCCCGGTGCCGGCTGGCAGCGAATTGCGCGCGCGGATCCGGCTGCTGGCCTACGATCCGCTGCCCGACGGCGGCGTCCAGTTGACGACCGAGGTGTCCATCCAGCGCAAGGGGTTCGACAAGCCGGTCTGCATCGCCGAGACGATCGCCCGTCGCTACGCCTGACAGTCGCTGTCAGCACCGCGGTCGCTCACCGCCGCGACAGCCCGCCGCCACGGGTGGCGGGCCGGGCTGCAGGCTCATCGGCCAGGGCTCACGAACTCTCGATGCCCGCGTTGGCTGCGATCGCCTTGAACTTGGCGATCTCTTCGCGGATGTAGGTATCGAAGGTCTCCCCCGGCAACGGGCTGATGTCGGCGCCGATGAGTTCGAAGCGCTCGCGCAGATCCTCGACTGCGAGCGCCTCCTGCGACGCTGCAACCAGTCTGGCGCGGATCGCCGGTGCAACGGCGGACTGGGTGAGCAGGCCGAACCAGGGGTCGAAGGCATAGCCGGCAACGCCTGCTTCAGCCACGGTGGGAACGTCCGGCAGCACCTTGGAGCGGGCCCCGGTCGAGGCGGCCAGTGCGACCAGCCGGCCTTCCCGGATGAAGTTGATCACGTTGGGCACAGGGACGAAGGAGAACTGGCAGTCGCCCGACATCACGGCCGTCACGGCTTCGGGAACGCCCCGATAGGGGATGTCGGTTGCGCGCAGATTGGCCTTGGCCAGCATGTAGGCTGCCGCGAAGTGGTTGGCGCTGCCCACGCTTGGCGTCGAATAGCTGAGTTCGCCCGGCGACTGCCGGATCTTCTCCAGCAACTCTCCCAGTGTCCTGATGCCCAGGTTCGGGCTCGTCACGAGGATGCTGGGCACGTTGGCGATCCGGGTGACGCCGGCCATGTCGGCGGCCGGATCGAAATCCAGCTTGCGCCGGATGGCGGGCGTCGCCGCATGGGCAGCGGACACGACCAGCATCGTGTAGCCGTCGGCCGGTGTCTGGAGCAGATTCTTGATTGCCACGATCCCGCCGGCGCCCGGCTTGTTCTCGACGATGACCGGCTGGCCGAACAATGCCGAGAGCTTTTCCGCGACGCCCCGTGCCAGCGCGTCCGACGGACTGCCTGCCGAGAACCCCACCAGGATCTTGAGCGGGCGGGTCGGGAAATCCTGCGCCAGCGCGAAGCGGGGCGCTCCGGCCACAGCCAGCCCGGCCAGGCACAGGTTGCGGCGGGAAGCATTCACTGAACGTCTGTCCGACATGGACTTGTCTCCATAGTGGCGGTCTCGGGGCGTACAGGGCCAGCCCCCGGCCTCATTCGGGTGGCGCAACCTTGTTGAAGTCGTACTTGCCGACCTGTACGAGGAGGTAGCGGGCCTGGGCGCCGCGCGCACAGGTCAGGCGATGCCGTGTTCCGGCCGGCAGAACGCAGGATTGACCGGGTTGCAGCTCGACTTCCCAGTTGCGCTCGGTGTCGGCCACCTGCACGCGAACGATGCCTTCCAGCCCGTAGCAGTGGTCCTGGACCTCCGTATGGCGATGCCAGGGCACTTCCTCACCACCGGCCACGGTGAATTCCCGTACCCAGAGGTCTGTGGATTTCGCGATCTCGATGATCGCCTCAACCGAATAGTTGGGGCCTGCCGTCGCCATGATCTGCCTCCTTCTGGCGCCTGAGCGTGGTTGCGGATCAGGCGTCGAAGGCAAATCTTACGGTCGGCGATGCTTGCGCGTTGTGGAGAATGCGCACAGCGCCGTGGCGATATGCGGGTATCGCTCAGACCGGAAACTTCGCCTTCAGCTCGGCCACTTGCTCGGGGCTCAGGCACCGGCATGCCCGCCCGTGCAGCGTCAGGTGCAGCTTCGCGGTGGCTTCGAGTTCCTCGATGGCGTCGGCTGCCGCCGACAGGCTGGTGCCGGCCACGACCGGCCCGTGGTTGGCCAGCAGCAGCGCATGGTGGCGGCCGGCGAAGCGGCGCACGGCCTGTGCGAGCTGCATGTCGCCGGGGGCGTGATAGGGCACCAGGGGGAGGCTGCCGATGCGCATCACATAGTAGGCGGTGAGCGGCGGCAGCACGTCGTCGGGGTCCACGTCTTCGAGGATGGACACCGCGGTCGACCACGTGGAATGCAGGTGCACGACGGCGGCACTGCGCTCTCGTTCCTCGTACATCGCGATGTGCAGGAAGCTTTCCTTGGTCGGCTTGTCGCCGGCAAGATGCCGGCCCTGCGCATCGAGCCGGGACAGTCGCGCCGGGTCGAGCTCGCCGAGGCTCGATCCGGTCGGCGTCATCAGGTAGCCGCCGTCGGCCAGCCGCACGCTGAGATTGCCGGTCGAGCCGTGCGTCAGGCCGCGCGAGAACAGGGAATGGCCGAGCCGGCACAAGGCCTCGCGCTGACGGGATTCGTCGTTGCTCATCGTTGCGCGTCGAGCAGGGCCAGCGCCTTGGCGAAGAAGTCGGGCGCGCCGAAGTTGCCGGACTTCAGCGTGATGGCCACCGGCTCGGCCTCGACGGTTTCGGTCCAGGGCACGCCGGGATCGATCTGTGGGCCGATCCGCAGCGCCTGCACGGCGAGCGCCTGCACGACGGCACCGGAAGTCTCGCCACCGGCAACGACGAAGCGCCGTGTGCCCGCTGCGCGCAGGCGGCGGGCCAGTTCCGCCATCGTGTGCTCGATCATCGTGCCGGCTTCGTCGCGGCCGAGTTGCTGCTGGATCGCGCGCACGGCGTCGGGTGCGGCGCTGGCATAGACCAGCGCGGGCAGGCCGCGCGCCTGGGCGGCGAGCACGAAAGCCAGCGCTTCGTCGACCACCGGCTCGCCCCGGGCGATTCGCAGCGGGTCGAGCTGCCAGGCCGGGTGCTCCGCCTGCCAGTAAGCGACCTGGCCGAGCGTGGCCGTCGAGCAGCTGCCCGAGAGGACGACGGCCGGGCCGGCGATCCGGGGCAGCGTGGGGGCAACCGGTTCGGCCGGCAGCAGGCCGGCACGCCGGAAGTTCTGCGGCAGCCCGATCGCCACCCCGGAGCCGGCAGTGACCAGTGGCAGGCCGGCGAAGGCCTCGCCCATCGTCAGCAGGTCGTCGTCGCTGGTTGCGTCGACGATCGCGATGCCGACACCATCGGCGCGCAGTGCGTCGATTGCCGTGCGGGTCGCTGTGACGCCCGCAGCCAGGGTGTCGTAACGCAGCAGTCCGACCTCGTGCTTGCTCTGGCGCGCCAGCACCCTGACCAGGTTCGCGTCGGTCATCGGGGTGAGCGGGTGATCGCGCATGCCCGAGTCGGACAGCAACTGGTCGCCGACGAACAGGTGGCCGCGAAAGATCGTGCGACCGGCCGCCGGGAAGGCCGGGCAGGCGATCGTGAAGTCCGTGCCCAGTGCGGCCATCAGGGCGTCGGTGACCGGGCCGATGTTGCCGCGATCGGTGGAGTCGAAGGTCGAGCAGTACTTGAAGTAGAACTGCCGGCAACCGGCGGTGCGCAGCCATTCGAGCGCGGCCAGCGACTGGGCGATGGCGTCCTCGGCAGGGAGGGTGCGCGACTTCAGGGCCACGACCACGGCGTCGGCATCGATGGTCAGTCCGGCCTCGGGCACGCCGATGGTCTGGACGGTGCGCATGCCGGCGCGCACCAGGTTGTTGGCAAGGTCAGTGGCGCCGGTGAAGTCGTCGGCGATGCAGCCAAGCAGCATGGTCGGGTCTCGCGGGTCAGTCTTTCGCGGCGGGCAGCTCGATGCCGGTGAGCCGCTGGAACATCTTGATGACGGCCGAGTCGTCTTCGCTGCCGAGTCCGGAAGCGCTCGTCGCCAGGTACATCTGCAGCGCCGACGAGGTCAGCGGCAGCGGGAAGGTCAACTGGCGGGCCGAATCGATCACGATGCCGAGGTCCTTGACGAAGATGTTGACCGCCGACAGCGGGGTGTAGTCGCCCGCGAGGATGTGCGGCACCCGGTTGCTGAACATCCAGCTGTTGCCGGCACTGTTCGAGATCACCTCGTACAGCGTGTCCGGATCGATGCCGGCACGTATGCCGAGAGCCATCGCCTCGGCGGCCGCCGCGATGTGAACACCGGCCAGCAACTGATTGACCATCTTCACCTTCGAGCCCATGCCGGGCGCATCGCCGAGCCGGTAGACCTTGGCTGCGATGGCGTCGAGCGCATCGGCCATTGCCTCGAAGGCTTCGGGCACCCCCGAAGCCATGACGGTGATCTCGCCGGTGGCCGCGCGGGCGGCGCCGCCCGAGACCGGCGCGTCGAGCATCAGCAGGCCGGCTTCGGCCAGCCGGGCGCCGAGCCCCTCGGCGTAGTGGGGTGCAACGGTGGCCGAGGCCATCACGACGGCGTTGTTGCGCAGCGCGCCGACGGCGCCGTTCTCGCCGAACAGCACGGCTTCGGTCTGCTCGGCGTTGACCACCAGCACGATCAGCCGGTCGACCCTGGCTGCGACCGAAGCGGGCGAGCCGTGCGCGACGGCGCCTTCGTTGGCGATCACCTCGAGAACCGTGCTGCGCACGTCGCAGGCGTGCACCTCGAAGCCGGCGCGCAGCAGTGATCGCGCCACACCGAGGCCCATGGCGCCGAGTCCGATGACGCCGATCTTCGATCCCTTCATGTCCCTCTTCCCTCCGCGCGCTGGGCAGCCCTGTCGAGCCGCTATGATCGCATCCTTGTCCGCTTCGTTGCCATGGTGTCCGATGAGCCCTGCATCCGAGAGTCACGAGCGTCAGTTGCCCCGAATCATGATCGTTCTGCTCGGCGGCACGATCACGATGACCCCCGGCGGTCCAGGCGGGCTGGTGCCGACCCTGAGCGCTGCCGATCTGGTCGCTTCGGTGCCAGGACTGGATAGACTGGCGCGGCTCGAGACCGTGTCGCCGATGCGGGTGGCCAGCGCATCGATCCCGGTCGACGCGCTGGTCGAACTGGCCGCCGAGCTGGGCCGACGGCTGGCCGGCGAGTTCGACGGTGCCGTGGTCATTCAGGGCACCGACACCATCGAGGAAAGCGCTTTCCTGCTCGATCTGCTGGTTCCCGGTGATGCGCCGGTCGTGGTGACCGGTGCGATGCGCGGACCGCAGACGCCGGGTGCCGACGGGCCGGCCAACCTGCTGGCCGCGGTCAGCGTTGCGGCGGCGCCGGCCGCGCGCGGACTCGGCGCGCTGGCCGTTCTGAACGACCAGATCCATGCCGCCCGCTGGGTCAGCAAGGGACATACCGCGCTGCCGTCGGCCTTCGTTTCGCCGAGCGCCGGTCCCCTGGGCCTGGTGGCCGAGGGGCGTGTGCTCATCCACGCCCGGCCATCGCGGTTTGCGCCGGTCGTGCTGCCACCGCAGGCGCCGTTGCACCAGGACTGTCCGGTCGCGCTGGTCCGGATGGCGCTCGGTGATGACGACCGGATGCTGCGCGCCTTGCCCAGCCTGGGCTATCGCGGTGCCGTCGTCGAGGCAATGGGTGCCGGCCACGTGCCGGCCGATGTGGTGCCGGCCTGCGCGTGGCTGGCCGGCCAGATGCCGGTGGTGCTGGCCTCGCGCGTGGCGGCCGGGCCGGCCTTCACCCGCACTTACGCGTATCCGGGTTCCGAAGTCGACCTGCTGGGGCGCGGTCTGATTCCGGCGGGCAGCCTGAGTGGCCCGAAGGCGCGGCTGCTGCTGGCGCTGCTGCTGCGCAGCGGACTGGCCGGCGAAGCGCTGGTGCAGGCCTTCGGCGAGCGCGCCGGCTGATTTCCAGCGAGTGCACCGACCGATTCACACTCGCCCGATCCACGTCACGCCCGCGCGATCCAGGGCTCCTCATCGGCCACTGCCAGGCAGATCTCGCCGGCCGTTGCAAGCACTTCGACGGGGAAGCGCTCGGCATCGTAGTCGGGTTCGTGCAGGACCAGGCTCAGTCCGCCGATCACCTGTCCGCTGACATGGATCGGCGCCGCGACCCCGACTCGCCCCGGGGCGACTTCGGAGACCGTGACGGCGTAGCCGGCGGCGCGGATCGGTTCAAGCTGCTCGCGAAACGATCGCCAGCCCGGGCAGCCGGTGGCCTTCCGGATGGCTTCCTCGTGTTCCAGGTAGATCCGCTCCAGGGTCCGGTCGTTGAGGTGCGCGAGGATGGCTTTCGAGGTGGCGCCCTTGAACAGGGGCATCACGACGCCGCGCTCGTAGGCGGTCAGCGGGTGCGGCCCGGTGCCCACCTCCTGGTGGATGCACATGACCTCGTCGCGATAGCGCCGGCTGAGGACGGCGACGGCCCGCTGTGTCGTGCGCGCCAGCAGCGGGCGCATCCGGGGGGTGGCATGACAGATCAGCGGGTCGCTGGCCCGGACCAGCCGGTCGTACTGGATGAAGGCGGGACCGAGGACGTAGCCGCTGCCGACGACGGGCACCAGGAAACCTGCCTGGCACAGCTCCTGCACGTCGCGATAGGCCGAACTGGTCGAGGTGCCCATCTCGCGGCCGATCGCCTCGACCGTCCAGACATGCTGCTGCTCGAACAACTGAAGGATGTAGAGGATGCGGTTCCTGGCGCGAATGGCGGGGGCCATGGTAGTGCCATCTCCATTTGAGGGCGGTCGCCGGGCTCGTCGGGCCCTGCGGGGATCGGATCGTTTCTAATGATAATATATTATCAATTCGCATCTAATGATAAAAACTACATTTCGCAAATGTTGCGAATTGATCATGTTTCTCTGATAATAATGAAAACCCCGGCTTGCCGGGTCCGCGCGCCCGCGACTGTGCGGCGCGTCACAGGTTTCCAGAGACATGGCAGAACCCGCAGAAGCCCAGATGGCCGAACCTCGAACCGATACGCGCATTCCGGTCAGCCTCCTGACCGGCTTTCTCGGCAGCGGCAAGACCACCTTGCTCAATGCCTGGCTGCGCGATCCCGAAATGTCGGATGCCGCGGTCATCGTCAACGAATTCGGCGAGATCGGCATCGACCATTCGCTGATCGCGTCGAGCAACGACAACACGATCGAGCTGAGCACCGGCTGCCTGTGCTGCACGGTTCGCGGCGATCTGGTCGAAACCCTGCGTGACCTGCGCGTGCGGCGCAGCAAGGGCGAGATCCCGCAGTTCTCCCGGGTTCTGATCGAGACGACCGGCCTTGCCGATCCGGTCCCGGTGATCCAGGCGCTGATCACCTTTCCGGTTGCCAGCGCCTTCCGGCTGGGTCGCGTGCTGACCGTGGTCGATGCGGTCAACGGCGCCGGCACGCTCGAGGCCCACCCGGAAGCGATGCGTCAGGCGGTGGTCGCCGACGAGCTGATCGTCAGCAAGGCCGATCTGGCCGAGGCCGGCATCGATGCGCTGCGTGCGCAGCTGGAGGCGCTCAATCCCGGGGCGCCGCTGACGCTGTCCGCCGAAGGCCGGTTTCCGGCCGCCGGAATTCTGGCCGGCGTCGACATCTACGACCCGTCGACGCACCCGGCGCAGGTGCGCGAATGGCTGTCTGCCGAGCGCTACGGCGAGGCCCGCCACCACTCGCATCACCACGACGTCAACCGGCACTCCGCCGAGGTGGGCAGTTTCTGTCTGGTTTTCGATGAGCCGCTGCACTGGGAGCATGTCGCTGCGTGGCTGGATGCACTGGTACTTGC
>JBAYOD010000067.1:0-13868 GCA_041678445.1 Burkholderiaceae bacterium | reverse complement strand
TCGCGTTCGCTTCGATCTGCTCGCGGGTCAGCGGCGGCCGGGTGGCATTGCGCCCGGACGGATCACCGATCATCGCCGTGAAGTCGCCGATCAGGAAGATGACGGTGTGGCCGAGATCCTGGAGCTGGCGCATCTTGTTCAGCACCACCGTGTGGCCGATATGCAGGTCCGGAGCGGTCGGATCGAGGCCCAGCTTGATGCGCAGCGGCTGGCCCACGGCCTCGCTGCGGGCCAGCTTGGCCAGCCATTCGGACTCGACCAGCAGCTCGTCGCAGCCGCGCTTGCTGATCTCCAGCGCCTCCAGAACGCTGTCGCTGTACGCGATCTGCCCGTCCGGTCCGTTTTTTACGCCCATATCAGCTGTTTTTTCGAGCTTGTCGCCCATTTTCTCGATCGATTCCGGTAGTATTTCCGCCTGACTCGAACAGGCTGCGGTCCGAGGGTCTGCCGCCGGACCGAAGGTTCGGATTCTAACGAACAGATGTGATGCCCCGTATTCCGGATCCCCGCTTCAACAGAATCGCCCTGGCGATCGCCGCCACCCTCACTTTCGCTGCCGTCACCGCCTTCGGTGTCGCCCCGCTCGGCGACACCGCACCGCCCGCCCCCGAAACCATCATCGAGGCCCTGCCGCTGGCGCCCGAGGTGGTCGAGTTGCCCGACCGCTTCGTTCAGACCGAGCGGATCCGCCGCGGCGAAACGCTGGCCTCGCTGCTCGAACGCCTGGGCGCCGCCGACGCCGACTTCCTCAGGTTCGTCACCACCGAGCGTAGCGCTCGCCGCCTGGTGCAGCTGTATGCCGGCCGCTCGGTGACCGCCGAGACCGATGCCCTGGGCAGGGTGCTGTCGCTGCAGTACCGCTACGGCAACCTGAGCGCCGACGGCCAGGAGAGCGCCACCCGGCTGACGATCCGGCGCACCGACGAAGGCGGTTTCGTGGCCACTGATGAACCAGTGCCGCTCGACCGGCACACGGCAATGGCCGCCGTCACGATCAACACCTCGCTGTTCGCCGCCACCGATGCGGCCGGCGTGCCCGACAGCATCGCGTCGAAGGTGGCCGACATCCTCGACGGCGAAATCGATTTCCGGCGCGACCTGCGCCGCGGCGCCGAGCTGCGCATCCTCTACGAAACGGTCCGCGAGGCCGACAGCCTCGACGCGCCGATCGGTTCGCGTGTGCTCGCAGTCGAGCTGATCAACGACGGCAAGCGGCACGATGCCGTCTGGTTCGAGCGCAAACAGGGCAAGGGCGAGTACTTCGGCTTCGACGGCCGCAGCATGCGCAAGACCTTCCTGCGCAGCCCGATCGAATTCAGCCGGGTAAGCTCGGGTTTCTCGAACGCCCGTCTGCACCCGGTGTTCGGAACCGTGCGCGCCCACAAGGGCACCGACTTCGCTGCCCCGGCCGGCACGCCGGTGCGGGCGGCGGGTGAAGGGGTCGTCAGCTTCGTCGGCACGCAGCGCGGCTACGGCAACGTCGTCATCCTGCAGCACCGCAACGGAGTCGAGACGCTGTACGCGCACCTGCGCAGCTTCGCACCCGGCCTGCGCCGCCAGGCCCGGATCGACCAGGGCGACATCATCGGCCAGGTCGGCTCGACCGGCTGGGCCACCGGCCCCCATCTGCATTACGAGTTCAAGGTCAACGGGCAGCACAAGAATCCGATGACGGTGGCAATGCCGGACTCGGCGCCGCTGTCGCCCGCCGAACGCGAGCGCTTCGCCGCCCAGACCGACCAGCTCACGGTCCAGCTCGCCCAGCTCGACCCGCTGCGGGTCGCAGCCAGCTTCGAGTAGGGCCGATGGTCCGGCTCTGCGCCGGACTGATGTCCGGCACCAGCGTCGACGCCGTCGACGGCGCGCTGGTCGCCTTTGCGGACCCGGCCGGCGATCCGGCGCTGCAGACGCTGGCAACCCGCTCGCTGCCGATCCCTGCACCGCTGCGCACCGCGCTGCAGGCACTGCAGCAGCCCGGCCCCGATGAGCTCGCGCGCGCCGCGCAGGCCGCCAATGCGCTGGCCGAGCTGTACGCCCGGGTAGTCGAAGCGCTGCTCACTGCCGGCGGCTGCCAGCGCAGCGAGGTGGCAGCGATCGGGGCACACGGCCAGACGGTGCGCCACCGCCCCGAGCTCGGCTACACCGTCCAGCTGCTGAACCCGGCCCTGCTCGCCGAACGCACCGGCATCGCGGTCGTGGCCGACCTGCGCAGCGCCGACGTCGCAGCCGGCGGCCAGGGTGCCCCCCTGGCACCGGCCTTCCACGCCGCCGTCTTCGGCAGCAGCCTGCGGCGACGCGCCATCGTGAACCTGGGCGGAATCGCCAACGTCAGCCTGCTGCCGGCAGCAAGCGACCACGGCACGGCGGCCACCCCGGTCACCGGTTTCGACACCGGTCCGGCCAATACCCTGCTGGACGCCTGGTGCGAGCGTCACCTCGGCGAGCGGTTCGATCGCGACGGGCACTGGGCCGCCGGCGGCACCGTACTGGCGCCGCTGCTGGCGCAGATGCTGACCGAACCCTATTTCGCTGCCGTGCCGCCCAAGAGCACCGGCCGCGACCTGTTCAATGCGGACTGGCTGGCCAGGATGCTGGCGGCCAGCGGCCAGCACCGGGCCTCGCCTCGCGACATCCAGGCAACCCTGGCCGAACTCACGGCCACGACGGTCGCCACCGTCTGTGCCAGCTTTGGCGCAGAGGAAGTCTGGGTCTGTGGCGGCGGCGCTCACAACGGCCACCTGATGACACGGCTGGCTGCGCACTTGCCGGCCGCCAGGGTTGCCGACACGGGTCAGTTGGGCATCGCTGCCCAGTCGGTCGAAGCGATCGCCTTCGCCTGGCTGGCCGAGCGCCGCCTCGCCGGGCTGCCCGGCAACCTGCCGGCGGTCACCGGGGCGCCGGGCCCGCGCCTGCTGGGCGCCGTCTGGCCAGCCGGCGGACGCTGAGGCCGGGCACCGCGGCGCTCAGACAGAACCGGGCGCCGCAGCGCCCGGGGCAAACAGGGTTCAGCGAGAATTCAGGAGAACGAGGATCCGCAGCCGCAGGTGCTCACCGCGTTCGGATTGCGGATGACGAACTGCGCACCTTCGAGATCGTCCTTGTAGTCGATCTCGGCGCCGGCCAGGTACTGGTAGCTCATCGCGTCGATCAGCAGCGTGACCCCGTTCTTTTCCATGACGGTGTCATCGTCGCTGGTTTCCTCGTCGAAGGTGAACCCGTACTGGAAGCCCGAGCAGCCGCCCCCCTGGACGAATACGCGCAGCTTCAGGTTGGTGTTGCCCTCTTCGTCGATCAGCTGCCGCACCTTGGTCGCAGCGCTGTCGGTGAACAGAAGCGGGGCGGGCATTTCGGCAACAGGTACTTCGGCAACGGCATTCATCGGCAAACCTCCGCAATAGTCAGGATTGTAGGCGATGGCGGATAACCTCGCCAGCCATGTGGACCGGTCGCGGCCACGCCTGGACCGGTCGCGACGACGCTCACGGCATCACCGGCAACTGCGTCAGCCCGGTGTCCTCGGCCAGACCGAACATCAGGTTCATGGCCTGGACGCCCTGCCCCGAGGCACCCTTGACGAGGTTGTCCTCGACCACCAGGACGATCAGCAGGTCGCTGTCGGCCGGCCGGTGCACGGCGATGCGGACCATGTTCGAAGCGCGGACCGAGCGGGTTTCCGGCGTGGACCCGGCCGGCATCACGTCAACGAAGGGCTCGCCAGCGAAGCGCGCCTCATAGAGCTGCTGGAAGTCGAGCGCCCGCCCGGCCTCGGTAAGGCGCGCGTACAGCGTCGAATGGATGCCGCGGATCATCGGCACCAGGTGCGGCGTGAACTGCAGGCCCACCGGCTTGCCGGCGATCGCACTCAGGCCCTGCGCGATCTCCGGAGCGTGCCGGTGACCGGTGACACCATAAGCCTTGAAGTTGTCGGACGCCTCGGCCAGCAGGGTATGCACCTCGGCCTTGCGGCCGGCCCCCGAAACCCCCGACTTGCAGTCGGCGATCAGCGTGGCCCGGTCGACGATGTCGCCACCGGCGGCAGCCACCGCTGCCGGTTCGAGCACCGGCAGCCAGCCGAGCTGGACCGTGGTCGGATAGCAGCCGGGCAAGCCGATCACCCTAGCCTTGCGGATCGCCTCGCGATTGACTTCGGGCAGTCCGTAGACCGCCTCGGCCAGGAGGTCCGGGCAGGCGTGCGGCTGCTTGTACCAGCGCTCGAACTCCGCGACATCCTTCAGCCGGAAGTCGGCGGCCAGGTCGATGACCTTGACCCCGGCGGCTAGCAGTTCGCGCGCCTGCGCCATCGCCACACCGTGCGGCGTGGCGAAGAAGACCACATCGCATTCGGTCAGCGGCGCACTGGCCGGATCGGTGAAGGCAAGGCTCACCCGACCGCGAAGCGACGGATACATGTCGGCGACCGGCATCCCGGTTTCCTTGCGCGAGGTGATCGCCACGAGTTCGACCTGCGGGTGCTGGGCAAGCAGCCTCAGCAACTCGACACCGGTGTAACCGGTGCCGCCCACGATACCGACCTTGATCATCCGATGCTCCTTTCATCGACAAAAAAGCCGCCGGCACAGGCCAGCGGCTTTCGAAAACCTGCTGCCAGCCACTTCGAGATCCGAAGCGCCCGGCATGCCCCGCCAGCGGGGCCCGTGATCAGCGCTTCGAGAACTGCTTGCGACGTCGTGCCTTGTGGAAGCCGACCTTCTTGCGTTCGACCTCGCGCGCGTCGCGCGTGACCAGCCCGGCCGCCGACAACGCCGGCTTGAGCGTCTCGTCGTAATCGATCAGCGCGCGGGTGATGCCATGGCGCACCGCGCCGGCCTGGCCCGACTCGCCGCCGCCGTGAACGTTGACCTTGATGTCGAACGAATCGCGGTTCGAAGTCAGCTCGAGCGGCTGGCGCACGACCATGCGACCGGTTTCGCGGGCGAAATACTCGTCGAGCGGCCTGCCGTTGACGATGAGCTTGCCGGTGCCCCGCTTGATGAAGACCCGCGCGACCGAGGTCTTGCGGCGGCCAGTGCCGTAGTAGTAATCGCCGATCATCGCGTCAAATCTCCAGAACCTTCGGCTGCTGAGCCGTATGCGGATGCGTGGGCTCGCCGTACACCTTGAGCTTCTTGATCATGGCGTAGCCGAGCGGGCCCTTCGGCAGCATGCCCTTGACGGCTTTCTCGAGCGCACGGCCCGGGAAACGCTGCTGCATCTTGCCAAAGGTGGTTTCCTTGATACCGCCCGGATAACCGGTGTGGCGGTAGTATTTCTTGTCTTCCTGCTTCGTGCCGGTGACGCGCAGCTTGCCCGCGTTGACCACCACGATGAAATCGCCCGTGTCGACGTGCGGCGTGTACTCGGGCTTGTGCTTGCCCCGCAGGCGCAGCGCGATCTCGGCAGCCAGACGGCCGAGCACCTTGTCGCTGGCGTCGATGACGAACCAGTCGCGCTTCACTTCATGCGGCTTGGCAGAAAACGTCTTCATGACTTCTCTCTCGAAAGACTCGCGGCGCGCTCGCCATCATTCACCACTCACTGCTTGCGCCGGCCAGTCGAATTCAGCCCGCCAAAGACGGCGGAAAGCCTGAAATTATAGCCTTAGAGATCCGGCCGCGTCAAAGGGCCGTGTCGACTGGACCCGACGCCGCCTGCTGCCCGCTCCCTGGCTCACCCTGCCCCTGGAGCGATCCGTGGCGGTACGCATACACCCGGGTGAACTCGGCGCCGAACAGGAAGATCTGCGCCGAGTAATAGACCCACAGCAGCAGGACTACCAGCGAGCCGGCCGCTCCGAAGGTCGAGGCCACCGCACTGCGACCGATGTACAGCCCGATCAGGTACTTGCCGATCGAGAACAGCACCGACGTCACCACCGCACCGATCAGGACGTCGCGCCAGGCCGGGCGGACGCTGGGCATCAACTTGTAGATCAACGCGAAGACCAGCGTCGTCATCGCAAACGACAGGGCCAGGTTCATGGCCTGCGCAAGCAGCAGCCAGTTGCCGAACCACGGCCGCCACCAGGCCGCCAGGGCCGCCAGCGCCGCGCTGGCAATCAGTGAAACGATCAGCAGGAAACCGATCCCCAGGATCATCCCGAAGGACATCAGCCGCTTGCGCAGCATGCCCCACAGACCGCCGGGACGTCCCTCGGCCGTCGCTCGCCAGATCCTGTCGAGCGAGGCCTGCAGTTCGCCGAACACCGTGCTGGCCCCGATCAGCAGGGCCAGCACCCCGATGGAGGCCGCAACCAGGCCTTCGCCGGGGCGGTTCACGCTCCTGAGCATGTCCTGCACGGCGCCCGCCCCGCGCTCGCCCACCAGTCCGCGCAACTGCTCGAAGATCTCACCACGCGCTGCGTCTTCGCCGAACACCAGTCCGGCCACCGAGATCACGATCAGCAACAGCGGCGCAATCGAAAACACCGTGTAGTAGGCCAGTGCCGCACCCATGCTCGGGGCGTAGTCGGCAATCCAGGCGGCGAAGGTGGCCCGCAGCAGTGACCAGGCCTCGCGCGGCGACAGCCACTTGCCGCGACGGCGCTCGTTCCGGCCGCCGGAGCGGTGCTCGTTCCGGGTAGCCGGGCTCGCACTGCCGTGCGGCTCGGCCGGGCGATTGCGATCCATCTTCATCCTCGCGGTAGGCCGGCAGCAGAACCTTACCGCATCCCGTCGACCGGAGGCGACTGCCGGAAAGAGCGCCGCGGCAATCAGCTTCAGCGCACGGCATCGGCGCCCGCCTGCGCCACTTGTGAGTCATTCGGACCGTGGGCGCCGCTGACACCAACCGCACCGACGGTCTGCCCATTCACGATGATGGGAACGCCGCCTTCCAATGGCGTCGTGCCCGGCGTCGACAGAAAGCTGGGGCGCCCGCTGTTGATGTAGTCCTCGAAGTTCTTGGACGGCTGGCGCAGCAGTGCCGCGGTGCGGGCCTGGGCAACATCCGCACGAGCCAGGGTCAATGGCTTCGAGGGGACTGCTGCCGTTGGCGACTGTGCACTGACGGGCTGCGCCATCGCGCCGGCCGCCAGTAACAGCGAGCTGGCAAGCATCCGCCCTCTGTGGAACACGGCATGGGAACTCAGCGGCCAGGTGAACACGAACACCGCGCGAGGCGAGAGACAACTTGAGGGGAAATTCATGAGACCTCCAGAGAAAAAGAGGCGAAGCCGGCGTGGCACCGCTGCAGCGGCCGAGCTGCTCGACAGAGGGATGCGCATCGGGGTGCGTCAGGCATTGCCGTCGCCCTTCGCCGCGCAGCAGGCTGACAAACACGGAGGCCGCGCCCGCGAGAGTGCGCCCATGCCGGGCGCACTCAAAAAAAAACCCGAACACTCGGTCCGGGTTTAATCCACCAAAGGAGGAGGGTGGAGGAGACAGCGGGGGCCGTCCGCGACGGCCGTTGGAAGAACTATACCCAAGAGGATGTTGCGACGCAAGAATATATTTGTCACTGAAACGACGAAGTCAGGGGATTGTCAGACATCATTAAAAACTCTTATATTTCAATGTCTTGCTGAAGTTTTGCAATCGTGGGAAATTGGATCTATTTCGGTTTTCCACAATAAGATATGAAAACCGGGGGACTGAAAATGGAATGTCGTTGAAACAACAATTTTGATGTTGCATTGCACAATTTCATTTTCCGGCCCTTTCAATGCCATTTCAGTGCCCGGCCCTCACCCTCGCAAGGCCCCCACCTCCGTAGAATTCCCGGTGCGCAAGGCCTTGAACCCTCAACGGCCTTGAACCCTCAACACAAGGCCCTGAACCCCATCAATCCCGGCGTCTGTCGGAAAAGGACGCAGGCTTCGAGGAGCCCGGCATGGAATGCACTGTCAAATGGACCGGACTGGACGGCATGTCCTTCATCGCCGAAACCGGCAGCGGACACGTGGTCGTCATGGATGGCGCGCTGGAGGGCGGCGGCCGCAATCTGGCGCCGCGTCCGATGGAGCTGCTGCTCGCCGGCACCGGCGGCTGTACCGCCTATGACGTCGTCGTCATTCTGCGCAAGAACGGCCAGGATGTGCGCGGCTGCGACCTGCAGTTGCAGGCCGAGCGCGCCGACACCGACCCCAAAGTCTTCACGCGGATCCGCATGCACTTCATCGTCCGCGGCCGCGGACTGCAAGCGAAGATGGTCGAGCGGGCCGTCCGGATGTCGCACGACAAGTACTGCTCGGCAACGGCAATGATCGAGAAGACTGCCGAGCTGACGATCGACTGGGAGATCGTCGAAGACTGATCGGTGGATGGTCCAGACCGAACGGTGGATGGTTCAGATCAAACGGTGGCTGGCTCGGATCAGATGTAGTGGGCCGTCCGCGTCATGACTTTGGCGGCCGCCCGCATCGCCGCCCGAACCGGGAACGGCAGCTCGGCACCGCCCAGGCGCAAGGCGTCCTCGGCGTGACGGGCTTCGTCTTCCTTCATCCGATCGACGATTGCGCGCGAGCGACGGTCGTCGGCAGGCAGCCGGTCGAGGTGGCCGGCCAGATGTTCCTCGACCTGGCGCTCGGTCTCGGCCATGAAGCCAAGGCTGATGCGGTCGCCGGCCCGCCCCGCCATCAGGCCGAGCGCGAAGGCTCCCGCGTACCACAGCGGATTGAGCAGCGAAGGCCGCGCGCCGAGTTCGTCGATGCGGGCACGGGTCCAGGCGAGATGGTCGCCTTCTTCGGCGGCCGCCTCCCGGAACTGCCGGGCCAGGGCCGGGTCGCGGGTGCTGGCGGCCTGCCCTTCGTAAAGCGCTTGCGCACAGACTTCACCGACGTGATTCACCCGCATCAGGGCGCCTGACAGCTGACGGTCCGAATGACCGGCCGGACCGTCATCGGTGATCGCCGCGGCCGGATTCGGCCGGCCGGCCGGGACCGAGTCGGTCAGGGTCGCAAGCGCGCGCCCCAGACCGGCAAGCACGCGGTCGAGCGGATGCTCCTGTCGCAACCGATGCTGCCCGGCCCGCATGTCGACAGCCGCCCCGGCGTCCACGCCAGCCGCCTGGCCGACTTCCATGCCCGTGTCGCCGCTGGAACAAGTCTCTGAACTCATTGCGTCCTCCCGATGTTGCCGCGTCGCAACATCATAGCGCCGTCCGGACGCCTTTCAAGCTCGAGAAATGACGCGGACAGGGCCAATCCACCCGGACGTCATCGAACTGAAACCCCCCGCACCTAGCTTCGAGTCCGAGCCCGCACCGCCCCGTTGTGCAGGCGCACATCCCATCCTGGAGCTGAGAATGAAGAAATCTCTCGTGGCGCTGGCCGTCATCGGCGCCTCTGCCGGCACTGCCGCCGCCCAAACCAACGTAACGCTGTACGGGATCGCCGATGTCGGTATCGGTATGGCCGACACCGACGCCCCGGGCTCGGATTCGGTCGTCCACGTCTTCTCGGGCGTACAGTCGAGCAGCCGCTTCGGCATCCGCGGCTCGGAAGACCTGGGCAACGGCCTGAAAGCGACCTTCAACATCGAGGCCGGCGTGAACTGGGACACTGGCTCGGCGGCCAGCAACACCCAGTTCTGGGGCCGCCGCGCAGTGGTCGGGCTTGCCGGCAGCTTCGGCGAAGTCCGTCTCGGACGCGACTACACGCCCGGCTACTCGGCAATCGGCACCACGGATGTCATGGGCCTGGGCCTGTTCGGCAACTGGCTCGACTACGGCGGCAACGGCGGGATCACCAGCCGCGCCAGCAACGGCCTGCACTACACGGGCAAGTTCGGCAACCTGACCCTGCGCGCGATGTACGCCACCGGTGAAGCCGACGGCGTGAGCGCACCGAAGGGCAGCGGCGACATGTACGGGCTGTCGGGCGTCTACGCCGCCGGCCCGCTGACGGCCCAGGCCTACTACCAGAGCCGGGAGTTCAACAACGGCGCGGGCGGCACGGACGATGCCGACGAATACGGCCTGGGCGCCCAGTACCGCTTCGGCGCCTTCCGCGTGGCGCTGAACTACGGCATGGTGGACAGCGATGTGCCGGGCGGCGGCAGCGTCGAGCATGAGGCGCTCAACCTCGGCCTGGGCGTCAAGCTCGGCACCGGCGAAGTGCTGTTCAACTATACGCAGCAGGAACTCGATGTTGCCGGCAGCCCCGAGGCCAGGTCCTTCGGCATCGCCTACGTCCACCCGCTGTCCAAGCGCACCAACCTGTACGCGACCTACGGTCAGATGGACAACAAGGACGGCGCCGGCTTCGGGCTGCGCTCGGCCGGCTTCGGCGTGAGCGGCGGCGCCAACGCCGAACCCAAGGCCTTTGCAGTCGGCATCCGCCATCGCTTCTGATGCCGCGTATCCGGGATTCCGTCGCCGCCGCGCCGGAATCCCGGCAAGGCAGGGTCAGGCCCCCGCAGCGACGCACCCGAAGATTTGTTGCACTTCCGAGACAGTCGGAAGCAAAACGGTGATCGGAATCCCCGGCTTCCTTTGCCTGGCCGGGGATTTTCGCGAGAATACAAAGCAACTTCTGTCCGGGGGTGCCATTGGCCGATCCGGGGGGGTGCGGCGGCACGGAGGCCGTCGATTTCCAGAAACCTAGGAGATTGATCAATGAAGAAAACCCTGCTTGCGCTGGCTGTTACGGGCGCATTCGCCGGTGCAGCCGTCGCTCAGACCAATGTGACGCTGTACGGTATCGCTGATGCCGGTATCGGTATGGCCGACAGCGACGTTCCGGGCAGCGACTCGATCGTCGAGGTCTTCTCGGGCGTCCAGTCGACCAGCCGCTTCGGTGTCCGTGGCTCGGAAGACCTGGGCAACGGCCTGAAGGCCGTCTTCAACATCGAAGCAGGTATCGACTACGGTACCGGCAACCACGATGCCCAGTTCTGGCAGCGTCGTGCCGTGGTCGGCCTGGCCGGCTCGTTCGGCGAAGTCCGCCTCGGCCGTGACTACACCCCCGGGTTCTTGGCCGCGGGCACGACCGATGTCATGGGCTATGGCATGTTCGGCAACTGGCTGACCTACACGGCTCAAGGCGGTAACCTGGGTGTTGCCACCCGTGCCAGCAACGGCCTGCACTACACGGGCACCTTCGGCGGCGTGACCGTCCGCGCGATGTACGCCACCGGTGAAGACCACAGCGGCAACAACGTCGGCGACATGTACGGCCTGTCGGGCGTCTATGCTGCCGGCCCGCTGACCGTCCAGGGCTATTTCCAGTCGATCGACAACGGCACGGGCAACGACGACCAGTACGGCGTCGGCGTCCAGTACCGCTTCGGCGCCTTCCGTGTCGCCGTCAACTACGGCATGGCCGATCGTGACGACGGCCTCGAGCACGAGGGTATCGGTGTCGGCGCCGGCATCAAGCTGGGCTCGGGCGAACTGCTGGTCAACTACATCCAGCAGGAACTCGACTCGGCCGGCTCGCCGGAAGCCAAGTCCTTCGGTATCGCCTACGTCCACCCGCTGTCCAAGCGTACCAACCTGTACGCCAGCTATGGCCAGCTGGACAACAAGGACGGCGCTGCCTTCGGTCTGCGCTACTCGCAGTCGTTTGTCGGCACGTCCGCCAACCAGGATCCGAAGGCCTTCGCGGTCGGCATCCGCCACATGTTCTAAGTCGAAGCCGGCTTCGGCCGGTTGCCGCCGCCCCCGGGCGGCGGTCGATTTAGAACGAAGCGCCGGGATCAAACCCGGCGCTTTTTTTGCGGCTGCCTGCCCTGCTTCTGGATCGCTTCGCCTACTTCTGGATAGCTTCGATCTGGATCAGCAGCCGCACGGTATCCGGCACTCCCATGTCGATGCCCCAGTTCATCCCCCACTGGCTGCGCTGGATGATCGTCTCGAAATCACCGCCGCAGACGTGCACCTTGAGCACCGGCTGGTCGTAGCAGTTGAAACGCCGGCCCTCGAGCGTCACCGGCAGGGTCTTGCCGAGCAGCGTCAGCTCACCCGCGACGCGGGTCAACCGGTTACCCTCGAAGCTGAACTCCTTGCCGACGAAACGTGCTTTCGGCGCTTTCGCCACGTCGAAGAAATCCGGGTTCTTCAGATGCGCGTCGAACTCCGGCACGCCCGAGCTGACCGAGGCCATGTCGATCGTGATCTGCGCCTGACCCGTGCCAGCCTTGCGATCCAGTTCGATGAAGCCGTCGACCTCGTCGAAGCGCGCCCGCAGCGGAAGACCCTCCTTCAGTCAGATTCGATCAAGCGGCTTTCTTCAACGCCTCGTCGCGCAGTTCGCGACGCAGGATCTTGCCGACGTTGGTCTTGGGCAGCTCGTCACGGAACTCGACCTGGCGAGGCCGCTTGTAGCCCGTCAGGTTGTCGTGGCCGTACTTCAGGACATCACCCTCGGTCAGGGCCGGATCCTTGCGGACCACGAAGATCTTGACCGCTTCGCCCGAATGCTCGTCGGGCACGCCGACCGCCGCCACTTCGAGCACGCCCGGGTGCATGGAGATGATTTCCTCGACCTCGTTCGGATAGACGTTGAAGCCCGAGACCAGGATCATGTCCTTCTTGCGATCGACGATGGTCACGTAGCCGCGCTCGTCCATGACGCCGATGTCGCCGCTCTTGAAGAAGCCGTCGGCGGTCATGACATTTGCGGTTTCATCCGGGCGGTTCCAGTAGCCGGCCATCACCTGCGGACCGCGGATGGCAATCTCGCCGCGCTCGCCCAGCGGCAGCATCCGGCCATCGTCATCGAGGATCACGATCTCGGTCGACGGCAGCGGCAGGCCGATCGTGCCGCTGTACTCGGTCGTATCGGTCGGATTGCAGGTTGCCGACGGTGAGGTCTCCGACAGGCCGTAGCCTTCGCAGATCGGACAGCCGGTGATCTTCAGCCAGCGCTCGGCCACCGTCTTCTGGACCGACATCCCGCCGCCGTTGGACACCCGCAGGCCGGAGAAATCGAGCTTCGCGAACGCCTCGTTGTGGGCCAGCGCGTTGTACAGCGTGTTCACTGCCGGGAACAGGTTGATCCTGTACGGCTGGATCTCCTTGATCAGCGCGGGCAGGTCACGCGGATTCGGGATCAGGATGTTCAGCCCGCCGGTGCGCATGCCGAGCAGGCAGCAGACCGTCAGCGCGAAGATGTGATAGAGCGGCAGCGCGCAGACCGTGATCAGCTGTTCGGGCGGCGGCGGCTTGTTCGGATCATGCACCGCCGGCTGCATCCAGGCCTCGGATTGCAGCGTGTTGGCGATCACGTTGCGGTGGACCAGCGTGGCCCCCTTGGACACCCCGGTCGTGCCGCCGGTGTACTGCAGGAAGGCCGGGTCTTCATGACCGATCTCGACCGGCGACAGGTTGTGCCGTTCGCCCTCGCTCAGGGCCTCGTTGAAGCGGGTGACCCTGGCCAGTTCGAAAGCCGGCACCATCTTCTTCACATGGCGCACGACGAAGTTGACGAGGTTTCCTTTCGGGAAGCCCAGCAGATCGCCCATCGATGCGAGGACCACTTCGGTAATGCTGCTGCGGCCGATCACCTGCTGCAGCGTATGCGCGAAGTTCTCGAGAATGATGATCGCCTTCGCGCCCGAGTCCGTGAGCTGATGCTCCAGTTCACGCGGCGTGTACAACGGGTTGACGTTGACCACCACCAGCCCGGCGCGCAGCACGCCGGCGATCGCTACCGGATACTGCAGCACGTTCGGCATCATGATCGCGACACGATCGCCCTTCTTCAGTCCCTTGGCCTGCAGGAAGGCGGCCAGGGCGCGTGACTTGCGGTCGACGTCGCCGAAGGTGATCTCGCGCCCGAAGCCGACATAGGCCTTGCGATCGCGGTATTTGGCAAAGGCTTCCTCGATCAGCTGCACCAGTGATGAGTACTGGGTCCAGTCGATATCGTGCGGCACCGAGTCCGGATAGTTCTTCAGCCAGAAACGTTCGATCCTGGTCTCCACCATGTT
>JBAYOD010000066.1:0-13964 GCA_041678445.1 Burkholderiaceae bacterium | reverse complement strand
CGATGAACCGCGTGGGCAAGATCGTCCCGCCCAAGCGACAGATCCTGAAGGACATCTCGCTGTCCTTCTTCCCCGGCGCGAAGATCGGCGTGCTCGGCCTGAATGGCTCGGGCAAGTCGACGCTGCTGCGCATCATGGCGGGCGTCGACCGCGAGTTCGAGGGCGAAGCCGTTCCGATGCCGGGCATCCGGATCGGCTACCTGCCCCAGGAGCCCGAGCTCGATCCGGCCAAGGACGTGCGCGGCAACGTCGAGGAAGGGCTGGGCGAAACGATCGCGCTGGTCAAGGCGTTCAACGAGATCAGCGACCGCTTCGCCGAGCCGATGGACGACGATGAGATGAACCGGCTGCTCGTACGCCAGGGCGAGCTGCAGACGAAGATCGACGCCACCGGCGGCTGGGAGATCGAGCGCAAGCTCGAAGTCGCCGCCGACGCCCTGCGGCTGCCCCCCTGGGACGCCGACGTGACGAAGCTGTCGGGTGGCGAACGGCGCCGGGTGGCGCTGTGCCGGCTGCTGCTGTCCGAACCGGACATGCTGCTGCTCGACGAGCCGACCAACCACCTCGACGCGCTGTCGGTGCAGTGGCTGGAGCAGTTCCTCGAACGCTTCCCCGGCACCGTGATCGCGGTGACCCACGATCGCTACTTCCTCGACAACGTGGCCGGCTGGATCCTGGAACTCGACCGTGGTCACGGCATCCCGTGGGAGGGCAATTACTCGTCGTGGCTGGAGCAGAAGGAGCAGCGGCTGCAGGTCGAGGCCAAACAGGAAGCTGCCCGCCTGAAGGCGATGAAGGAAGAGCTCGAGTGGGTGCGCACCAATCCCAAGGGGCGCCAGGCCAAGAGCAAGGCCAGGCTGGCGCGCTTCGACGAGCTCGCCTCGGCCGAGACCCAGAAGCGCAACGAGACCAACGAGATCTACATTCCGCCGGGCCCGCGCCTGGGCGACCTGGTGGTCGAGGCCGAGGGCCTGCGCAAGGCCTTCGGCGAGCGGCTGCTGTTCGACGAGCTGTCATTCAGGCTGCCGCCGGGCGGCATCGTCGGCGTGATCGGCCCGAACGGCGCCGGCAAGACGACCCTGTTCCGGATGCTGATGGGCCGCGAGCAACCCGACGCCGGCACGCTGCGCATCGGCGACACGGTGCAGCCGGCCTGGGTCGACCAGAGCCGCGACGCGCTCGACGCGAAGAAGACCGTGTTCGAGGAAATCTCGGAGGGCCAGGACGTCATCCAGGTCGGCAACTACACGACGCCGGCGCGCGCCTACGTGGCCCGCTTCAACTTCAAGGGGGCCGACCAGCAGAAGATCATCGGCGAGCTGTCGGGCGGCGAGCGCAACCGCGTGCACCTGGCCAAGACGCTGCGCGCCGGCGGCAACCTGCTGCTGCTCGACGAACCGACCAACGACCTCGACGTGGAAACCTTGCGCGCCCTCGAACAGGCGCTGCTCGACTTCCCCGGCTGCGCGGTCGTGATTTCGCACGACCGCTGGTTCCTCGACCGGGTAGCGACCCACATCCTGGCCTTCGAGGGCAACAGCCAGGTGGTCTGGTTCGAGGGCAACTATGCCGACTACCTGGCCGACCGGCGCCAGCGGCTGGGCGACGCCGCCGACAAACCGGAACGGATCCGTTACAAGCCGCTGACGACCTGAGGCTGCAGCGCGCTCAGTCGCAGCCAGGCGGCACTTGCCGCCCCCAGCCGGTGGCCTGCTCCCAGGCATGGCCGAGCTGCAGCACCGACAGGTCGTCGCGCGGCCGGCCGATGATCTGGAGACCCATCGGCAGTCCTGCCGATGGGCCCTGCACGGCAAAGCCGGCCGGCACCGACAGGGCCGGACAGCCGGTCAGCGTCGGCAGGATCACCACCTCCATCCAGCGATGGTAGGTATCCATCGTGCGGCCGGCGATCGTCTTCGGCCAGCGCTCGCCGGCGTCGAACGGAAACACCTGCGCGCTCGGCAGGATCAGGAAGTCGAAGTGCTCGAAGGCGTCGAGCACGGCGCGGTACAGGTCGGAGCGGGCCACCGAGGCCTCGTGGACGTCGTTGGCGGTGGTGGCCATGCCCTGCTCGATTTCCCAGACCAGTTCGGGCTTGAGCAACTCACGCCGCTGCGGGTCCCGGTAATGGACGAGGTTGGCGCCACTGACCAGGAAACGTCGCCAGGTGAGCCAGGTTTCCCACATCCGGTCGCCGGCGAAGTCCAGTCGCGCCTCGTCGACCCGGCAACCGATCGCTTCGAAGGTCTTCAGCGCCTCGCGGCACAGTTCGAGCACCCCGGGCTCGAAGGCCAGGTGGCCGTCGAGGTCGCCCAGCCAGCCGATCCGGGCGCCCGGGAAGTCGCGCGCGAGCGGTTGGGCGAACACCTGCGGATCGTTGTCCAGCGACAGCGGCGCTCGCGGATCGTAGCCGGCCTGGGTGGCGAGCAGCCTGGCCAGATCGGCCACGTTGCGCGCCATCGGGCCGTCGGTGGAGAGCTGCTGGCTGAACAGGTCGGGCGCCAGCGTGCTCGGCACGCGCCCGCGTGACGGCCGGAAGCCGTAGACGTTGCAGAACGCCGCCGGGTTGCGCAGCGACCCCATCATGTCACTGCCATCGGCCACCGGCAGCAACCTCGCGGCCAGCGCCGCGGCGGCGCCGCCGCTGGATCCGCCGGCGGTACGCGACGGATTCCACGGGTTGCGCGTGACCCCGAACACCTCGTTGAAGCTCTGCGAGCCCAGGCCGAACTCGGGCACGTTGGTCTTGCCGATCAGGATGGCACCGGCGGCCCGGGCGCGCGCGACGATCGCCGCGTCGGCATCGGGCACGAAGTCGCGAAAGATCGGCGACCCCCAGGTGGTCCGGATGCCGCGCGTCTGGGCCAGGTCCTTGGGCGCCTGGGGGATGCCGTGCAGCCAGCCCCGCACGTGCCCGGCGGCCAGTTCACGGTCGCATTCGTCGGCCTGCGCCAGCAAGCGCTCCTCGGGTTCGAGCGAGACGATCGCGTTCAGCTTCGGATTGAGCCGGCCGATCCGGTCGAGACAGGCGCTCATCACCTCGCGACAGGAAACCTCGCGGGTCTGGATGCGCCGGGAAAGCTCGAGTGCATCGAGCGATGAAAGGCTGGTCACTTCTTCTGTCCCTTGGCCGTGAACGATGCAACGCCCTGGCGGAAGGCCTCGCTGCCGTAGACCTCGACGACGAGGTCTTCGTCTTCGTGGCTCTGCTCGACGACCAGCCGCCGGATGCTTTCCTTGACCGCCCGCTGGGTCACGGCCGACAGTGCCATCAACCGCTCCGCAAGGGCGTGGGCAGCGCCTTCGAGCTCGTCCTGGCGACACACCTGGTAGACGTAGCCGCAGGCCAGCGCCGCATCGGCCGACAGGAACTCCGAGAGCATCAGCATCTGCTTCATCCGCGACACGCCGAATGCTGCCTCCAGGCGCGCGATGTTGCGCCCCGACAGGGTGTTGGACAGGGTCTTGGCGATCGGTGCGCCGAAGCGGGTGGCGTCGGTGCAGACACGGAAATCGCAGGCCGTGGCCATGGCCAGCCCGCCGCCCACCGCCCAGCCGTCGATGACGGCGATGGTCGGCACCCCGATCCGCTCGACGGCGTCGATGACCCGTTCGACCGTCGCCTCGTAAACGAGACCCTGGCGGCCGTCAGTGAAAGCCTCGAAATACGAGATGTCCGTGCCCGAGATGAACGACTTCCCGCCGGTGCCCCGGAACAGGACGCAGCGCACCTTCGGATCGGTGCTGCAGCGTCCGACCAGCGTGAGCAGTTCGTCGTACATCGGCATGCTCATCGCATTGTGGCGCTCGGGCCGGTCGATGATGATCTCGGCCACCCCGTTCGGGTGCGAAACGAACCTGACCAGTTTCTTGACGTCGGTTCCGGTCGCGTCGCTTGCAGGGGTTTCGGCGGTCGGTTTCATATGGTCTCCATCAACGGTTGCGGAATCTTGCCGGCCGCCGGCGCAAACCGGCGGCGATCAGGGCTGTCATGTTACTGATGAATGGTGCGCTTGGCTGTCTCGGCCGGCTGCCGCGGCTACCATTGCGGCACTGTCCGATTCCGATCCACCCATTCTCTCCATTCATTCCATGCCCGATCAGCAAAAGTCCTGTCAACCGAACACCCGCGATTTCCAGGATGCGATCGCTTGGGCGATTGCCAGCGAAAGCCCGTGGAGCCGGGAAGTCGACGGCAACTTCGGCATCCACCACCTCGACCCGGCACCCTGGAACCGCCAGCTCGGCCCGCTGTATGGCCGGGGCCCGGTCTCCGGCGTCATCCGGGTCGACGGTGAGCAGGTGGCCAGTTGGGGCGAACCGCATCGCGCCGACCTGACTTTCAGCGTCGCCAAGACCTATCTGGCGCTGCTGGCCGGCGTGGCCTTCGATCGCGGCCTGCTGCCCGATGTCGACGCCCCGATCGTCGGGCAGTTGCCCGGCATCGGTTTCGACAGCGGCGCCAACCGCGCCGTGACCTGGCGCCATCTGCTCTGGCAGACCAGCGAGTGGACCGGTGAATGCTTCGGCGTGCCCGACCAGGTCGACCATCACCGGGTCGTCGAGTACCAGCGGGTCCGGCCGGCCGCGCCCAAGGGCGAACTGCGCGCCATGCAGGCTCCCGGCACCTACTGGGAATACAACGACGTGCGGATCAACCAGCTTTCGCTGTCGCTGATGCACCTGTTCCGCCGGCCGCTGCCCGAGGTCTTCAAGGAAGCGATCCTGACGCCGGTCGGGGCACGCGATCCCTTCCGCTGGGATGGCTACGAGAACTCGTGGACCGAGGTCGACGGGCAGCGGATGCAGTCGGTGCCCGGCGGCAGCCACTGGGGCGGCGGGATCTCGATCAGCGCCTTCGACCAGGCGTTGATCGGCCAGATGCTGGCCGACGGCGGCGTCGCGGGTGGCCAGCAGGTGCTGTCCCGGGAGTGGATCGAGCGGATGCGCGAACCCTGCCCGCTCGCGCCGTTCTACGGGATGCTGATCTGGCTGAACGGCACACAGGACGTCTTCCCGTCGGCCGGCGGGCGCGGCTTCTTCGCGCTGGGCGCCGGCTCCTCGGTCACCTGGGTCGACCCCGATCGCCGGGTGGTCGCGGTCTGCCGCTGGATCGAGGGCGCGAAGATCGACGGCTTCGTCGGCCGGGTGGCGAACGCGCTGGGTCGCTGAAGCGCACGCCGGCTACTGGGCGGCGATCGTGAAGCCGACCTCGACACCGCCGTCGATGTCATGCGCGAACGCGTGCCCGCCGTGGAACTCGGCCACCAGCCTGACCAGGTAGAGGCCAAGGCCCAGGTGGGCGCTGCTGCGGGCGCCGCCGGCACGCATCGAAACCATCGAGTCGAACAGGCTGTCGCGCATCGTCGCCGGCAACGCCGGCCCCTCGTTGGCCACGGCCACCCGCCACAGCGGCGCCCGCCCGCCCTGGCGCTGCAGTGAAATCCGGATCGCCGAGCCCGGCCGGGCGAAGTCGACGGCATTCGAGACCAGCTTGTCGAGCGCCTGGGCCAGCGCCTCGGGCACCACGGCGCAGCGAGTGTCGCCGGTGGCACAGTCGACGTCGACCGGCATACCGAAGGCGCCGCGATACCCGTCGGCGCAACTGTCGATCAGCCCGGCCAGGTCGACGCGCTCGAGCTCACTTTGCGCGAGCATCGACTCCAGACTGGACGCCTCGCCCATGCTGGCGAGGATCTTTTCGAGTCGCTGGGCACCGTCGCGGACCCGCTCCAGATAGGCTGAACGATAGGCTTCGTCGGACTCGGCGGCCAGGTTGTCCAGCGACGAGCGCACCACCATGATCGGCGTGCGCAGTTCGTGAACCAGCCTCCCGCGCAGGTTGCCCAGGTATTGCTGGTGCTGGCCGAGCCGGTCGATCACCTGCGCGTAGCTAGTGGCCAGCGCGCCGATCTCGTCGCGGATCGGACCCGGGTCGATGCGGCCCACGACCCGGCCACGTGAATCGATCGCCCGCTCGGCCTGGCGACGCAGCCGCACGATGCGCCCGACCGTGATCGACGCGACCAGCAGCAGGGTGACGGCACTGGCCACCATGGCCAGTGCCGTCAGCAGCGCCAGCCGCTCGATCGCCGCCTGCCCCAGCGCCAGCCGGGATGTCGTGCTCTCTTCGATGACGAGGGCACCGACCACCCGGTCGCCGACCCAGACCGGGTGGGCGCTGCTCAGCATCCAGGCCGGCACCCCCGAGACCCCGTCCAGGCGCTCGGCCTGCTGGGACGCCACGCCAGTCAGCGCCCGGGTCAGCGCCGGCGTCTCGTCAGTGCCCAGATCGGCGCTTTCAGCCGGTTCGCGGCCATCACTGGGCAGACCGGACGAGGCCGGCCGCAACATGTCGACGCCGGCCAGCAGCCCCCGCGCCAACCGTGCGAGCAGGCCGCGATCGGGCAGCTCGCCGCCGGTCAGCTGGCCGGTCTGTGCCAGCAGTTCGCCCGCGGCGTCGTAGACCGAGACCCGGCCCGAAGCCCGCGCCAGCGACCTCAGCGCGTTGCGCCACAGCGGCACGCGCGGATCGTCGGGCAGCACATCCCCGAGAGCACGCGCCGGTGCCAGCAAGCCCGAATCGAGCTGGCCCTCGATCTCGCGCGAGCCGAGGTAGTCGACGTCGACGATGCGGATCCGCACCAGCGACGGCTCCGGCTCGAGCTCGACTTCGGCGCGCCAGCCGCCGGGGCGCTCCACCGGAACGACCTCGATGTCGCGCATCGCCGAAGCCCGCTCGCCCACCGAAATCGTGATCGTGTCACCGGGCAGCACGGTATCGCCGCGCTTCTCGGGCAGCACCAGCCGCTCGTCGTCGGCATCGATCAGCAGGAACAGCTTGCCCGGCGCCGTCAGCGAGCGGGCCGCCGACAGGCGCGCGCGCAGCGTCGGCATCCGCTCGCTGTCGGCGCCGGGCTCGGTCAGCAGCCGGGCCGGCATGCCGACCCATTCGCGTTCGCGCTGGTCGACACGCACTTCGGCGAGCATGCCCACGGCCAGCAGGCGGACAGCGTCGGCCGACCGGACCTTGTCCGGCGATGCGAACAGTTCGGGGCGCTCATGCAGCGAAGCCGACAGGTTGCGCGCGGCCAGCGACAGGTTCTCGAGCCGCTCGTTGCGCGCCAGCTCGGTCATCACCTCGACGAAGCGCAGCCCGATCAGCGGCAGCACGAGCAAGGGCACCAGCGACAGCGCCAGCGTCAGGCGCAGGCCGAACGGCCAGCGGCGCCCCTTACTCGCGGACCAGGAACCGGTAACCGAGCCCATAGACGGTCTCGATCGCGTCGAACTCCTTGTCGATGGCCTCGAACTTGCGGCGCAGGCGTTTGACGTACGAGGTGACCGTCTGGTCGTCGACCACGAGGTTGGCCTCGCGCATCAGTGCCTCGCGATCGCGCACGTGGCCGGGGTGCATGGCCAGGGCGTGCAGCATCCAGAACTCGGTGACGGTCAGCGCCACCGGCTGGCCCCGCCAGGTGGCCTCGAAGCGGGCCACGTCGAGCCGCAGCGGCCCGCGCAGCAGCGGTTCGCCCTGCTGGGACGGCTGGGCCACCGCGTCGGCCCGCCGGAACAAGGCAGTGACCCGCGCGAGCAGATGCGGCAGGCTGACGCTCTTGGTGACGTAATCGTCGGCCCCGAGCCGCAACCCGGACACGATGTCGATTTCCGAATCACGCGCCGACAGCATCAGGATCGGCAGCACGGGTGCCTTCTCGCGCAGCCATCGACACAGCTCGAAGCCGCCGTCGGGCTCGTCGCCCAGTCCGATGTCGATGATTGCCATGTCGGGCAGGCGGATCTGCATGCCCTGCTGGGCCTCCGTCCGGCTGCCGAAAGTAGCGACTTCGAAGCCCTGTCGCGCCAGCGCATCGCGCAGATTGTCGCGAATCGCGGGTTCATCCTCGATCACTGCAATGCGTCGTACCATTCCGGCACTCTACCGCAATCCGGTTCGCGCAGAGGCCGGCAGCCAGCCTGACAGGCCCTGACGTCCATCGGGCCCCGGCTTTGTCATAATCCGTTCCGATTCGATCCGCATTGCGCCTGCCGGTTGACGCCACGACAGGCTCCAATGTCGGCTGGGCCGCCCTTTCGACGAGGCGGAAGATTCAAAGAGGCGAGCAAGCATGCAAGGTAACCACGGCGCAGCACAACCGACGATCGACTGGCGGGACTGGACCGCCTTCCTCGGCTATGCGCTGGCCACTGCGGTCGTCGTGTCCGTGGTGTTGGCCTCACTGGTTCTGGTGATCTCGATCCAGGCCGAAGCCCCGGCGGCCGAGCCAGCCATGCCCGAGCGGGCCGTCATCGAGCGCACGCCGCTGGCCGTCGAAGCCGCGCCACCGTCGACAGCCGCAGCGCCGGCCAGCGAGGCCGCCGCGACAACGGCCGCCGCGACAACCGCTGCACCCGCGCCTGTGCAGCGCAGCGATTCGCCGGCCGCCGCCAGCGCAACGCCGGCGGCAAGCACCCCGCGCGTCGAGGCCCCGCGCGTCGAGATCACCTCGGAAATGCTGCGCTCGGAGGCCCCGATCGAACGAACCGTGGCTGCCGACCAGGCTGCAGTGCCCGCACCGGCCGGCACAGACCGGCCAGTCGTCGACGCGGCGGCCGATCCCGCAGCTGCGCAGGCGCAGGCCGCCACCGCGGCGGCCGATCCCCGCCCGGCGACCGAAGGCTCGGAGCCCGTTCGCTGATCGGGCCTGCCAGCCCCCTGATCAGGCCTGACGGCCGCAACACAGCTTGTATTTGCGCCCGCTGCCGCACGGGCAAGGATCGTTGCGCCCGACCTTCGGCGCGTCGCGCCTGACCGTCTCGATCCGCATCGCCTGCGGCAAGGTGCCTGCCTTGCGAAACGGCCGGAAGAACTCGTGGATGTCGGCCACGTCGGCCATCATCTGGTCGATCAGCGCATTGCGTTCCTGGTGCCCGAGCGCCTGCGCCGGAGCCGGCATCTCGTCGTCGAGCGTGGCGACCAGCATCTCGACGGCATCGAGCGCATCGACGAACTCGCCCTCCTCGAGCATCGTCTCCCAGCCCTCAGGACGCATTTCGACGCCCCGCAGGAAACCGACCGCCCAGGCCACGCCGTCGGGCTGGCCCTGCTCGTCGTGCGCGAGCACCGGCGCAAAGCGCTGCCCGGCGAGCGCCGCCTCGATCTGCGTGCGCTGCCGCTCGATCAGTTCGAGCAGTTCGGCCGGTATGTCGTCCAGCCCTGCGGCATCGTCGGGCAGGCCGAGGATCTCCGGCAGGTACTCGTCGGCCGGCACGAGTTCGGCACCGCAGGCCAGCGCGGCGAGAAAGCCGTCGAGTTCCTCGACGATCATCGCATCGTCGTTGTCGAGTGCATCGAGCAGCGTGTCGAGCCGGTCGTAGTCGGCGTCGGCCAGTGGCCGGGGAACAGGGGGATTTGCAGTCTGCATCCGCCCATCTTACGCGCAAAGCTTGAGCATCTGGAGCTCGAAATCGGCACCGCCGTCGCTGCTGCCGAACCAGATCCGCTGGTCCTGGACCGTGACGCACAGGCGCATCGAACGGCTGGCCAGTGCAGCCAGTGCGCTTGCCGCCTCGCGCGGTACAGCGGCCACGTCGAGCCGGTCGTTGCGTCGCAAGGCTGCAGCGTTCTGGTTCCACCAGATATCGGCCTTGCTGCCGCCGTAGGTGAGCACCGACACCCGCCGGGCGCGACCGCAGGCGCGCCGCACGCGCCGCTCGTCGGGCCAGCCGACATCGATCCAGTGAACGACGGCGCCCGTATCGTCGCGCAGCCACAGGTCGGGCTCGTCGTCAGTCGACAGGCCACGGCCGAACACCAGGCCGTCGCGGGCATGCAGGGCGAAAGCCAGCAATCGCACCATCATCCGTTCCTCGGTCTCGGACGGATGCAGTGCGATCGTCAGCTCATGATCGGAATAATGGCCGCGGTCCATGTCGGCGATGGACAACGCGGCCTTGCAGATTGTGGAGCGAAGGGCCATCGGCGCAATGTAGCCGATCTGCGCCGATGGCCCGTGGCCGACCGGACCCGGCCTGTGCCGGGCCGGGCCGGGCCGGGCCGGGCCGGGCTCAGCTGCGGTTCGCTTCGGCAGCCGCCTTGTCGCCGCGCCGCTCACCCGGGCCGCGCGGGTTTTCGCCGCGTGCCCCCGGACGCCGCTCGCCGCGCTTCTCCAGGCGGGCCATCCGCTTCGAGAACTTCTCGCGCTGCTCGGGCGTCAGGACCTGGTAGAAGTCGTTGGCCGCCTTGGCGCGCAGGACTGCCAGATCGGCCGACGCCCTGGCGCTGCGCTCCCCGAGCTCACGGGCCTTGGCCTCGTCGAAATCACCCGAGAAACCCAGCTTGCCGAGTTCGCGGCGCGCCTCGTGCAGTGCCCGGGCCTGCTCACGCATTGCCGGCACCTGTGCCTTGCGCAGTTCCGCCAGCTGCGTGCGCTGGGCGTCGGTCAGGTCGAGACGGGCCATCATCGCGCGGCCCATCCTCATGTCGGGGCCCGCGCCGTGCATCCCGGGGCCATGCCGATGTGCATGCTTGCCGTGCCAGTGGCCATGCTTGCCATGCCAGTGACCGTGCTTGCCATGATGCATCTGCCCGGCCCGCTCGCGCGGCCCGTCGGCACGGCGCTCGCCATCCTGAGCCAGTGCTGCCAGCGGCAGTGCCAGCGCGAAGGAACCCGCAAGAGCCAGTCCGGCAATGAGTCGCTTGTCCATGTTCGATTCTCCTTTCGTTGACTACGCTCGCATCCTGCGCGCCGCCCCCGTTAACCAGCGTCGGGCTTGTGTAAACGATCGTAAAGTGTGTCGCTGCCTGCGCCGGCCCGGTCTGCGGCGCGGCTATCATCGAAGCGCCCCGACACCCGCCTGGCGCGCCACGAGATGCCCCGCGTACTGCTGGTCGACGACGACCTCGAACTGTCCTCCCTGCTCGCCGAATACCTGGCCAGTGACGGCTTCGACACCGAAACCGCCGGTGATGGCGAAACCGGTGCGCAGCGGGCGCTGGAAGGCGGCTTCGATATCGTCGTGCTCGACGTGATGATGCCGGGCATCGACGGCATCGAGACCCTGAAACGGATCCGCACGCGCAGCACGATGCCGGTGCTGATGCTGACGGCGCGCGGCGACGACGTCGACCGCATCGTCGGGCTCGAGCTGGGCGCCGACGACTACGTGCCCAAGCCGTGCACGCCGCGCGAACTGGCGGCGCGGCTGCGCGCCATCCTGCGTCGCAGTGCGGCGCGCGATAACGGTGCCGCCGACGGCCCGCTTGCAGAAGGTCCGCTCAGGCTGTGGCCCGGCAACCGCCGGGCCACCTGGCACGATGCACCGCTCACGCTGACCGGCACCGAGTTCAGCCTGCTCGAAGCCCTCGCGCGCCAGGCCGGCCAGGTGGTCGACAAAGGCGCGCTGTCCGAGGCCGCGCTGGGTCGACCGCTGGGCCGTTTCGACCGCAGCATCGATGTCCACGTCAGCAGCCTGCGGCAGAAGCTCGGGACCCGATCCGACGGCAGCTCGTGGATCGAGACCGTGCGCGGACGCGGCTACCAGTTCGTCCGGGACGACCCGTGAGCCCGGCACCGGTCGTCCATCCGGCCCCTGCCGAACGGTCGCCACGGCCCGGCCTGCTGCCGGGGCCGGCCAGCCTGTTCTGGAAACTGCTCATCGGCTTCTGGCTGACGCTGCTGGTGGCCGGCTTGCTGGTCGGCACCGCCGTCGGGCTCTACCACAAGCAAAGGGCGCAGCAGGCCGCCGCCATCGAACTGCCGCTGGCCCTCGGGCCGCGTACCGAGCTGCAGGTACGCGCCGCGGCGGCCACGCTGCGCCACGGTGGCCTGGCTGCCCTGCAGGCCCTGCTCGCCAGCGAAGACGGTGAGCGCGGCGACGCGCTGCGCGTGCATGCCGTCGATGCCAATGGCCGCGAACTGCTCGGCAGGCCGGTGCCGGCCGAAGCGCTCGCCCAGGCCCGGACGCAGGTCGCGAGCGCAGCCCGCAGCGGCGGCCCGGTCCGCGGCGTGCGCGAGATCGCACTCGCCGACGGCCAGCGCTGGCTGCTGCTGGTGCCGGCCGCGGAATCCGGCATCGGGCCGCGCAGCAGCCGCGCCGGATACCGCAGCGGGCCACCGACCCCGGCGCTGGGCATCGCCGCCGGGCTGCTCGCCAGCCTCGTCTTCAGTGCCGTGCTGGCCGCCTACCTGACCCGCCCCATTCGTCACCTGCGCCGCGCCTTCGCGGACGCTGCCGACGGCCGGCTCGACGCCCGGGTCGCCCCGCTGATGGGCCGGCGGCGCGACGAGATCGCCGGCCTGGGCCAGGATTTCGACCAGATGGCCGAGCGCCTGCAGCGGCTGATCGTCTCCCAGCGCCGGCTGCTGCACGACGTCTCGCACGAACTGCGCTCGCCGCTGGCGCGGCTGCAGGCGGCCATCGGGCTGGCCCGCCAGGACCCGTCACGCAGTGCCGCCATGCTCGACCGCATCGAGCGCGACACCCAGCGGCTCGACGCGCTGGTCGGTGAACTGCTGACGCTGGCCCGGCTCGAAGCCAACGCCCGCGACACGCCCCGGCAAACCGTCGACGTCGGCGAACTGCTGCAGGAAGTCGCCGACGACGCCCGCTTCGAGGCCCAGGCAGCCGGCCGCAGCCTGGTGCTGTCGGCACCCACCGACGACGCGGACACGGTCATCGACGAAGCCAGCCCGGAATGGCTGCAGCGTGCCTTCGAGAACGTGATCCGCAATGCCATTCGCCATACCGCCGAGGACAGTGCGGTCGAAGTCGAGCTGCGCACGCCTGGCGGCGACATCGAGATTCAGGTGGCCGATCGCGGCCCCGGCGTTCCGGACGAACTGCTCGAGGCCATCTTCGAGCCCTTCGACAGGGGCCGGATCGGCGCGGGCGACAGCAACGGCCACGGCCTCGGGCTGGCCATCGCCCGCCGCGCAGTGGCCGCCCACGGCGGCACGATCGTCGCCGGGAACCGGGCCGGCGGCGGACTCGTGATGACGCTGCGGCTGCCGCAGCGGCCGCAGCCACGGCAATCGTCCTGACCAGACGTGGCACTATCGTCGGTTGTTCCAGCCAAGGAGATGATCGACATGAAAGCAGCCTGGTATGAGTCGAAGGGCGCCGCCAGCACGGTCCTGCGCGTCGGCGAACGCCCCGATCCGCAGCCGGCGGCCGGCGAAGTGCGCGTACGCGTGCACCGCTCGGCGGTCAACCCGTCGGATACCAAGGCCCGCGGTGGCATGCGCGGCCCGGAAATGCCGTTCCCGGTCGTCATCCCGCACCAGGACGGCGCCGGCACCCTCGACGCCGTCGGTGAAGGGGTCGATCCGGCCCGCATCGGCGAGCCGGTCTGGGTCTACGAAGCCAACCTTGGCCGCCCCTTCGGCACGGCCGCCCAGTACTGCTGCGTGCCGGCGCACAAGGCCGTGCGCCTGCCCGACGGCATCGGCTTCGACGTCGGTGCCTGCCTGGGCATTCCGGTGATGACGGCCCATCGCTGCGTCTTCGCCGACGGCCCGGTGCAGGGCAAGACCGTGCTGGTGCAGGGCGGCGCGGGCGCCGTCGGCTACTACGCAGTCCAGGCTGCCAAGCTCGGCGGCGCCGCCCGCGTCATCGCCACCGTCAGCCGTAAGGAGCAGGCCGAACGGGCCCGCGAGGCCGGTGCCGACGCGGTCATCGCGCGGCGCAGCGAAAACGTCGTCGACGCAGTGCGCAAGCTGTGCGGCGCCGAGACGCCGCTGGACCGGGTGGTCGAAGTCGCCTTCGGCGCAAACCTGGCCGACGACCTGGCCCTGCTGGCGCCCGGCGGCGTCATCGCCACCTACGCATCGGACGCCGTTCCCGAGCCGGCGATTCCGTTCTGGCCGATGCTTGCCAAGGACCTGACAGTGCGCTTCGTGCTGGTCTACGCGATGCCGCGGTCGGCCCACGACGAAGCCGCAAGCTGGATCACCGAACAGTTG
>JBAYOD010000065.1:0-14018 GCA_041678445.1 Burkholderiaceae bacterium | reverse complement strand
CCTGCGCGCACTCGGCCGGCCGCAAACGGCGTTGTGCGCTGCCGAACTGCGCTCGGCCAGGCCTTTCTCCTTCGACGGCTTCACCGAATTCAACGCCAGCTGGGTCGCCACCCTGAAAAAGTGGGGGCTGGTGCGGCCCGACGGCAATCCGGTCGCCCGCAGCAACGTCTGCCCGGTTCACGAACCGCCGCAGGACCCGGTCTTCCATGCCTTCTGCTACACGGTGCCGACTGCTGCCGGGCAGGCCAGCCTGCTGACCACCTCCGACCACTCCGAGCGGGCGCCCGGCCCACGCAGCTTCGTGCTGGCCGGCTACGCCGAATGGGCCGAAGGTACCCCGTTTCCCGACGGCATCGTCGCGCGCGGCGACCGCTCGCAGGCCGGCCTGGTCGAGAAAGCCGCCTTCGTGCTCTCCACCCTCGAACGGCGCTGCGCGGCAATGGGCGCCGACTGGACGACGCTGACCGGGGTCCAGATCTACACCGAGCACGAGATCGGACCGCTGCTGGCCAGCGAGTTCGCCCCGCGCGGGCTGTTGTCGCTGGGTCTGCACTGGCACCTGTGCCGGCCGCCGATCACCGGTCTGGAGTTCGAGATCGACGTGCGTTCGATCCGCCGGGAACTGGTGATCGACTGAACCGTGGCCACCCCCGGCTGCCATGGCGCCGATCTTGACCGTAGCGGGCCGAAGGTCTAGCCTTCCGGCAGGCACATCGAAGCTCACCGCTTCAATGTCACCGCTTCCGACAGCGGTCCGCGCACGACCGGGCCACGACGGGTCGAAACGGCCCCCGGCCCGGCAGCCAGCACCGTTCGAGGAGAGGCAGCCGCCACTCGCGGCTCACAGGGGCGCGGTCACACCATCCGCGCCCCTTTTCCCGTCCGCACCGCGGCCGCGCCGGCACTGCGCCGCTCTTCCGCCGGCTTTCCCGCCCACTCCGGCGCCTGCTGTTCCGTCCACGCCTTCGAACCCCTGCGAGCTGCCCTTGTCCGCTTCATCGCCCGCCACCTCACCCGTTCCCGCCCGGAAAACCGCTGCCCCGAAAGGCGCTGCGGCCACGCCGAACGTCGCCCGGTGCCTGGTCGACGCAGCGCGGCGTCTCGGCGAGCAGGTAGGTGCCCTGCATTTCAGCGCCCCCGTCGCCCACGTCTACAACCCGCTCGACTACGCCTGGGCCGGGCACGAAGCCTATCTGCGCCGCTACGGCGGCAGGCGTGGCCGGGTCGTGCTGGTCGGGATGAACCCGGGGCCGTTCGGCATGATGCAGACCGGCGTGCCGTTCGGCGAGGTTGCCGCGGTGCGCGACTGGATGGGCATCGAGGTGTCGATCCGGCGGCCGGCCAGCGAGCATCCGAAACGGCCGATCGACGGCTTCGACTGCCGGCGCTCGGAAGTCAGCGGCCGGCGCCTGTGGGGCTGGGCCGCCGAACGCTTCGGCGCCCCCGAGGCTTTCTTCGCCGAATGCTTCGTGCTGAACTACTGCCCGCTGGTCTTTCTGGAGGCTTCCGGGCGCAACTGCACGCCCGAGCGGCTGCAGGCCGCCGAGTTCGCGCCGCTGCAGGCCGCCTGCGACCAACACCTGCGCACGGCGATCACGGCGCTCGCGCCGGCCTGGATCCTCGGAGTCGGCGGCTGGGCAACGAAACGGGCAGCTGCCGCGCTGCAAGACCTGTCCGGGGCGCTGCGCATCGACACGATCCTTCACCCGAGCCCGGCCTCGCCACTGGCCAATCGCGGCTGGTCGGAAGCCGTCGACAAGCGCCTGGCCGAACTCGGCGTCTTCCCGGCCCCCTGATGACTGATGAGGCCCGCATCGACCGCACCGAACCGGTATTCCGCGTCGAACCGGTATCCTTAGAGCCGCGCCCGACCTGGTCCACCGGCACGACAGATGGCAAGGAGAATGACGAATGGTAACGATCCCGGGGCTGCAGTTCGATCTCGGTGAAGACATCGCGATGCTGCGCGACTCACTGCAGCAGTTCACCGCCAACGAGATCACGCCGCGCGCCGGCGAGATCGACCGCAGCGACCAGTTCCCGATGGATCTGTGGCGCAAGTTCGGCGAACTGGGCGTGCTCGGCATGACGGTGTCCGAGGAGTACGGCGGCACCGACATGGGCTACCTGGCCCACATCGTGGCGATGGAGGAAATCTCGCGCGGCTCGGCTTCGGTGGGCCTGTCCTACGGCGCCCACTCGAATCTGTGCGTGAACCAGATCAACCGCAACGGCACGCCGGCCCAGAAGCGCAAGTACCTGCCGAAGCTGGTTTCGGGCGAGCATGTCGGCGCGCTGGCGATGAGCGAGCCGAACGCCGGCTCCGACGTCGTCTCGATGAAGCTGCGCGCCGACTTCAGGGGCGACCGCTGGATCCTGAACGGCTCGAAGATGTGGATCACCAACGGCCCTGACGCCGACGTACTGGTCGTCTATGCCAAGAACGACATCGAGGCCGGTCCGCGCGGCATCACCGCCTTCCTGATCGAGAAGGGTTTCAAGGGCTTCTCCGTGGCGCAGAAGCTCGACAAGCTCGGCATGCGCGGCAGCCACACCGGCGAGCTGGTGTTCGAGGACTGCGAGGTGCCGGCCGAGAACGTATTGGGCGGACTCGGCGAAGACCCGCTCACCGGCGTTGGCCGCGGCGTGAACGTGCTGATGAGCGGGCTCGACTTCGAGCGCGCGGTACTGTCGGGCGGCCCGCTCGGCATCATGTCGGCCTGCATGGACGCGGTGATCCCCTACGTCCACGAGCGCAAGCAGTTCGGCCAGCCGATCGGCGAGTTCCAGTTGATGCAGGGCAAGCTCGCCGACATGTACAGCACGATGATGGCCACTCGCGCCTACGTCTACGAACTCGGCCGCCAGTGCGACCGCTCGCGCGAAGGCAAGGTCGATGTGCGCAGCCTGCGCAAGGACGCCGCCGGCGCGATCCTGTTCGCTGCCGAGAAGGCCACCTGGATGGCCGGCGAGGCGATCCAGTGCCTGGGCGGCAACGGCTACATCAACGACTATCCGACCGGGCGCCTGTGGCGCGACGCCAAGCTCTACGAGATCGGCGCCGGCACCTCGGAGATCCGCCGGATGCTGATCGGCCGGGAACTGTTCGGCGAGACCCGCTGAACGACTGCTGCTTCCGCCGGATATCGACTCCCCAAAACCGACCCCAACTTCAGGAGTGTTTCGATGAGTGATCCCGTCGTCATCGTTTCCGCCGCTCGCACACCGATCGGCGCCATGATGGGCGAGCTGTCCGGCCTGGCCGGCCACCAGCTCGGTGCCATCGCGATCAAGGCCGCCGTGGAACGCGCCGGGCTCAAGCCCGAGCAGGTCCAGGAAGTCATCATGGGCTGCGTGCTGCCGGCCGGCCAGGGCCAGGCACCGGCCCGTCAGGCCACGCTGGGCGCCGGCCTGCCGCAATCGGTCGGCGCCACCACGATCAACAAGGTCTGCGGCTCGGGCATGAAGGCCGCCATGCTCGGTCACGACCTGCTCGTGGCCGGCAGCCAGGACATCGTCGTGGCCGGCGGCATGGAAAGCATGAGCAATGCCCCGTACATGATGCTCAAGGGCCGCGCCGGCTACCGCTACGGCCACGGCACGCTGTTCGACCACATGGCCTACGACGGCCTGGAAGACGCCTACGAGAAGACCCCGAACGGCGGCGGCAAGTCGATGGGCCAGTTCGCCGAGGACTGTGCGGGCAAGTACACGTTCACGCGCGAGGAACAGGACGCCTACGCGATCGAATCGACCCGGCGCGCGGTCGCGGCCAACACCGACGGATCGTTCGCCTGGGAGATCGCGCCAGTCACGATCAGCGGCCGCAAGGGCGAGGTCGTCATCGACAAGGACGAATCCCCGTTCAAGGCCAATCCAGACAAGATTCCCACCCTCAGGCCCGCCTTCCGCAAGGACGGCACCGTCACCGCGGCCACCTCGTCGTCGATCTCTGACGGCGCCGCCGCACTGGTGCTGATGCGCGAATCGAAAGCCCGCGAGCTCGGCCTGACGCCGATCGCCCGCATCGTCGGCCACAGCACGCACTCGCAGGAACCCCAGTGGTTCACGACCGCGCCGGTCGGAGCCATCGAGAAGCTCCACGCCAAGACAGGCTGGAGTGTCAAGGACGTCGATCTGTACGAGATCAACGAGGCCTTCGCGGTCGTTGCCATGGCGGCCATGAAGGAACACGGCCTGCCGCATGACAAGGTCAACGTCAACGGGGGTGCGGTCGCGCTGGGCCACCCGATCGGCGCCTCGGGCGCCCGCCTGATCGTCACGCTGATCGGCGCGCTGCGCAAGCGCGGCGGCAAGCGCGGCATCGCCGCGCTGTGCATCGGCGGCGGTGAGGCCACGGCGCTGGCGCTCGAACTGGTCTGAACGCACCATCGCCATGCTGCTCGACGACGATCAGAGGATGATCCGCGATGCGGTTCGCGCCTTCGTGCGTGAACGCATCGCCCCGCACGCCGCCACCTGGGACCGCGAGCGCAGCTTTCCGGCTGAAGCACTCGCCGGCCTGGCGGCGCTCGGCTGCTACGGTATCGCGGTGCCCGAGCAGTGGGGCGGCGCCGGGCTCGACTACCGCTCGCTGGCCGTCATCCTCGAAGAGATCGCCGCCGGCGACGGCGCCACCAGCACCATCGTGTCGGTCAACAACTGCCCGGTCTGCTCGATCCTCATGGCCTGGGGCAACGACGCGCAGAAGGCGGACTGGCTGCGGCCGCTTGCCGCCGGCGAAATGCTCGGTGCCTTCTGCCTGACCGAGCCGCAAGTCGGCTCCGACGCCTCCGGCCTGCGCACCACCGCCCGGCGCGACGGCGATCACTGGGTGCTCGACGGCGTCAAGCAGTTCATCACCTCGGGCAAGCACGCCGACGTGGCGATCGTCCTGGCCGTCACCGACCGGGCGGCCGGCAAGCGCGGCATCTCGGCCTTCCTCGTGCCCACCGCCACGCCCGGCTACGTCGTGGCGCGGCTCGAGGACAAGGCCGGCCAGCATGCCTCGGACACCGCGCAGATCCTGTTTGAGAACTGCCGGGTGCCGGCGGCCCACCTGATCGGCGAGGAAGGGCAGGGCTACCGGATCGCGCTGTCGGGGCTCGAAGGCGGTCGCATCGGCATTGCCGCCCAGTCGGTCGGCATGGCGCGCGCGGCCTTCGAAGCGGCGCTGGCCTACGCCAAGGAGCGCGTCGCCTTCGGCCAGCCGATCTTCGAGCACCAGGCCGTCGGCTTCCGGCTGGCCGACATGGCCACCCGCATCGAAGCGGCCCGTCAGCTGATCCTGCATGCGGCCGCTCTGAAGGACGCCGGCCAGCCCTGCCTGAAGGAAGCCGCAATGGCCAAGCTGTTCGCCTCGGAGATGGCCGAGAAGGTCTGCTCCGACGCGATCCAGATCCACGGCGGCTACGGCTACGTGAGCGACTTCCCGGTCGAGCGAATCTGGCGCGACGTGCGCGTCTGCCAGATCTATGAAGGCACCAGTGACATCCAGCGGATCCTGATCGGGCGGGCGCTGGCCACGGCAGCCGGCTGAATCCGTGAAAGGCCTGCGCCTGCGCGAACGGCTGTACCGCTGGCTGCTCTGGCTGATCGCGCTGGCCTTCGCCGCCTTTCTGACCGGTCTCGGCGGTCGGGTGATCGGCGACCTGCCCCGGCTCGACCGGGCGCTCGAGCTGGAACAGTTCGTCGACCCGCAGGCGGCGGCCCCGCTCGATGACCGGATCGGTACGCTGCAGCGTGAGCTGGCCACCCTGTCCGACCAGCTCGACACTGCCGGCCTGGCGCTGAGCGCCGCCCGCAACGCTTCGCGATCGGCCCGCGAAAGCTTCCAGAACTGGATTGCCACCCGGGGGGCGACCGGCCTGGCCGACCAGGACCCCGACCTGGTTGCACGCACCCGCGCCCTCGACGACCTGAAAGCCGGCGAGCGCGCGCGCCAGACCGAGGTCGAAGCGCTCGAAGCGCGGGCACTCGCGGCCCGGCAATCGCTGACAGCAACCCAGGCGCAGCGCAGCGAACTGCAGCGCGACGCCCGCCAGCGCCTGCGCAACGCGCAGTTCCGGCAGGAATTGCGCGTGTTCGGCTACCGGCTGGCCCTGACGCTGCCGTTGCTGATCGTTGCCGGCTGGCTGTTCGCCCGCCACCGCAACGGCACCTGGTGGCCCTTCGTCTGGGGGTTCGGGCTGTTCGCGCTGTTTGCCTTCTTCGTCGAACTCGTCCCCTACCTGCCCAGTTATGGCGGTTATGTCCGCCACACGGTCGGCATCGTGCTGACCGCCGTCGCCGGCATCGCGCTGATCCGGGCCATGCGCCGCTACCAGGCCAACCGGCAGGCCGAGCAGGCGCAGCCGCAGGATGAGCGCCGCCATCAGATCCGCTACGAGCAGGCGCTCGGGCTGATGCACAAGGGCGTGTGCCCGGGCTGCGAACGCAGCTTCCGGATCGGCACACCGGCGCAGCCGGAACCGGAGTTCTGCATGCACTGCGGGCTGCGGCTGTTCAGCCGCTGCCCGGCCTGCAGTGCCCGGCACAATGTCTTTTTCCGGTTCTGTCCGGCCTGCGGTGTGACGGCCGCGGCGCCAGCCCCCGGCCAGGCGCCGGTTCCCGATAATTAAACGGTCGACCATTTAATTATCGTCTATACTTCGTCGATCCCCTGCTTCGCCCACCCCCGCCATGGCCCGAACCACCGGCTCCGACGGCAGCCGAACCGAGGAAGCGATCCGCGCAGCGGCACTCGAACTGATCGCCGATCACGGTTACGAGGCGACCACCTTGCGCCAGATCGCAAGCCACGTCGGCGTCCAGGCGGGTGCGCTCTACCGCTATTTCCCCAGCAAGGCCCAGCTGTTGCTGGCGCTGCTCGTCGAGCACCTGGACACCCTGCTCGCCGGCTGGACAAAGGCCCGGCCGTCAGGCCACGATCCGGTCGAACGGCTGCGTGCTTTCGTCGACTTCCATATCCGCTCGCACACCCTGCGCCGCCGTGAAGTCTTCGTCGCCAACAAGGAGCTGCGCAGCCTGTCTCCCGACGACCGGCAGCGCGTGGTGGCGCTGCGCCGCCGCTACGAGGACGCGCTGACCGCGATCCTGGATGAGGGCATCGTCTGCGGCGTTTTCCGGCTGCCCGATGCGCGGATCGCCACCTTCGCCATCCTGGCGATGCTGACCGGCGTCGGAGACTGGTACCGCGACGGCGGCAGGCTCGACCAGGAGGAACTGATCGCGATGTACACCCGGCTGACCCTGCAGTGTGTCGGCGCCGATCCGGCGTCGGCCTGAGCCGGCACTGCACCCACCCTGCGCGACAATTTGCACCGTCTCGACAAGAAGGACTCCCGATGGCAAGGATCGAATCCAGGCTGAATCCCCGCGACGAGCAGTTCCAGGCCAACGCGCAGGCGATGCGCAGCCTCGTCGACGAACTCAACGCCACACTGGCCCGCACGGCGCTGGGCGGTGGCGAGGCCGCCCGCGCCCGGCACGTGGCGCGCGGCAAGCTGCTGCCGCGCGAGCGGGTGAACCTGCTGCTCGACCCCGGCTCGCCGTTTCTCGAACTCTCGCCGATGGCGGCGCAGGGGATGTACGACGACGACGCACCGGCGGCCGGCATCATCACCGGCATTGGCCGGGTGGCCGGCACCGAGTGCCTGATCGTGTGCAACGACGCCACGGTCAAGGGCGGCACCTACTATCCGATCACCGTCAAGAAGCACCTGCGCGCCCAGGAAGTGGCCCGCGAGAATGCACTGCCCTGCGTCTACCTGGTGGATTCGGGCGGCGCCAACCTGCCCAACCAGGACGAGGTCTTCCCCGACCGCGAGCACTTCGGCCGCATCTTCTACAACCAGGCCACGATGTCGGCCCAGGGCATTCCCCAGATCGCCGTGGTGATGGGCTCGTGCACGGCCGGCGGCGCCTACGTGCCGGCCATGAGCGACGAAGCCATCATCGTGAAGGAGCAGGGCACGATCTTCCTGGGCGGACCGCCGCTGGTGAAGGCGGCCACCGGTGAGGTGGTCAGCGCCGAAGACCTCGGCGGCGGCGACGTGCACACGCGGCTCTCCGGCGTGGCTGACCACCTGGCCCAGAACGATACGCATGCGCTGGCGCTGGCGCGACGCGTGGTGGCCAACCTGAACCGGCGCAAGAGCATCCCGCTCGACGTTCGGGAATCCGTCGAACCAGCCTATCCGGCCGACGAACTGTACGGGGTGATCCCGACCGACGCCCGCAAGCCCTGGGACGTGCGCGAACTGATCGCGCGCATCGTCGACGGCTCGGAGTTCGACGAGTTCAAGGCCCGCTACGGCACCACCCTGGTCTGCGGCTTCGCCCGCCTGCACGGCATGCCGGTGGGCATCATCGCCAACAACGGCATCCTGTTCTCGGAATCGGCGAACAAGGGTGCGCACTTCATCGAACTGTGCACGCAGCGCAGGATTCCGCTGGTCTTCCTGCAGAACATCACCGGCTTCATGGTCGGGCGCAAGTACGAGAACGAAGGCATCGCCCGGGCCGGCGCCAAGCTGGTCACGGCAGTCGCCTGCGCGCAGGTGCCCAAGTTCACGATCATCATCGGCGGCTCCTTCGGCGCCGGCAACTACGGGATGTGCGGTCGCGCCTACTCGCCGCGCTTCCTGTGGATGTGGCCGAACGCACGCATCAGCGTGATGGGCGGCGAGCAGGCCGCTTCGGTGCTGGCCACGGTGCGCCGCGACGGTCTCGAAGCGCGCGGCGGCAGCTGGAGCGCCGAACAGGAGGAAGCCTTCAAGGCGCCGATCCGCGATCAGTACGAACGCCAGGGCCACCCCTACTACGCCACGGCACGGCTCTGGGACGACGGCATCATCGATCCGGCCGACACCCGCCGCGTGCTCGCGCTCGGGCTGTCGGCCGCGCTGAATGCACCGATTCCGGACACCCGCTTCGGCGTATTCCGGATCTGAAGTCCGCCGAATCGGTCGCGTCACCCGAATCCGCCAACCAGCCAATCCACCCAATCCGCCAACGGCCAAAGCCGCCAACCGCCTGCAGACGACCGCCATGTCCTATCAGACTCTTCAGATCCAGCTTTCTCCCGGGCTCGCCATCATCTGGATGAACCGCCCGGAACTGCGCAACGCGATGAACGACACGATGATCGCGGAGCTCACCGAGGCCTTCGAAGTGGCCATCGAGGATGACGAGATCCGGGCCATCGTGCTGGCCGGGACCGGCGCGGCCTTCTGTGCCGGCGCCGACCTGAACTGGATGAAGGCTGCCCGCGGAATGAGCCCGCAAGCGGCCTTCGAGGATTCACGCAAGCTCGCCACGCTGCTGCGAACCATCCACGACAGCCCGAAGCCGGTGATCGCCCGGGTGCACGGCCCGGCCTTCGCCGGCGGCATCGGGCTGATCGCTGCCTGTGACATCGCGGTGGGCAGCCTGGACGCCGAGTTCTGCATCTCCGAGGTCAAGCTCGGACTGATCCCGTCGATCATCAGCCCGTATGTGCTCGCGCGGATCGGGCCAGCCCAGGCCCGGCGCTGGTTCCTGACCGCCCAGGTCTTCGGCGCCGGCGAGGCCTGGCGCATCGGTCTGCTCAATGAGGTCTGCCCCGGCGAGCAGCTCGACGACACCGTCAACATGCTCCTCGGCGGCATCATCCAGGCGGCACCCAACGCACTGCGCGAAGCCAAGCGGCTGATCCTCGACGTTACCGGCCAGCCGATCGACGAGGCCCTGGCCGACGAAACCACGCGCCGGATCACCGAGTTGCGCAGCTCACCCGAAGGCCAGGAGGGAATCGCCGCATTCTTCGAGAAGCGCAAGCCTGCCTGGCAATCCAACCCCGGGAGCGCCTGATGCTGGACAAGATCCTGATCGCCAATCGCGGCGAAATCGCCTGCCGGGTCGCCGCGACGGCTCGCCGGATGGGTATCCGGACGGTCGCCGTCTACTCCGACGCCGACGCCGGTGCCCGCCACGTGGCTGCCTGCGACGAGGCCTGGCGGCTCGGCCCGGCCCCCGTGCGCGAGTCCTATCTGCGCGCCGACCTGATCATCGAGATCGCCCGACGCAGCGGCGCCCAGGCCATCCACCCCGGCTACGGCTTCCTGTCCGAGAACGAGGCCTTTGCCCGGGCGGTGGCCCAGGCCGGTCTGGTGTTCATCGGGCCGCCGGCCAGCGCCATCGCAGCCATGGGCAGCAAGTCGGCCGCCAAGGCCCTGATGGGGAAGGCCGGCGTGCCGCTGGTGCCCGGCTACCACGGTGACGAGCAGGACCCGGCCTTTCTTGCGCGCCAGGCCGACGCAATCGGCTACCCGGTGCTGATCAAGGCCAGCGCGGGCGGTGGCGGCAAGGGCATGCGCATCGTCGAGCGCAGCGACCAGTTCGAGGCCGCGCTCGCGTCCTGCCAGCGCGAGGCGCGCAATGCCTTCGGCGACGAGCATGTGCTGGTCGAACGCTATGTGCTGCGGCCCCGCCACATCGAGATCCAGGTGTTCGCCGATTCGCACGGCAACTGCGTTCACCTGTTCGAGCGCGACTGCTCGGTGCAGCGCCGCCACCAGAAGGTGATCGAGGAGGCGCCGGCTCCCGGCATGAACCCGGAGCGGCGCGCCGCAATGGGCGCAGCCGCCGTGGCCGCGGCGCGTGCAGTCGGCTACGTCGGCGCCGGCACCGTCGAGTTCATCGCCGACCAGGCGGGCAACTTCTGGTTCATGGAGATGAACACCCGCCTGCAGGTCGAGCACCCGGTCACCGAGATGATCACCGGCCAGGATCTGGTCGAATGGCAGTTGCGGGTGGCGGCCGGCGAGACGCTGCCCTGCACGCAGGAACAACTGTCCATCGACGGCCATGCCATCGAGGTCAGGCTGTACGCCGAGAATCCCGACAAGGGTTTCCTGCCGTCGACGGGCACGCTCCAGCGGCTGCGCCTGCCCGATGGCGCCCGGTTCTCGCTGGACGCGCCCGACGGCGTTCGCATCGACAGCGGCGTTCGCGAAGGCGACGCAATCACGCCGTTCTACGACCCGATGATCGCCAAGATCATCTGCCACGGCCGCGACCGCGAACAGGCCCGCCAGCGAATGGCCGCTGCCCTGGCCGCAGTGCAGGCAGTCGGGGTGCAGACCAATGCGGCCTTCCTGTCCCGGTTGATGCGCGACGAGGCATTCGCCGCTGCCGAACTCGACACCGGCCTGATCGAGCAGCGCAAGGCAACGCTGCTGCCACCGCCGCGTCCGCCGGCGCTGCGCGAACTGGCGATCGCCGCGGCCGCCGTGGCGGTGCTTGAACGAACCGGCGGCCCCGCAGCACCGGCCGCCCGTCCCGACCACGAAGCAGCCGGCACCGATGCCGCCTGGCACGACCCGTGGACGAGCGCCGACGGCTGGCGGCACAGCGGTGCCTGGCTGGTGCGCTCGCTGCGCTTCAGCCACGGCGACGCCGACTACGAGGTGTCGGTCGAATACGACCGCAGCGGCTGGACCGTGCGCGCCGGCGACGAGGCGGTGCGCCTCACCGGACTGTCCTTCGACACCGGCTCCGGCACGCTGCGCGGCCTGGTCGGCGACACCGTCTTCGAGGTCGGCATCGCGCTGGCCGGCGAGTCGCTGTACCTGTTCGGCCCGGAGGGCGCACTCGTGCTGCGCTGGGCCGACCCGCTCGCCCATGCCGGCGACGACGCGGCCGAAGTCGGCGGGCTGAGCGCGCCGATGCCGGGCAAGGTCATCGCGGTGCTCGTCGAAGCCGGCGCCAGGGTGACCCGCGGCCAGCCGGTGATCGTCATCGAAGCGATGAAGATGGAACACACGATCACGGCACCGGCGGCCGGCACCGTGACCGAACTGCGCTACCGGGTCGGCGACCAGGTCGACGAAGGCGCCGCCCTGATCGGTTTCGAGGAGAATTGAGGACATGACGAGAATCACCATCGCCCATCCCGTTCAGGCCGCACGCGAGCGCTGGTGCGAAGCGCTGACTCGGCTGATCCCCGGATCGGTGGCCGAAGGCTGGGAGCCTGGCGCCGAGCCGGCCGACTACGCAGTCGGCTGGTATCCGGACGCCGGCTTCTTTCCAACCCAACCCCGGCTGAAGGCGCTATTCAGCGCCGGTGCCGGCGTCGACCACCTGCTCGGCCATCCCGAGCTGCCCGCCGAGCTGCCGCTGATCCGGCTGCAAGATGCCGGCATGGCCGACCAGATGATCGAGTACTGCCTGCACGAAGTCCTGCGCGTGCAGCGCCAGGCCACCGAGTACGAGCAGCAACAGCGCGACGGCGGCTGGAAAGAGCTGCCGCCGCTGCGCCGCAGCGACATCACCGTCGGCGTGTTCGGCCTTGGCGTGCTCGGCACCCAGGTCGCCCAGGCGCTGGGCGCGTTCGGCTATCGGGTACGCGGCTATTCGCGCAGCCCGAAGACCATCGCCGGCATCGACTGCTTCGACGACAGCCACGGCCTGCAAAGCTTCCTGTCGGAATGCCGCGTGCTGATCCTGCTCGCCCCACACACTCCGGACACCGAGGATCTGTTCGACGCCACCCGGCTGTCATGGCTGCCCGAGGGCGCCTGGCTGGTCAACGTCGCCCGCGGCCCGCTGGTGGTCGACGAAGACCTGCTTGCCGCCCTCGACTCGGGCCGGCTGGCCGGCGCCACGCTCGACGTATTCCGCCAGGAACCCCTGCCCGCCGATCATCCGTTCCGGCGCCACCCGCGCGTGCGGATGACGCCGCACAGCTCGGCCATGACGCTGCCCGAGCTGTCGGCCCGCCAGGTGGCCGAAAAGATTGCCGCGCTCGAGCGCGGCGAGCCGGTAGGCGGCCTGGTCCTGCGCCAGCGCGGCTACTAAGCACGACGCACATAGAGCCGACCAACGACGCATAGCCGACGAACGGCAGAATGCCGACGAACGGCCAAGTCTGTACGGAGTGAATTCCATGAAGCTGCCAGCATCCGTCCTGATCACCGAAGTGGGTCCGCGCGACGGCCTGCAGAACGAAAAGCAGCCCGTCTCCACCGACGTCAAGGTGGCCCTGTGCCAACGCCTGCTGGCGGCCGGCGTGCGCCAGCTCGAGGCCACCTCCTTCGTGTCACCCAAGTGGGTGCCGCAGATGGCCGACGCCGCCGAGGTCATGGCGCGCATTCCGCGCCCCGCCGGCAGCCGGATCTCGGTGCTCACGCCGAACATGAAGGGTTTCGACGGCGCGCTTGCCGCAGGCGCCCAGGAAGTCGTCATCTTCGGCGCGGCCAGCGAAGCTTTCTCACAGCGCAACATCAACTGCTCGATCGCCGAGAGCATCGAACGCTTCCGGCCGGTGGCCGAAGCCGCCAAGGCCAACGGCCTGCGCCTGCGCGCGGCGGTGTCGGTCGCCTACGGCTGCCCCTACCAGGGCGAGGTACCGGTGGCCTCCGTCGTCGATGTATCGCTGCGCATGCGCGATCTGGGCTGCGACGAGATCGGCATCGCCGACACCATCGGCGTGGGCACCGGCGGACAGGTCCGGCAGGTGCTCGAGGCCGTGCTGGGCGAGCTGCCGGCCGACCTCATCTCCGGCCACTACCATGACACTTACGGACAGGCCGTCGCCAATGTGCTGGCCAGCCTGCAGGTCGGCATCACCCGCTTCGACACCTCGATCGCCGGCCTGGGCGGCTGCCCGTTCGCACGCGGCGCCACCGGCAACGTGGCCACCGAAGACGTCGTCTACCTGCTGCACGGCCTGGGCATCGAAACCGGACTCGACCTCGACGCGCTGGTCGACACCGGCCAGTGGATTTCGGAGCAGATCGGCCGGCCCAGCAACTCGCGGGCCGGCAAGGCGCTGGCCGTGAAGCGCGCCGCCCGGCACGAAGCAACCACGAGGTGAACACGCCCCCGGCGCCGCCACCGCCGGCCTCCGCCGGCCGGACCCGCTCGCCCTGCATCTCGGTGTGCCGGATCGATCCGGTGGACGGCCTGTGCATCGGCTGCCACCGGACACCCGACGAGATCGCCAGCTGGGGCGCCATGGCCCCCGAGCAGCGGGT
>JBAYOD010000064.1:0-14321 GCA_041678445.1 Burkholderiaceae bacterium | reverse complement strand
GCGCGAGCGAACCGAAGCTGTCGGCGTCCAGGCTGAGGTCGGGCGGCTGCGTACAGCCGGGAAGACTGGGCAGCTGCGGATCGAGCACGCGCAGGCGGATCCGCAGGGGTTTGTCGCGAAAGCCGTAGCGCCGGGCGAACCCGGCGGTGCCTGTTGCGCTCGGGTCGATGGCCTCGGCGGGCAGGGTCAGGTCCAGCCACTGGGCGAGCGTGCCGCGCTGGGCTTCGATGAACTTGCTGTCCACGCCTGGCGCGTCCACCTGGCGCAGATACACCTGCGGACGCGGGTGGGCCTGCACCCAGGCGACCACGGCCAGCAGGCGCGGCCAGTGCCCGGCCAGCGCCAGCGCCTGCAAGGGGCGCTGTTGCAGCCAGGGCAGCAGCGCGGGCTGTGCGATCGCGGTCTGCTGCCACAGTGCCTGGAACCGCCGGGCGTCGTGGGTCTTGCCGATGATGGCCAGCGCATCGTCCAGGGTATCGACCCAGACGGTATCGGGCAGGCGCTGCCGGCCCTGGACCCGGTGTGTCCAGTCGCGCCATTCGGTGCGAACACGGGGCACGTTGCCCATCTCTTGCACCCAGTCGCGCACGGCATCGAAGTGGTTGCTGAGGTCGGCCGCCGAAGGTGATCGCAGCGACAGGCGCAGCGGCCAGCCCGGCGGGTCCTCGTTCACCGCGGCGCGCAGCAACTCGCCGCGCTGCCACAGACGTTCGATCTGCGCGCGCAGATCGGCGGGCCGGCTCCACTTCATGCGGTGCTTCGCCGCGCGGCAGCCTTCTGCTCGCGGTATTCCTCGATGGTCAGGCTGCGCAAGCGCGACTCGCGGCCCCCTTCGTTGTGCACGAAGCCCACGCTCGACACATAGGGTTCGATGATGTGGATCTTCTGGAGCGGCGTGACGATCAGCAGCTGCAGATTGAGCTGACGAAACAGCTCCAGGCCGTACTGTGCCGATTCGTCCGAGCCGCGCCCGAAGGCTTCGTCGATCACCACGAACCGGAACGAGCGCGAGCGCACCGCGCCCCATTCCAGGCCGAACTGGTAGGCCAGGCTCGCCGCCAGCACCGTGTAGGCCAGCTTCTCCTTCTGTCCGCCCGACTTGCCGCCGGAATCGGAATAGTGCTCGTGCTCGGTGTCGTCCTCGCGCCAGCGCTCGCTGGCCGAGAACAGGAACCCGTTGCGCACGTCGGTGACCTTCTGCATCCAGCGCCGATCGGCCTCGGCCAGGCCTTCACGGCCCCGGAAGCGGTCGATGATGGCCTTGACCTGCAGGAACTTGGCTTCGGAATACTGTTCGTCTTCCGAGCCGCTCAGGGCGCCTTCGGTGCAGGCACGCAGGTCCTGCTGGAAATCACGGATCTCGGCGTCGGTACTGGGCTGGGCCAGCAGCCGGATGTAGCGGCCGCGGTTGTAGTCGATGGCCTGCAGCGACTGATTGATGACTTCGACCCGTTCCTTGATGGTTTCGCGCTCGCGCGCGAGCTGGGCATTGAAGTTGGCGATCTCGTTGATGGTGTTGACGTTGAGCAGCTCCTTGAAGCGGGCTTCGAAGCGCGGCAGGTCGTCGCGCTGCAGGCCGTCCATCAGCCGTCCGAATTCGGGCAGCGCAGGCAGGCTGACGTCGATCTCGGCGGTCTCGGCCTTGAACGCCTCCTTGAAGCCGCGCATGGCGTCGATGATGCGTTCGGTCAGGCGGGAGAGGCGCCTGTCCGCGCCGTCGATACGATCCTGCAGCCAGTTGCGCACGTCCTGCTCGCGGTTGTCGCTGGACTCGACCGTGAGCTGGTGTTCACCCAGGGCCTCGGCGCGCCAGCCATCGAGGCGGTGCAGCAAGGCGTCGTCGAGCGTTGCCTGCGCAAGACTCTCCAGGGCCAGCGCATGCTGGGCCTGTGCGGTTTCGTGCTTGCCACGGATCTCGCCGCGCCTGCCCTGGGTTTCACCGAGTTCGGAATCGATCCCCTGCAGACGCTCGCGAAGCGCTGCCAACTGGCGTTCCAGTTCCCGCAGGGTGTCGGAAGCAGCCTTGAGGCGGTCGCGCTCCTCGGCCAGTCTGGCGATCTCGCGCGCCGGGCCCTGCCAGTCGATTTCGCTGTAGCGGCTGAACACTTCGAGCTTGGCCAGGGCCTCCAGCCGCCCCTGGCGCTGCCGGCGTGATTGCTGGGCCGCGGCGATCGACTCGCCGACTTCGCCCAGTCGCCGTTGCAGCCGCTCGCGCTGCTCGCGCAAGGCACGCAGCTTGGCGGCGTTGCTCCAGCCCAGCACGTAGCGGCTGCGCTCGTCGATGCGCAGCCGATCGTCTTTCTCGTGGCGTCCGCTCGGATCCTTGATCTGCCCGGCCCGGGTGATGGCACGGGCCTCGCGGCGGAACTGCTCGGTGTCGGCGCAGCAGGCCAGGTCGAAGCGGTGGTGCAATTCCCGTTCGAGCCAGTCGTAGTGAGGCGTGTCGGGCTTGATGAGCAGCTTGCGTACCAGCGACTGCGGGTGCAGGCCGGCGGCCGGCGCGGACTTGCGCGCACGGACGTGGAAATACACCAGGCGCGCGCCCAGGTGCTGGCGTTCGACCCAATCGGTCACGGCCTTGTAATGCTCGGGCGGCACCAGCAGGGACAGGCCGAAGCCGCGCAGCAGACGTTCGGCGGCACCTTCCCAGTCGCGCTCGTCCTCGCGGACCTGGATCAGTTCACCGGCGAAGGGCAGCGCTTCCACGGCGATGGCCAGGGCAGCGCACAGCGCTTCCCGCACGCGCACCTGTCTGGCGTCGATGTTGCTTGTGCGCTGGGCCAGGCTGTCGATCTCGGCGGTCAGGGCTTCGTGTTCCTCGCGGCCCCGGCGCAGGGTGAATTCGTGTTCGCGTTCGTCGTTCTCGAAGCCGGCCACTTCCGCGCGCAGGTTCTCGGCACGTTCGCCGATGGATTCCCTCTGGATGACAAAGGTGGCTTCGTCGCCCGGGGGCGTTTCGTCGATGCGGGCCAGCAGTTCGGCATGCGCGGCCGCTTTCTCGTGCCGCTGCCGCTTCTCGGCCTCCAGTCGCTGGATGTCGGCCGCCAGCTGCTCCAGCCGGTCGCCACCGTTGTCGCGCAGCGCGCGTTCGAGCATTGCCTGCTCGATCCGGGTGTTCTCCCGCTGCTGGCCCAGGCTGTCGATGCGGGCGTCGAGGCGCGCCGCGTCCTGGCCCAGCAGTTCCAGGCGCCGTTCCAGCAACGCCGCCTTGAGGCCAGCGAAGTACGGGCGCAGTGCATCGCGCCCTTCGCGCAGCCCGTGGATCTCGGCAGCGATCTCGCCATGTCGGCGGCCATCGGCCATCAGCGGTGTCAGCAGCTCGATCTGGCGCTTGGCCTTGAGCACCGCCTGGTGGGCTCGGTCGAGGTCGTCGAAGTGGCCGAGCAGCGCCTCGATGCGATGGCCCACGTCGAAGGGTTCGAGCATGTGGTTGCGCACGAAATCGGTCAGGTTGCCGACCGATTTCATCGACACGGTCTGGTGAAACAGCTCCAGCGCCTGCTCGTGCTCGATGCCGAAGCGGCGGCGGAACCAGGCGCCGTAGGGCGGAAAGCTGTCGTTCAGTTCGCAGCCCGCGGCACGCAGCTTCTTGCGCAGGCCGTTGATGTCGCTGCCGAAGCCGGAGAAATTCCCGGTGATGGACAGCTCGCGCTCGGCCGCCGCGAACAGCCGCATCGGCTGGCCCTGCGGTTCGCGGAACCAGAATACCTGGGCCAGCGTGACCGACTGATCGTAGCCTTCGTTGCGGAACACGCCCAGGATCACGCTGTAGCTGGAGGCATCGCGCAGGGGCACCGGGCGGGCATTGCCGGTGGCTTCACTGCGTTCGCTCTTGTAGTAGCCCAGCACGTAGGAGCGCAGCGAGCGTTCGCGCAACTGGGCGCCGGCGGCCTTGTTGTAGGCAATGCGCTGCGGCGGCACCAGCAGCGTGGTGACGGCGTCGACCAGGGTGGATTTCCCAGATCCGATGTCACCGGTCAGCAAGCCGTTGCGCCCGTCGAGTTCGTAGCGCCAGACCTGCCGGTCGAAGGTGCCCCAGTTCAGCACCTCCAGCCGCTGCAGGCGAAAGCCGACGTGGCGGTCGTCGGCGACGAAATCCAGTTCAGGGGAAGCGGGCCCGTTCATGGCGTGGCCGCCTTGTCCGGGCCGGTACCGGACAGTGCGCTGCGATAGCTGTCGAGTCGCGCATCGAAGTCGGCCAGCCACTGCGCATCGACGAAGGCCTTGAGGATGCGTCGCACCTCGTAGCGCGGTGCCTGCAGGGCGGCGCCGGCGGCGGGTTTGAGCTTGCGCAGGAAGCCCAGTTCCACCACCTTGGTGATGGTCGAATCCACCTGGTCGATCAGGCGCGCCTCGTTGGTGCCGTCGGGCAGGAAGACATGCATCAGCTCGGCGATGTCCTCGCGCGACAGGATCAGCCGGGTATCGCCGCCGCCGGCATCGGATTCGGCCATGCGCTTGCGCAGCAAGGCCAGCATCAGGCTGACCGGATAGGACAGCGGCCGCCGGACGATCAGACGGGGCAGGCGCGGTCCCGCGTCGGCGTCGTCGGCTTGCGGCAGGCTCTTGAGGAAGGCGTGTCCTTCGGCTTCGTCCAGCACCAGTTCCAGCAGCAGGATCGCCGCCTGCTCACGGACCCGGGCCTGCAGGCGCAGCAGGCTGGCCCACAGACGCTCGTCGTCCGGACGGTACAGCACGCCCTTGAGCAGGTGAACCATCAGTTGCGACAGTTCGGGCGCGACCGGGGCATGCGTTCCGGTATCGGCTGCCGGGTCGATGTCGGAGCTGTCGTTCATGGTCCTTTCTTGTCATCTGCTGCGGGCAGTAGTCAACGGGCGAAGATGATACGTGGCATGTGCGCCCGCCGCCGTACCGGCAGGCCCTGCGCATCCCGGGCAATCCATTCGATGAGTTCCCGGACGTCTTCGTCCACCACGGCGTTCAGACCTTCCAGGCCGTGGCCGCCTGCGTGGGCAAGTTCCAGCCAGGCCACCAGTTCGGCCAGTCCCTGCTGCAGCGGCTGCGCCTCCAGCAGCGCGCGCAGGCTGAGCTGTGACTGCTGGCGCAGCGCTTGCCGCAGGGTCTGGCGCAGGCGGGTCTTGTCCACCGCATGCTGATCGAACAGGCGCGCGGTGTCGATGTCGTCGGCCTCGCCGGATTCGAGGATCTGCTCCAGCAGGCGCGGCCGGGCGTTGAGCGTGAACAGAGGGCGCTCCAATGGCAGCGTGATGTCGGCTCCGAGATCGTCGATGTCCATCACGCTGGCGCCGGGGGGCGCTTCGCGCAGCGCCAGCGCCTTGGCTTCGACGCCGCGCAGCAGTTCGAGGATGCGGCGGTTCTCCTGGAAGGCCCGGTCATCGAGAAAGCGGCGCAACTGTTGCGACAGTTGTGCCACCGTGCGCTGGGTATGTTCGCCGGCTTCCAGCCAGTCGTGATGCACGCGCCGGGTGCGCGGTTCGGGGGCGAGCGCAACGACGGCAGGCAGGCCGAGCACGCGATCGAGCCGCTCGGACAGTTCTTCCTGGCGGCGGCTGGACATCAGGAAATCCCAGAAAGCGCGAAAGCTGCGGCCCTGGTCGGAGTCGCCGATGGCGTCGCGCTCGCCCATGATTTCGTCGAGCAGGGCGCCCTTGCTGCCGTCCCACAGCGCGATCTTCTCGCGCACGCTGCGGTCGAGTTGACGAAAGTTGTGTTCCACCTGGCGGAAGTCGCTCAGCAGTTCGCGAGCCAGTTGCTGGAACTGCAGGAAGCGATCCTTGATGGCCGTGTCATCGAGCAGCGGCATTTCGCCGGCCAGCACGCGGGCAATTTCGGCGTCGATCCCGTCGCGCTTGCGTTGCAGATCTTCCAGGCGCCTGGCAGGGTCGGCTTCGGTGCCGGCGCTGATCTGTTCCAGCAGCGCGAACAGCGTCAGCAGGCGCGATTCGGTGCCGACGAAAGGCCGCTCGGTCAGCGACACTAGCCAGGCAATGGCCTTTTCCGTGGCCGGGGTCAGGTCGAACTGGGCCTCGTCGGTACCGGGTTTGTAGAACTTGCGCAGCCAGCCCTTGTCCGGCGCGCACCAGTCATTCAGATAGTCGGCCGCGGCTTTCGGATACGCGTCGGCGCCGAGCTGCTCGCGCAGCGCGAACAGTTCGTCCTCCAGGGTCTCGGCCAGGTCCGCCTCGCTCATCACGCGCACATTCGGGGCCACGAATACCCGGTACAGGAAGCTCGCCACCAGCGGCGCATGGGGTGAGGCCAGCAACCGCCAGGCTGGATGCCGGTCGCGATAGGCGGTGAGGGTGTGGTGATCGAGTGCCATCGGATGAGTGCCTGAAATGCCTTCGCGAGGAGTTTATGCTTCCATGCAGGCAAGGGAGAGAAGGGGAAAGCCATGCGCGTACGGTATTTCCGTCTGATCGTCAGCCTGGGCGCCATCCTCATGAGCGTCGCCGGCGCATCGCAGGCGAACCCGTCGGTGCGCGAGCTTTGCGACCAGGTACGAAAGCGGCTCGGTGCGAATTGATGCCGAGAGATCAGTCGTTCAGATCCGCGCCCCGTGTCACGTGGTACCGGACCCGCAGCAGGCCGCATTGCTGCAGCGCATTCTTCAGTCCCCAGGCCGAGGTGGTGCGATAGCCTTCGGGAAGGTTGCCTTTGAACCGGATCGGCGGATTCCAGTTCCAGTCGAGTGACCGGGTGGAAGGGAAGGCCATGCCCCTGATGTAGCCGCCCAGCGTGACCTCGTCCCGGCCGTCGTAGTGAAGGGGCACGTCGATTTCCTTGCTGTCGAACGGATAGACCTGGCTGATCGTCAGGGTGGGGCCCAGGAATATCTGTTTGAGGACGAGATCCTGGCTGTTGACGTGGAAGTGGTGCACACCGAGTCCGACGCCGTTGCTCAGGCCGGCGCATGAGCGGAGGGGCCCCCGATCGACGTAAGTTGCATCGACCATCTTGATCCGGTACATCGCACCGGTCACCGGGATCGAGGCCTCGGCACACTGGCGGACGTCGTAGTCGGTCGTTTCGCTGACGCGTGCGATGCTGCTGTCGGCCAGGTTGCGCACGGTATATGAAATCGGGTGCGCCGTGGTCAGTGGCGCTGCCTGGTCGAAGTAATGGGCGAGTTCGCCCGAGCGGATGACATCGGCGGCGTTCTGGGCATCGCCGCCGACGGCGATCAGCCTGACCTCCGAGGTGCTCAGCAGCAGTTTCTGCCGGTCGCTGAGCTCGCCGCCCTGCTTGCCTGCGGCGATCGACAGCGCGGCCCGGATCTCGGCCTGGGTGCCGGTGGCCGTCATCGAGAACACCAGGGTGCGGCCATACACGATGCTCGAAACGTAGACAGGGAGGTTGCCCGGGCCGATTCGCCCGCCAGCGATCTGCTCGTCGAGTCGTGCCTGGGTGAACGCGTCGCTGAACATCTCGCCTGGCGTCTGCGGTTGCTCGATCGACACCGTGAACATCTGCTGCGTGTAGACCGCGAACAGGGTCGAGGTTTCCGCACTGACGCTGGCTTCGAGCGTCGCCTTGACGGTGGCGCCCTGGTAGAGCGCCGACAGACCGGCCTGCACCGACGCTTCGGCGAGCGAATGGTAGGCCACCTCGTTGAAGGAAATCCTGCTACCTGCCCGGTGCCCGGTGGCGTCGGCAGCGGAGACCAGCTGTCCGATGGCGGTGATGACGCTCGACTGGCTCGGGTTCTCGACGACGATGCTGTTGTTTGCGCTGAGGAGATCCAGGGAGAGCTTCAGCGGTGCGCGCTGGCGCACCGGCAGCTCGGCCAGGCTGCCGATGCCGCCGACATAGCCTCGGCCCTGGAGAAGCGCACCGGCCCACAGCACATCCACGTCGGGATTCAGCGTGGCGATCCGGTCGGGCGTTCGCGTCAGGCTGTACGGGGTGGACGTGCACTGGTAGTTCTGGTTGCCGACAGTCTGGACGGATCGGACCGGATCGCCCGTTGGACCTTCATGATCCGCGGCCTGGGGCGAGAACTCGTCCCAGCTCGGCAACCCGGCGAGGTAGGCGTTCAGGTCGGCCTTTCCGGGGGGTTCCTGCATCTGGAGCTCTTCTTCCTCCTGCCCCGACCCTGGTGCCTGACCCCACAGTCCTGCGGCGAGACTCGCCGGCGAGGTGTCGCCGTCGGCGCATCCGCCTGTGAGCATCACTGTGCCGGCCAGCAGAATCGTCCACGCGGCTGCATGCCACCCGGCAGTCGGTTTCGATATCCCGTTCATCCCGGCCTCCGCTGGTCGTGTCGCCAGGCCGAGGGCCTGGATTGCCCGTCTGCAAGGCCTGGTCGGTGTCTTGCAGTCTGTTGCGGAACCGCGGCGCTTGTCGATACGAGACGCGCTAGGCAGATCGACTAAGCGCTTTGCTTACTGCCTCGACCAGCGCATCGGCCGGGACGGGCTTGAACAGCACGGGATGGCCGAGCGCCTGCACTTCGCGCAGGCGCTGGGGGTGGGTATCGCCGGTGATGATGATTGCCGGCACGGCTTGCCGGCTTGCCGTGTGGATGGCCTCGATGGCATCGAGCGCAGTCCGTTCGCCGGGCAGCCGGTAGTCGACCAGCGCCAGGTCCGGCGCCCGGGCTGCACCGGCGATGCGGGCGGCTTCGTCGACGTCGGCGGCCAGGCAGACCTGGTAGCCATGCGCAGTGAGCAGGGCGGCCAGTCCGTCGCGCACCAGTTCATCGTCGTCGACCACCAGGACGTTTGCACGGGTCTGCGCCTGTGCAAGCGTCGTGGCTCCGGCTCCGGCTCCGGCTCCGGCTCTGGCTTCGACTTCGACTTCGACCCTCGCTTCGATTCCGGCCCCTGGCGGCTGCCCGACCATCGCCTGGCCGAGCGGAAGGCGGAAGGCAAAGACGCTGCCGTGCCCGGGGCGCGAGCGCACCGTGATCTGCGTGCCCAGCAACCGGCACAGGCGTCGCACGGTGGTCAGGCCCAGGCCGGTGCCGCGGCTGCGGTCGCGCTCCGGATTGTCCAGCTGCATGAACTCGTCGAAGATCGACGCCTGCTGCGCCTCGGCGATGCCGATGCCGGTATCCCAGATCTGCACCAGACAGGCGTCGCCGCGCCGGCGCATGGCGATCAGCACGGCGCCGCGCTCGGTGTACTTGACGGCGTTGCTCACCAGGTTGACCAGCACGCGCTGCACCAGCGCGGGGTCGGCGTGCAGCCACAGATCGGGCGGGCAGCGCAGCCCGATCGCCAGCCCCTTGTGGGTGGCCACCGGGTCGAACATCTCGACGATCCGCTGGCCGGCAGCCTCGGCGCGGAACGTCACGTCGTTGCGCCTGACGACGCCGGCGTCCAGTTGCGAGACATCGAGCAGCGTGTCGAGCATCTCCCGGGCGGCGGTGAGGGCCGCCTGGAGGCGGTCGATGACCGGCCGGTTGCCAGCCCGCGCCGTGTGGTCGAGCGCACCGATGAACAGCAGTGCGGCATGCATAGGTTGGCGGATGTCGTGGCTGGCCGCGGCCAGGAAGCGGTTTTTCGCCTCGATGGCACGCTCCGCCGTGTCGCGGGCCTGTTCGGCCTGTTCCTTGGCCTGCGTCAGGTCGGCCACCAGTTGCAGATTGCTGAAGCGCAGTGCGATCGATTCGCGGATCACCTTCAGGTTGCGCCGGCCGAAATGCAGCGTGGACAGGTAGTAGAAGATGGCCAGCAAGCCCATGTACACCTGTTCGGTGATCCCCGAGCCGAGCAGCCGCACGACGAACGGCGCCATCGTGAGCAGGGTGTTGACGAGCAGGATGCGCGGGGTGCCGATCAGGGTCTGCGCGCCGCCGGCGACCAGTCCGCCGGCAAACATCAGCTGGATCAGGTAGGCCGCGGTGTCGTCACGCGGCGTGAGAAAGGGCAGGATCGACCAGGAGAGCGGCGCAAGAATCAAGCCGGCCGTCAGCCACGGCAGCATGCGCCGCAGGTCGTCGCCGCTGCGTTCGCGGGCGCGGTACCAGAGGGCCACGCCCAGTCGCACCAGCGACAGCACGACATAGATCGCCACCCACCCCAGCAGCGATTCGACGGGCAGGTGCCGGGTCATGATGGCCGCCAGCGCCAGAACCATCAGCGTCGTGGCCCAGGTGATGTAGAGGAGGTGCTCGAAGGACAGGCGCAGGCATTCGTCGTCGATGGCGCGGCGCAGCGAGCGCTGCCCGGCGGCCGGATTCATCGCCGGTCCTCCTCTTGCCTCAATCCGGATGGCCCCGTAACTGCTCGCCGACGGCGGGCAGGGTCAGCAGGGCGGCGCGTGACCGGACACCGAAACGCCTGAGGATGGAGGTGACGTGCACCCGCACCGTCGATTCGGCAATGTCCAGTTCGCTGGCGATCGCCTTGTTGCCGTGGCCCGCGACCAGCAGCGCCAGCACCTGCCGCTCGCGTGCCGTGAGGCCGTTGGCGCCGGCTCGCAGCGGGCCGTCGCGAACGAGGATGTCGGGCACGTAGCGGGCACCGGAGAGCACCAGCTTGAGCGCGTTCAGCATCACCTCGCTGCCGCTCGACTTGGGGATGTAGCCGTGCGCGCCGGCCTGCAGCAGATCGTTGATCATCTGCGGGCGCTCGTCGGCCGAAACGGCAACGATGGGTACGCTGGGCGCGCGCGCCGCCAGCAGCCGGTAGGCTTCCAGATGGCGGGTGCCGGGCAGGGCCAGGTCGAACAGGATCAGATCGAACAGAGTCAGATCAAGCGGCCGGCCCGCCAGCGGGCCGTCGAGCGCCGCCTCGCAGCTTTGCGACCAGCTGACGCAGACCTGGTCGGCGAGCCGGTCCAGCAGCATGGTCAGGCCGTCGGCGAACAGGGCGTGATCGTCGACGATCAGGATGTGCAGTCCGCCGGGTCCGGCGCGCCCCGTCATGCCTGCCTCGATTGCGTGCTGGTCGGGCCGGGCGACACGGTTCAGGGTCTCCTGTGGCGAAGCGGCAAGATCTTCATCTTGCACGAGCGCTTTCATCGTCGCCAGAGCCCGGCGTCGATCTTTTTTACAGTCGCTCCTCAGGGTGATCGATCGTCGCTTGTATCTCCTTGATTGTTATCGAGAAGGGATTTTTAGTACATTTCTTGCTTTCCTTCTTTCTCTGCTTGCTGCATCAGCTGTTGCCACCCGATCTTGATCCGTATCCTCGGCAAGCGAGTTCGTGATGCTCTCTTTCATACTGAAATCAAGGAGCGAAAAATGGCCTCGACATCTCTCTCCCGTCTCATCGGGATGGCCGTGAGTCTGGCATGTGTCGTATTGCTGGGGTTCCCTGCACAGCACGCCAAGGCGGTCCCCGTCAGCCTCGATACCTGGTACGAGTTCGCGTTCGGTGGTCCCGGCACAGCACTGGTATCGGGTGCAGATACGGTGCTGGCGACCAACCCGCCGGATGGGAAGCCGGTCGTTCAGGTGGGCGATGGTCCCTGGACCATCACGACGAGCACCCCGGTTCGGCTCATCGTTCTGGACCTGTTCGCGTCGACCGATCAGTTCGAGATATTCAACGACCTGACAAGCATCGGTTCGACGTCGGCACCCACAGCGGGCGGTGCATGCGACACGGACATCAGTTGTGCACTGGGTGATCCCGACCACTACAGCTATGGCGAGTTCATTCTTGCAGCAGGCAGCCACTCGCTGACCGGCACTCAGCTGGCCGGCACCGCAGGGGCCGGCGTCTTCCAGCTGACCGAGATCGCCAGCGTGCCGGTGCCTGGAGCGCTTGCACTCCTCTTTGCTCCGGGCGTGCTCCTGCTGGCCGGCGTCGCGGCCCGCGGTCGCAGATCATCGGGAGGTCGGGCGGCCGGTTCCGTATAGTCGCCGGCCGTGGGTCCGCGGCCGCAGGCTTGAGGCCGCGGGGGCCCGACTCAGCGCATCACGAAGGGATTCGCCGGTGCGCTGGTGCTGTACGAGATCCAGGTGCTCTTGGTTTCGAAGTATTCGTCGATGGCCTCGATGCCACTCTCGCGGCCGATGCCCGAATGCTTGATGCCCCCGAACGGCATCATGTAGCTGACGGCGCGATAGGTGTTGACCCAGACCGTGCCGGCCTTCAGCGCCTGTGACATCCGCATTGCCCGGCCGATGTCGCCGGTCCAGACGCCGGCGGCCAGTCCGTAGATCGTGTCGTTGGCGATGCGCACCGCCTCGGCCTCGTCCTCGAAGCCGATGACGGAGAGCACGGGGCCGAAGACTTCCTCGCGGGCGATCCGCATCCCGGGGTCCACGTCGACGAAGATGGTCGGCTCGACGAACTGGCCGCCGGGCAGATCGTCGGCCGTTGCCGGCCCGCCCCCCAAAATGCAGCGCGCGCCTTCGCCCCGGGCGATCTCGATGTAGTCGAGCACCTTGCGATACTGGGCCGGGGTCGTGATCGGGCCGATGTGGGTCGTCGGCAGCATCGGGTTGCCCTTGCGGGCCGAGGTGCCGAGGGCGGCGACACGCCGGGTGAACTCGTCCTTGATCGAATTCTGGACCAGCAGCCGGGAGCCGGCGATGCAGGTCTGCCCGGTAGCGGCGAAGATGCCCGAGACCGCACCGGCCGCCGCCTGGTCGAGGTCGCAGTCGGCGAAGACGATATTGGGCGACTTGCCGCCCAGTTCCAGCGAGACCCGCTTCATCGTCCTGGCGGCCTGCGCGTAGATCAGCTTGCCGGTTGCGTCCGAGCCGGTGAAGGTGATCTTCGCGATGTCCGGATGATCGACGATGGCCGAGCCGACTTCCTGGCCGTAGCCGGAGACCACGTTGAACACGCCATCCGGGAAGCCTGCCTGGCGCGTCAGTTCGGCATATTCGAGCGTTGATGCCGAGGCGAACTCGGAGGGCTTGATGACCACCGTGCAACCGGCGGCCAGCGCCGGCGCGCACTTCCAGGCAATGAACAGCAGCGGCGAGTTCCAGGCGGTCAGGGCGCCGACCACGCCGATCGGTTCCTTGCGCGTGTAGGCGAACATCTCCGGCTTGTCGATCGGCATGACCCGGCCTTCGATCTTGTCGGCCAGGCCGCCGAAGTAGCGCCACCACTCGGCGTGGTAGGTCACCTGGCCGCGCATTTCGGTGATCAGTTTGCCGTTGTCACGGACCTCGATCTCGGCCAGCCGGTCGATGTTCTGCGCCACCAGGTCGGCCAGGCGCAGCATCAGCTTGCCGCGTTCGGTTGCGGTCATCGTCGCCCACGGACCCTCGCGCATGGCCCGGTTGGCGGCGGTCACCGCACGGTCGACATCCCTGGCGCAGCCTTGCGGGATGCGCGCCCAGGCCTCGCCGAGATAGGGATCGATGGTGTCGATCCAGCGTCCTTCGAGCGGATCGACATACTGGCCGTCGATGAAGTGTTGATAGGTCTTCAAAGGTTTCTCCCACATGGGCTGGAAGTTGTGCCCGCCGCGAGCGGCGGCGGGGGGTTGGCTGCAAGTGGCCAGACAAGCGGCCGTTTTCTCGACCGACCGCCGTTGCGGGGTGAGGCGGGGCCCGCGCAGGCGCGGCCTGATTGCCTGTCGAGTCAGCCTATCATGCGCTCCGGCGCCGAACCATTACTGACGTGCTGACCATGGCGATTCGTTTCTGCCAGTGGGGGCAGCGATTTGCCGCAACCAGCATGTCATCTTGCTTAACACTATCAGTGTTGATTGATGGTTTGTTTTGGGGGATTCCGAATCGATAGTGGCTGATCTACGATGACTGTCATGGATCTGACGAGGATTTCCGACATGAACGACAGTCATCACAACACCTCTGCAAGCGGCACGCGGATGCCGGTGCTTTTCGTTCCCCACGGGGCCGGGCCGTGCTTCTTCATGGACTGGAGCCCGGCCGATACGTGGCAGCGGCTGGCGGGATTCCTGAAGGGTGTCGCAGACACCTTGCCGGCCCAGCCGCAAGCCATTGTGCTGGTTTCAGGCCACTGGCTGGAGCAGGACTTCAGCCTGACCGGCAGTGAGCGCCCGCCACTGATCTACGACTACTATGGCTTTCCGCCGCACACCTACCAGCTCACTTACCCGGCGCCCGGCCAGCCGGAGCTGGCGCAACGGGTCAGGCAGCGCCTGGAGCAGGGTGGCCTGGCGGCCGGCATCGATGATGCGCGTGGCTTCGACCACGGCGTGTTCATCCCGCTCAAGCTGATGTTCCCCGAGGCCGACATCCCGGTGATCCAGCTCTCGCTGCGGCATGATCTCGACCCGGTTGCGCACATCGAAGCGGGCCGGGCGCTGGCGGCGCTGCGCGACGAGGGCGTGCTGATCGTTGCCAGCGGCATGAGCTTTCACAACATGCGCGGCTACGGCGATCCCCGTTTCACGCCGCTGTCAGCCGAGTTCGACGACTGGCTGAGTGCGGCCGTGGC
>JBAYOD010000063.1:0-14646 GCA_041678445.1 Burkholderiaceae bacterium | reverse complement strand
GCCACGTCGGCCTCGCTCAGCGGCGAGAAGCTCCGCAGTTCGGCCAGCGTCAGATCGGCCAGGTCCACGCCGCGGTCGGCTGCCATGCGCACCGCGCGGGCGACTGCCTCGTGAGCGTCGCGAAACGGCAGCCCCTTGCGCACCAGGTAATCGGCCAGGTCGGTGGCGGTGGAGAAACCCTCGGCAGCGGCCTGGCGCATCCGGTCGGCCCGCACCGCGATGCCCGCGCACATGTCGGCGAAGATCCGGAGAGTCTCGAGCACGGTGTCGGCAGTGTCGAACAGCGGCTCCTTGTCTTCCTGATTGTCCTTGTTGTAGGCCAGCGGCTGGCCTTTCATCAGGGTCAGCAGGGCAACCAGATGGCCATTGACCCGGCCGGTCTTGCCGCGGGCCAGTTCCGGGACATCCGGATTCTTCTTCTGCGGCATGATCGACGAGCCGGTGCAGAAGCGGTCGGCCAGGTCGATGAAGCCCACGCGCGGCGACATCCACAGGATCAGTTCCTCGGACAGCCGCGAGATGTGGGTCATCACCAGCGCAGCCGCGGCGCAGAACTCGATCGCGAAGTCCCGGTCGGAAACCGCGTCCAGCGAGTTCTCGCACAGGCCGTCGAAGCCGAGCTGGCGGGCCACGAATTCACGGTCGATCGGATAGCTGGTGCCGGCCAGCGCGGCGGCGCCCAGCGGCAGGCGGTTGACCCGCTTGCGGCAGTCGCGCAGCCGCTCGGCGTCGCGGCTGAACATCTCGACGTAGGCCAGCAGGTGGTGACCGAAGGTGACCGGCTGGGCGACCTGCAGATGCGTGAAGCCGGGCATGATCGTCGCCGCATGCGGCTCGGCGCTCGTCAGCAGTGCGCGCTGCAGCGCCTCGAGCGCGGCAACGATGTCGTCGATGGTGGCGCGCAGCCACAGCCGGATGTCGGTGGCCACCTGGTCGTTGCGCGAGCGCGCGGTGTGCAGGCGCTTGCCGGGTTCGCCGATCAGTTCGGTGAGCCGCTTCTCGATGTTCAGGTGGACGTCTTCGAGGTCGACCGACCAGGTGAAGCGGCCCTGCGCGATCTCGGCGCGGATCGTCTGCATGCCCGAACGGATCGCGGCCAGGTCGTCATCCGACAGCAAGCCGACCGAGGCCAGCATCGCCGCATGGGCGAGCGAGCCCTCGATGTCGGCTTCGGCCAGCCGCTGGTCGAAATCGACCGAGGCCGTGTAGCGCTTGACCAGGTCGCTGACCGGCTCGGAAAAACGGGCGGACCAGGCTTCGGATTTCCTGGCGAATTGATCTGTCATAATCGACCGGTTCGGGTGGGCAGGGCGGAGGCCGAATTATACGGTCCGCGCTGCCGTGGCACGGCTGGAGCGGACAGCGGCCAGGCAGGCTGCGCGCCGCAGCCGTCGCAACAGTGGGGAGTGCGATGGAGGAAGTCCGGCCGCAAGCCAGCCGGCGCCGGCGTTTGACCGATGGGGCGGCCTTGCCGGTCCTGCCCGATTGCTGCAACCTGGGAACGCTTGCACGCGTGCTGCTGCCACTGAACCTGGCCGCTGCCCTGGTTGCGGTGGCGCTGGCACCGACGGTCACCGGATTTCCGGCCGGGCTGGCCCGTGTTGCTGCAGTGCTCAACTCGGTTGCGCTGCTGTCACTGCTGATCTTCTGCCTGGCCCGGCGAGTGGTCAATGGCTGGCCGCTCGGGCTGCAATGGGCTGCCGCACTCGTCGTGCCCTCGCTGCTGACCCTGGTGTTCGCCGTGCTGACCGGCTGGAGCGCCGGCCGCGACCCCGGCGAAGCCCTTCTGGCCGGCGCGGCAGCGGTGCCGCTGGCGGCCGCGGCCACCTGGCTGATCTTCGAGTTCCTGCGCCTGCGCCTGATCTCGCTGCAGCCGTCCCAGGCCGAAGGGCGCCTGCAGGCGCTGCAGGCCAGGATCCGCCCGCATTTCCTGTTCAACAGCCTGAATTCGGTGATCGCGCTGATGCGCAAGGATCCCCGCCAGGCCGAGCGCACGCTGGAGAACCTGGCCGATCTGTTCCGGGTCTTCATGAAGGACAGCCGCGAGCTGGTGCCCCTCGACGACGAGGTGCTGCTGTGCAAGGAATACCTGACCATCGAACGCCTGCGCCTGACCGACCGGCTCAAGGTGCACTGGGACCTCGGCGGCATGCCCGGTGATGCGCTGCTGCCGTCGCTGCTGCTGCAGCCACTGGTCGAGAACGCGGTTCACCACGGCATCGAGCCCCGCAGCGAGCCGGGCGACGTCGAGATCCGCATCGGCCGGGCCGGCGACCGGATCCGCGTCGAGATCGCCAATCCACTGCCCGAGTCGGCTCCGGTCCGGCCCGGCAACCACATGGCATTGTCCAATGTCAGGGAACGGCTGGCACTGACTTTCGATGTCGAAGGCCAGCTCGAAACCCGCGCACAAGACGGACGCTTCCGCGTCGTCGTACAGTTCCCCTACCGCAAAGAGAGAAGACGCCGAGATGTCAGACGCACCTTCGATCCTGATCGTTGACGACGAACCCCTTGCCCGGTCGCGGCTGCGTGAACTGCTGGCCGATCTGGCCCCGGAGTTCGCCCACCGTATCGTCGGGGAAGCGCCGAACGCGCCCGAGGCCCTGTCGCAGATCGAGGCGGCCCAGCCGCAGATCATCCTGCTCGATATCCAGATGCCCGGCATGTCCGGCATCGAACTGGCGCGCCACATCTCGGTGCGCTCGCAGTCGGTCGAGTCGCCCCGGCAGATGCCGGTGATCATCTTCGTCACGGCCTATGACGAATTCGCCGTCGAGGCCTTCGAGGTCCGTGCCATCGACTACCTGCTCAAGCCGGTTCGTGCCGAGCGCCTGCTGCAGGCGCTGCGCCGGGCGCTGGCGCGGCTGCCTGGCGACCAGGTCCAGCAGATCGACGCCCTGGCCAGTGCCACCAACACGCGCCGGCGTCACCTGTCGGTGCACGAGCGCGGCCGCGTCCTGCTGGTGCCGATCGAGCATGTGGTCTACCTGAAGGCCGAACTGAAGTACATCACGGTGCGCACCCGCGAGCGCGAGTACCTGATCGAGGAGTCGCTGACCGGGCTCGAGGAGGAGTTCGGTGATCGCTTCGTGCGCATCCACCGCAACGCGCTGATCGCCCGGCCGTCGATCGCCGGCTTCGAGCGCGTCCAACCGCAGGGTGACGGCGAGGGCGGCGATCCCTACTGGCAGGTCGTGCTGCGCGACATTCCCGAGCGCTTGCCGGTGAGCCGCCGGCAATGGTCGGTGGTCAAGAGTCTGGTCAGCTGATGGCCACTGACCGGATGAGTGAAGAGATCACGGACCGGATGAGCGAAGACGGCCAGACGGCCGAAGCTTCTTCGCCTGCGCCGCCCGTTGCACCGCCGGGCCGGCTGGTCATCGCCTCGCGCGAGAGCCGGCTGGCGATGTGGCAGGCCGAGCACGTGCGGGACCGGCTGAGCGCCCTGTACCCGGATTGCGAGGTCACGATCCTCGGAATGACCACCCTGGGTGACCGGGTGCTCGATCGTGCGCTCAGCGAGATCGGCGGCAAGGGCCTGTTCATCAAGGAGCTCGAGCATGCGCTGCTCGAAGGGCGGGCCGATCTGGCCGTGCACTCGCTCAAGGACGTGCCGATGGAGCTGGCACCCGAGTTCACGCTGCCGGTGATCATGGCACGCGAGGATCCGCGCGACGCCTTCATCTCGTCACGCTACGCATCGCTCGAGGCGATGCCGGCCGGCGCCCGGCTGGGCACTTCGAGCCTGCGCCGGGCGGCCCAGATCCGCCACCGTTTTCCCGGCCTGGACGTGCTGCCGCTGCGGGGCAACGTCAACACGCGCCTGAGCAAGCTCGACGCCGGCCAGTACGACGCGATCGTGCTGGCCGCCGCCGGCCTGAAGCGGCTGGGCCTGGCCGAGCGGATCCGGGCGATCCTGCCGCCGCAGCTGAGCCTGCCGGCCGCCGGGCAGGGCGCGCTGGGCATCGAGACCCTGGCCGGACGCCCTGAACTCGAGGCCTGGCTGGCGCCACTCGCCGATTCGAAGACAACCGCCGAAGTGCTGGCCGAGCGGGCTGTATCGCGGGTGCTGGGCGGCAGTTGCCGGGTGCCGCTGGCGGCCTGGTGCGTGACCGAACCGGGCAGCGGCCTGCGGCTGATCGCACGGGTCGCGGCCGAGGACGGCAGCGGCATGGTCGAAGCAGTCGAACACAGCGACTCGGCCGATCCCGAGGCTGCCGAGACGATCGGCAAACGAGCCGCCCGCCGGCTGCTGGAGCAGGGCGCAGCCCAGTGGCTAGGATCGTCCTGACCCAGCCCCAGCCAAGGACGGCAGCGGTGGCCGCGGCGCTGCAGGCGCAGGGTCACGAAGCGCTCGAACTGGCCTTCGTCACGCTGCAGCCGCTGATCGGCGCGGCCGACCGGGTCCGGCTGGCGGCACTGGCCGAGCGCTGTGATTTCGCCGTCTTCGTCAGCCCCAGCGCCGTCGAGATCCTGGGTCAGGCACTCGGCGATGTCTGGCCGGCCGGCCCGGTTGCCGCGGTCGTCGGCCCTGGCAGCCAGGCCGCGCTGGCCGACAGGGGGTTCACCGGAGCGCTGCTCACGCCGGACGGACCGGATTACGACGCCGAGTCACTGCTGAAGGCACCGGCGCTGCAGACGCTGACCGGACGGCAGATCCTGGTCGTGCGCGCCGCAGGAGGCAACCAGCGGATCGAGCAGACCCTGCGGGAGCGTGGCGCGGAAGTCACAGTTCTCGAGGCCTATGCCCGCCGGGCGGCCGACCCCGAGCCCGCCGCGATTGCCTGCCTGGCCCGCTGGCTGACCGAGGAACCCGCTTCCCGGCCGATCCTGCTGATCACCACGACCGACGCGGTTCAGCGCCTGGCCGGCCTGGCCGAACACGATCCCGCGCTTGCTGCTGTGCGTCAGCTGACGGCGATGACCATCCATCCACGAATCGCCGACTGCTTGCGAAATTGCGGCTGGCGTACGGTAAAGCTGATCGAACCAGGCACCGCGACCCTGGTCCGCACGCTAGAATGGGCTCAGGATGCGGCGGATTCCCCGGCGTCGTGAATCGGGCCCGGCCCGTCGCAGGCCGCCGGGGTGGCAGTGGATACGAGAGTGACTGATAGCGAGCAAAACCGACCCAAGGACCCGGACGCCCAGCCGGAGGCAACCCAGGCCGTCGCCGACGCTGGGCACGGCGACCCGATGGCCGTGCCGGCCGGCAGCGCACCGCCCGACCCCGGGCCCTCCGACACCGCGTCGACGCCAGCTCAGCCGGCACCGGTCGCCAGCGCGTCGCAGCGCTCGGGCAGTCCGGTCGCCGGGATCGTCATCGGCCTGCTGGGCATTGCGGCCGCAATTGCCGTCGGCGTCTGGTCGATGCAGCGCTTCGGCCAGATCGAAGGCGAACTGGCGCGCCGCCTGCAGGGCACCGAGCAGAAGGTCGCCACCTTCGAGACGGCCCTGTCGCAATCGGGTGACCGGCTGCGCGACCTGCAATCACGCAACGCGGCACTCGAAAGCCGGTTGACCGAAACGGCCGGCCTGCAGGCACAGGTCGAGAAGCTGTTCCAGGAGCGTGCCGAGGATTCGCTCGAAGTTCAGCTGGCAGAAACCGAATCGGCGCTGGCGCTGGCAGCCCAGCAACTGGCGCTGGGTGCCGATGCCGAATCGGTGCTCGCCGCACTGCAGAGCATCGACGGGCGCCTGTCCCGACAGCACGATCCGCGACTGGCCCCGGTCCGCGCCGCGCTGGCGCGTGACATCGAACGGCTGCGCGTGCACCCGGCCAGCGATGTCGGTCGACTGGCACTGCGCATCGACGCGCTGCTCGCCGGGCTCGACCATCTGCCGCTGCTTGCGAGCGTGCGCGAAGGCGTCGAAACCGCCGACGGGCTGGTGGCCGCCGCGCCGGCAGGCGGTGAGGCCACACCCGCCGCCGCCAGCCCTGCGGCCGGCAGCGGCTTCACGCTCGAGCGGATCGGCGCGCTGTTAGGCAGCTTCGGCCGCGAGCTGCGCACATTGTTCCAGGTGCGCCAGGTCGACAACCCCGAGGCGGTACTGGTCGCACCGCAGCAAGCCTATTTCCTGCGCCAGAACCTGCGCCTGATGCTGCTCAATGCGCGGCTTGGCCTGTTGTCGCGCAATGCCGAGGTCTACCACGCCGACCTGGAGCGCGCGCATCACTGGGTCGACGTCTACTACGACGGCGAACACCGCAACGTCGTGGCCTTCAAGAACCAGCTGCGGCAGTTGTTCGAAGTACAGCCCGGTCTGGAGCAAGCCCGCATCGACGACAGCCTGGCGGCGGTGCGCACGGCGCGCGCCGCCGTGCGCTGAGCGGGGTTTCCGATGCGCCGCATCGTCTGGCTGCTGATCATCGTTTCCGCTGCGGTCGGCATCGCGCTGCTGCTGCGGATCGGCAACGGCAACGTGGCCATTCTTTGGCCACCCTACCGGATCGACCTGTCGGTCAATCTGGCCGTGCTGATCCTGCTCGTGCTGTTCCTGCTGCTGCACCTGCTGTTCGGGGCCCTGTCCGGCGCGCTGAACCTGCCCGCTCGCGTGCGCGAGTACCGGGAGCGCCGCCAGCGCGAACGGGCGCTGGTCAGCCTGCGTGACAGCCTGCTCGCATTTCTGGAGGGCCGCTTCGGACGTGCCGAACGACTGGCCCAGCGGGCGCTGCCCGATGCCGCACTGGCCGGTACCGCGGCACTGATCGGGGCCCGTGCCGCGCAGCAGTTGCGCGACACCCAGCGGCGCGACCAGTGGCTCGAATCCGTCGGCGATTCGGAGCTGGTCAGCCAGGCCCGCCGGATGACCCAGGCCGAGATCGCGCTCGAGGAACACCGTGGAGACGACGCACTGGCGGCGCTGAGCGGGCTGACGGTCGGCGGCCAGCGCCACATCCACGCGCTGCGGCTGGCCTTGCGGGCACACGAGCATCAGGGCAACTGGGGTGAAGTGCTCGACCACGTCCGCCAGCTCGAGAACCGCACGGCGATCGATCCGGCGGCAGCCAGCACCCTGCGGGTCCAGGCCATCGTCGGGCTGCTCGATGCGGCCGGAGACGATCCTGAAGCGGTGCGTCGGACGATCGACGAGATCCCGGCGCCCGAACGCGAGCTGGAGGCCGTCCAGCGGGCAACGGTGCGGGCGCTGTGCCGCGCCGGGCTGTCCGATCCGGCCGCGCGCACGATCGAGCAGGCACTCGCCCAGCGCTACGACGCCGAACTGGTTTCGCGATGGGCGGAACTGGACGATATCCCCGGCCGCCGGCGGCTGGCCAGCGCCGAGGGCTGGCTGCAGCAATGGGGCGACCAGCCGGCCCTGCTTGCCGCACTGGGGCGACTGTGCGCCGCCGAAGGCTTGTGGGGCAAGGCGGAGGCGTTCCTGCTGCGGGCCGAGCGACTCGGCCCGGATCCGGTCATCCAGACCCTGCTGGCCGAACTCTGCGAACGTCACGACCGGCCGGAAGAAGCCGCGCAATGGTATCGGCAGGCCGCGCTCGCCAGCGTCGGCGGGCAGGCTTTCCGCCAGGTGGGCGGGGAGGCTCCGAGGCCTCTGCCGGCCCCCGAGCCTGAAGGCACGACGGAGCCGCCGCCGCTGCCCGCACCCTGACCACCGGAAGGAAGGCCGGCAATCGTGCGGCGGTATCGCCCGATCTCGTTACAATGACGGCCTTTGCGCGAAGCCTCGAGTCGTGAACGCGACCGCCTGCCGGATCGCATGAGGCCGCCTGCCGGGCCGTACGCCCCGCTTGCGCCGCTTTCTCCGAATTCTTTTCGAGCACAGTGCCATGAACCTCGACCGAGTCGACTCCGGACGCGATCTGCCGAGCGATTTCAACGTCATCATCGAGATCCCGATGGCGGCCGACCCCATCAAGTACGAAGTCGACAAGGAAACCGGGGCGCTGTTCGTCGATCGCTTCATGATGACCGCCATGCACTACCCGTGCAATTATGGCTACATCCCCCACACGATCGCCGACGATGACGATCCGGTCGACGTGCTGGTCATTACCCCGTTTCCGGTGACCACCGGCGCCGTCGTGCGCTGCCGACCGCTCGGCGTGCTGAAGATGGAAGACGAGGCGGGCGGCGATGCCAAGCTGATCGCCGTTCCGATCGACAAGGTGCTGCCGATCTACAAGCACTGGAAAACGGTTACCGACATCGCTCCGGAGCGGCTTGCGACGATCCAGCACTTCTTCGAGCATTACAAGGATCTCGAAGCGGGCAAATGGGTCAGGGTGGTCGGCTGGGGCGGCCCGGAAGAGGCCAGCGCCGAAATCCTGGAAGGTGTGTCCCGCTATGCAGCGGCCATGGACAAACCGCACTTCTGAACCTGGAGACTCGCCAGCAATGAACGGATTGCGCAACAGCGCCAACCGGATCGGGGCCGCGCTCGCGTTCGCCAGCCTTGCGCTGCTCTCCGGCTGCGCGGAAGAGCCGGCGGGCACGGCCCAGGCACAGCCCGGGGCAGCGCCTCCGCTGCCGGTTGCCATCGTCGAACTCGCGCCCCGACGCATTCCGGTCGTCATCGAAGCGGTCGGCCGGGCCGAGGGATCGCGCGAGATCGAGGTCAGGGCGCGGGTCGGCGGCATTCTCGAGCGCCAGCTCTTTCGCGAAGGCGACCGCGTGAAGGCCGGCGCGCCGATGTACCGGATCGAGCGGGCACCTTTCGAGATCGCCCTGCAGCGGGCCCGGGCAACGATGGCCGAGAGCCAGGCGCTGCGCCGGCGCGCCGCCACCGAGGTGGCCCGGCTCAAGTCGCTGGTGTCGCGGCAGGCGATCAGCCAGCGTGAGTATGACGACGCAGCGGCCACGCTGGCACAACGCGACGCCGAGTTGCTGATCGCACGCGCCGACGTACGCCAGGCTGAGCTCAACCTGTCCTACACCGATGTCGTGGCACCGGCCGGCGGCATTGCCGGCCGTTCGCTGCGCTCCGAAGGCAGCCTGGTCGGCGCCAGCCGCGACGACGGCCTGCTGACCACGATCGTCCAGCACGATCCGCTGTGGGTCCGGTTCTCGCTGTCCGAGCAGGAATTCGGGCGACTGCGTGCCGGGCGCGGCGACGCGTCATCGGTCGTCGTGCGCGAAGCTGCCGGCCAGTCGGCCGACGCGGCGCTCATCAGCGGCAAGCTCAACTTCACCGGCTCGCGTGTCGATCCGGCGCTCGGCACCGTCCAGCTGCGTGCCGAACTGCCGAACCCCGACCACTTCCTGCTGCCCGGCCAGTTCCTCAAGCTCGCCGTCGAGATCGACGAAGCCGACATGATCCTGGTGCCGCAGTCGGCCGTCCAGCAGGGTGATCGCGGCACCTTCGTCTGGGTGCTCGGCGCCGACGACACGGTTGCGCAGCGGCCCGTTCGCATGGGCCAGTGGGTCGGCCGCGACTGGATCGTGGAAGAGGGCCTGAGCGCCGGCGAACGCATCGCCATCGACAACCTGATCCGCCTGCGTCCCGGCCTGAAGGTCGAGCCGCGCTCGGCGGCCGCCGTGGCTGCCGGCGTCTAGCCGACCGCGTCTAGCCGACCGCGTCCAGCCGACCGCGTCCAGCCGACCGCGTCTCGCCGACCGCGTCTCGCCGACCACGTCTCGCCAACTGCAATGTCCCGTTTCTTCATCGATCGGCCGATCTTCGCGGCCGTCCTGTCGATCGTCATCACGCTGGCCGGCCTGGTCGCCTCCCAGATCCTGCCGGTGGCGCAGTATCCGGAGATCGCGCCGCCGATCGTCACGATCAACACCAGCTACCCGGGCGCGAGCGCCGAAACCCTGGCGCGCACGGTCGCGGCGCCGATCGAGGAACAGCTCTCCGGCGTCGAGAACCTGCTGTACTTCAGCTCGAGTTCGTCGTCGAACGGCCAGGTGACGATCTCGGCAACCTTCGAGGTCGGCACCAACGTCGACCAGGCCACCTTCAACATCAACAACCGCGTCCAGCTCGCGCTGCCGCGGCTGCCCGAGGAGGTGCAGCGCAACGGCGTGACCGTGCAGAAGCGTTCCAACGACATCCTGCTGGTGGTCGGGTTGACTTCGCCCGACGGGCGCTACGACACGCTGTACCTGTCGAACTTCTCGGCACTGAACGTCGTCGACGAGCTCAAGCGCCTGCCGGGCGTGGCCGACGTGACGATCTTCGGCGCCCGCGACTACGCGATGCGGATCTGGCTGGATCCGGACCGGATGGCCGCCCTTGGCGTGACCACGGCCGATGTCGCCAGGGCAGTACGCGCTCAGAACGCCCAGTATGCCGCCGGCAAGGTCGGGGCCGAGCCGGCCGTTCCCGGACAGAGCCTGATCTATACAGTGACGGCGCGCGGCCGGCTGGTCGAACCGGAGGCCTTCGGCGAGATCGTGGTGCGTGCCGATGGCCCGGAAGGTGTCCTGCGGCTCAAGGACATTTCCCGAATCGAGCTTGGCGCCCAGAGCTACGACGCCTTCAACAAGCTCGACGGCAAGGCGACGATCAGCACGGCGGTCTTCCTGCAATCGGGCGCCAATGCGCTGCAGGTGGCCGAAATCGTCCGGCAGCGGATGGACGAGCTCAAGCAGACCTTCCCGGAGGGGCTCGACTACGTGATCCCGTTCGACACGACACGCTACGTCTCGTCGTCGATCAACGAAGTGGTCAAGACCATCGCCGAAGCCGCGGTGCTGGTCGTGCTGGTCGTCTTCATCTTCCTGCAGAGCTGGCGGGCAACGCTGATTCCGATGGTCGCGGTGCCGGTGTCGCTGATCGGCACCTTCGCCGGGTTGTGGCTGTTCGGTTTCTCGATCAATACGCTGACCCTGTTCGCCATGGTGCTTGCGATCGGCATCGTCGTCGACGACGCGATCGTGGTGCTGGAGAACGTCGAACGCCTGATGCGCGAAGAGAAGATGCCGGCCCGGGCAGCAGCGATCGAGTCGATGCGCGAGGTTTCGGGCGCGATCGTCGCCATCGTGATGGTGCTCTGCGCGGTGTTCGTGCCGGTGGCCTTCCTGGGCGGCATCGCCGGCCAGCTGTACCGCCAGTTCGCGGTCACCGTCGCGATCGCCGTCGTGCTCTCGGGTTTCGTCGCGCTGACGCTCACGCCGGTGATGTGCGCGCTGCTGCTCAAGAGTGCCCACCACGAGTCACGGCTGTTCCGCCCGTTCAACCGGGGCTTCGACGCCCTGACCCGGCTGTTCATGGCGGCGGTGCGCGGGTCGCTGGCCCACCGCTGGCTGTCGCTTGCATTGTTCGGCGGCGTCATTGCCCTGGCCGCGGTACTGTTCGTGCGCATACCGGGCAGCTTCGTGCCGGCCGAAGACCAGGGCTACATCATTGCCGCGGTCATCCTGCCCGATGGCGCCACGCTGGAGCGCACCGGTGCATCGGGCGACCGGATGCAGCAGGTGTTCGATGGCCACCCGAGCATCCAGAACATGCTGGTCATCAACGGCTTCGACCTGATCGGCGGCGGCAACAAGACGAATGCGGCCACGATCTTCGTGCCGCTCAAGGACTGGAGCGAGCGCGAGCAGAGCGCCCCGGCACTGGCCGGCGAGATGTTCGAGCGCGGCATGGCGCTGACCGACGGCATGGCGCTCGCCTTCAACCCTCCGGCGATCCGCGGCCTCGGCACGGCCGGCGGCTTCGAGGTCTATGTCCAGGGGCGCAGCAGCGCCGATCCCCAGCGGCTGGCCGAAGTCGTCAAGCTGTTCACCGAAGCGCTGCAGGCGCACCCCAACCTGCAAGGCATCAACACCTTCTTCCGGCCGGCGATCCCGCAGCTGCGCGTCGATGTCGACCGGGAGAAGGCGATGTCGCTCGGCGTCTCGGTCAACGAGGTCTTCGAGGCCCTGCAGGCCACGATGGGCGCACTCTACGTCAACGACTTCAACATGTTCGGACGGACCTACCGCGTGCAGTTGCAGGCCGATGCACCGTTCCGGATGGCGCCTGGCGACCTCGGCCGGATCTGGGTGCGCAGCAATGCTGGCGAAATGATTCCGCTCAAGACCATGATCTCGGTCGAACAGGTGGTCGGACCCGAGCAGCTCGAGCGCTTCAACGGCTACGTGGCGGCGAAGGTCATGGGCAGCGGCCGGCCGGGTGTCAGTTCGGGGGATGCGATCCGCGCCGTCGAGGAGGTTGCGGCGAACGCGCTGCCGTCCGGCTACTCGATCGCCTGGACCGGCCAGGCCTTCCAGGAAAAGCGTACCGGCAGCCAGTCGGTCTTCGCGTTCGGCTTCGCGATCGTCATGGTCTACCTGATCCTGGCGGCGCTCTACGAGCGCTGGGGCTTGCCGGTCGCGGTGCTGCTTGCCGTGCCGTTCGCGATCACCGGCGCGCTGGCCTTCGTGTTCATCCGTGCAATGGAGAACGACATCTACTTCCAGATCGGCCTGGTCGTGCTGATCGGCCTGGCGGCCAAGAACGCGATCCTGATCTGCGAATTCGCCCAGCAGGCTTTCCTGGCCGGCAAGACACCGATGGAGGCCGCGCTGCAGGCGGCGCGCCTGCGTTTCCGCCCGATCGTGATGACCTCGCTGGCTTTCGTGCTCGGCGTGCTGCCGCTGGCGATTGCCTCGGGCGCCGGCGCAGCCGCCCGCCAGTCGATGGGCACCGGTGTGGTGGGCGGGATGCTGGCAGCCACGTTCGTGGCGACCATCTTCGTGCCGCTCTTCTTCACGGTGACGGCACGGCGCCGCGGCGCGCCACCGCCCGCCGGCGACTGACACGCGCCACACCTCGCCGGCCGCACCTCGCCGGCCACACTCAGCCCGGCCGGGTGGCGCTGCGGTGCGCCCGAAAGGCGGAATGCTCGTCCAGCTCGCCGAACAGCGCGTCCATCGACGCGCCTTCGCGCTGCAGGAAGCGGTCGACGGCGTCGGCGAAACGTGGCTCGGCCAGCCAATGCAGCGACTGTGTCTCGACCGGCTCGAAGCCACGCGCCATCTTGTGCGCGCCCTGGGCGCCGCCTTCGATGACGGCGAGCCCGCGCTCGATGGCCAGCTCGATCGCCTGGTAATAGCAGAGTTCGAAGTGCAGACAGGGAACGTGGACGAGCGCGCCCCAGTAGCGGCCGTAGATCCGCTCGGCATCGGTCACCAGCAGGCTGGCGGCTACCGGGCGATTGCCGTCACGGGCGATCACCAGCACCAGATGCCCGGGCAGGGCAGCGCCCAGTCTTTCGAAGAAATCCAGGTTCAGGTAGGGACTCGAGCCGTGCTCGGCATAGGTCTTGGCATAGCAGCGCTCGAAGAAGGCCCAGTCGGCGGCGCCGATCTGCGCTCCGCTCAGGCGCTCGATGCTCAGGCCGCTGGTGTCGACCTTGCGCCGCTCGGCGCGGATCTTCTTGCGCTTGGGCTGCGACAGCGCGGCCAGGAAAGCGTCGAAATCCTGCCAGCCGCGGTTGATCCAGTGGAACTGGCAACCACGCCGGCGCAACGCGCCGCGCTCGGCCAGCAGGTCGGCTTCGGCCGGCTGCGGAAACAGCACATGCAGTGAGGACAGGCCGCTGTCTTCGGCCAGGCCGAGCAGGGCGTCGGCTGCGGCCGTCTGCGCCCGGGCGTCGGCCGCGAGCAGCCGCGGCCCCGTTACCGGCGTGAACGGGACCGCCGACAGCAGTTTCGGATAGTACTGTCCGCCATGCTGCTGCCAGGCGTCGGCCCAGGCCCAGTCGAACACGTACTCGCCCCAGGAATGCAGCTTCAGGTACAGCGGCACGGCCGCCTGCAGGCGCCCGGCGCCGTCTTCGACGAGCAGATGACGGGGCAGCCAGCCCGAGTCACCTCCCACGCAGCCGCTCGCTTCCAGCGCAGCCAGAAACTCGTGGCGCAGGAAAGGCTGGACCTCGCCGCCGCCGGCCCCGGAGGCGAGCCGGTTCCAGTCACCGGCGTCGGTCTGCGTCAGCGAGTCCACCAGGCGCATGCGATAATCGTTCGCTTCGGACACTCCGTTTTCTCCATGCGAATTGCCGCTGCCCAACTGAACCAGACCGTCGGTGATTTCCGGGGCAACGCCGATCGCATTATCGACGCCGCCCACCGGGCTGCCGCAGCCGGCGCCCGGGTGCTGCTCACGCCCGAGCTGTCGCTGGCCGGCTATCCGCCCGAAGACCTGCTGATGCGCGCGGCCTTCCAGCAGCAGGCCGACGAGGCCCTGGCCCGGATCTGCGAGGCTACCGCAGCGCTCGATCTCTACCTGCTGGTCGGCCATCCGCTGCACGAGGATGAAACCGGTGAGGGCAGGGACGAGGAAGGCCGCAAGGGCGGCTACGACGGTCCGGTGCGGTGTCGCGCCAACGCCGCTTCGCTGCTGTACCAGGGCCGCATCGCCGGTACCGCCCGCAAGCAGGAACTGCCGAACTACGCCGTATTCGACGAGGCCCGCTACTTCTGCCGGGGCGAACGGCCTTTCGTGTTCGAAGTCGACGGCATCCGATTCGGGGTCGCGATCTGCGAGGATTTCTGGATGCCGGCCGTTCCGGCGGCCTTGCATGAGGCCGGCGCCCAGGTGCTGCTGGTGCTCAACGCCTCGCCGTTCCACCTGGACAAGCAGCCCCTGCGGCTCGATACCGCACGGGCCAACGTCAGTCGCCTGGGCCTGCCGATGCTGGCGGCCAACCTGGTGGGCGGACAGGATGAGCTGGTCTTCGACGGATGCTCGTTC
>JBAYOD010000062.1:0-14724 GCA_041678445.1 Burkholderiaceae bacterium | reverse complement strand
GCCAGCCAGCCCTTCCCGGTTCGCTGATCCGCCCCGCACCGCCGACGCATTCCGGGTGGCCGATGCATTCGCAGGGGCCATCATGCGGCTCGACCCGGGCGCGCCGGCTGAGCTGGCCGACTGGGCGCGACGGGTCTGGCTGGCCGCCGGCGACGGGCACGCCTGCGTCCCGGTACCCGAGCAGGCAGTCCGCGATTCGCTGGCCCGCAGCGCGGCGCTCGTCCCGGCAGGACCGGAGACGCCGCCGGCAGCCGTGACGGGCGCACCGCTGGTGCTCGACGGCGATGCTCTGTATCTGCAGCGGTTGTGGCAGGCCGAAGCCCTCCTGGCCGAACGTATCGTGGCGCTCGATTCGCCAGCCCCGCTGGCCGACGAGGCGGCGCTGGTGGCCGCCCTCGACGCGGTGGCGCCGCCCGGCGAGGTCGACCCGCTGCAGCGCGATGCGGTACGCACCGGCCTGACCCGCCGGCTGGCGATCGTCACCGGCGGACCGGGCACCGGCAAGACGACGACGATGGCCAGGCTGGTGGCGGCGGTCAGGCAACTGGTGCCTGACGCACGCCTGGCGATCGCTGCGCCGACCGGCAAGGCGGCTGCGCGACTGGCCCAGGCGCTGGCTGGCACCGCGCCGGGGGCGTCGATCGGCGGCATGACCGTCCACCGCTTGCTCGGTTTGCGCGGCGACGATTCGCCCGCTGCGCCCGGGCCGCGTGGCGCCGACCTGATCATCGTCGACGAGGCCTCGATGCTCGACCTGCAGCTGGCCCGCGCCTTGCTCGAAGCCGTTCCGGCCGGCGGGCGACTGGTTCTGGCCGGCGATCGCGACCAGTTGGTGTCGGTCGAAGCGGGTGCAGTCTTCGCCGAACTCTGCGCGAGCGGACTGACCAGCGTGGTACGGCTGCAGCGCAACTTCCGCCAGTCGGCGGCGCCCGGGCTGGCGGCGTTGGCGGCCTGGCTGCGCGACTGCTGGCAGACGCCGCAACCCCTGCCGGCTCCGGAAGGTTTCGTGTTGCGCGGGCCCGGTCCGGCGGCGCTGATTGCCGACGAGGCCGTCGACGCCTGGGCGCCGGCGCTGGCATCGTTCGAGGGGGCCGGGCCGGCCGCACGGCTGGCGGCCTTCGACAGCCATCGTGTGCTGTGCGCGCTGCGCGACGGGCCGCTCGGCACCCGGGCGGTGAACGCTGCGATCGCGATCAGGATGCGACGGCTGGCGGGCGTGCCACCGGGAGCCCTCTGGTATGCCGGAAGAACCGTCATGGTGACCCGCAACAGTCCCGAGCGCCGGCTCTTCAACGGTGATGTCGGCGTCTGCCTGCCGCAGCCGGAAGCGGATGGCCGGCTGGCCGTCGCCTTCGCCGGCGGCGCAGAGGCTGGCCGTGGCGGCAGCCGGGAATCCGATCAGGAAGGCGGCGGCTTGCGCTGGCACCCGCTGCGTCAGCTGCCGGCTCACGAAGACGCCTTCGCGATGACTGTGCACAAGTCGCAGGGCTCGGAGTTCGACAGCGTTGCCCTGGTTCCGGCACCCCCCGGGCATCCGCTGAACACCCGGGAGCTGCTCTATACCGGGGTGACCCGGGCCCGGCGCCGCCTGACGATCTGGGCCGATGGGGCGACGCTCGAAGACGGTGCGCTGCGGCGCACGGCCCGCCACGGCCGGCTCGCCGACCGGATCGTCCGCCTGCAGGCCGCCGGGCGCCAGGGGCCGTCGCGATGAGCCGGCGCTGGCTGTTGGCCCGTGCGTTCCCGCCCTTGCGCTGGGCCCACCTGGTCGGTCGCGGCAGTCTGCCCAGGGATCTACTGGCCGGCGCCATCGGGGCGCTGATCGTGTTGCCGCAGGGCATTGCCTTTGCCACGCTGGCCGGGCTGCCGGCCGAGCATGGCCTGTACGCCGCGATGGTGCCGACCATGGTCGCAGCCCTGTTCGGCTCCTCGCTGCATGCCGTTTCGGGTCCGACCAACGCGCTCTCGATCATGACCTTCGCGGCGCTGGCGCCGCTGGCTGTCCCGGGCAGCGCGGAATACGTCGGGCTCGCGTTCACGCTGGCCTTCCTGATGGGCGGCTTCATGCTCGTGCTCGGCCTGTTCCGGCTCGGCACCCTGGTGAACTTCATCTCGCAGCCCGTCATCGTCGGTTTCATGGCCGGCGCGGGCTTGCTGATCATCATCAGCCAGCTGCCAGCCCTGCTCGGTCTGGTCGCCGCGCCTGGCGGCGGATTGCTGGGCGCCTTCGGCCATCTGGGTCGTCACCTCGCAAGCATCCAGCCGGCTGCGCTCGCGGTGGCCGGCGTCACGCTGGCGGCCGGGCTGGCTTGCCGGCGCTGGCGGCCGCGCTGGCCCTATCTGGTGGTTGCGATGCTGGCGGGTGCACTGCTCGCCTGGCTGCTCGACAGCGCAGTCCGGCTGGCCGGCGGCGCCTCGGGCTTGCGCTACCTCGACGCGATTCCGCGCAGCCTGCCGCCGCCTTCGTGGCCGCTGGGCGATCTGGCCCGCCTGAGTGAGCTGTCCGGCCTGGCGGTCGCGCTGTCGATCGTCGCGCTGACCCAGTCGGTGTCGGTGGCGCGCGCCGTGGCGCTGCGCTCAGGGCAGCGTATCGACGGCAACCAGGAGTTCATCGGGCAGGGGTTGGCGAACATCGCGGCCGGCTTCTTCTCGGCCATGCCGACCTGTGCCTCGGTCAATCGCTCGGCGCCCAATCTCGAGGCCGGGGCGCACACGCCGCTGGCCGCCGTGTTCTCGGCGCTCGTGCTGATGCTGATCGTCATCGCGTTTGCGCCCGCCGTCCGCCTGCTGCCGGCGCCGGCGATCGCCGCGGTGCTGCTGCTCGCCTCGATCTCGCTGATCGACCTGCGGCGGATCCGCCAGACCCTGGCGGCCAGCCGCTCCGAGGGAATCGTGCTGCTGCTGACTCTGGCCGGGACGCTGGTCCTGCGCCTGGACGTGGCCGTTCTGATCGGCGTGGCCGGTTCGCTGGTGCTCTATCTGAACCGCACATCGCGGCCGGTGATGCGCAGCCAGGTGCCCGACGTGCGTGACCCGGCGCGCTCCTTCGTGCCGCCCGACAGCGATCGTCCCGAGTGCCCGCAGCTGAAGATGCTGACCATCGAGGGTTCGATCTACTTCGGCGCCGTCGACCACGTGGCGACCCATCTCGACATCCTGCGCGACATCGCGGCCGAGCAGAAGCATCTGCTGCTGCTCGCCCGCAACATGAACTTCGTCGATGTGGCCGGTGCGTCGCTGCTCGCCCAGGAGGCGCTGCGCCGGCGGGCGGCGGGAGGCCGGCTCTACCTGCATGGTCTGCGCGACAACGCCCGCGAGTTGATGGCGCACGGCGGGATGCTCGGACAGATCGGCGAAGAGAACCTGTTCCGGAGCAAGGACCAGGCGATCGCGACCATCTACGAGCGGCTCGATCGGGAGATCTGTGCGCGCTGCACGGTGCGGATCTTCTACGAGTGCCAGGCCGACGAACGCAACCGGCGGGGCGGGCGGGACGGCGGGCGAGCAGAGGAGCAGGGTGGGGAAGCCTCGGGGCGCGCTCGCCCATAGCCTCGGGGCGCGTCGCCCATAATCTGCCGGATCAGACTGCCTGCGCAGCCGATCGGGTCAGGGGATTCACCCCGACACTCGCTTCGACGCGATCATTTCCTGCTCGTGGTAGAAGGTGTTGGGTTTGATTGCCTGATTTCTGTCTTTTAGTTTGAAATATATAGTGATTCGCATGGAATCCGGATCCACATGGATCCACAGGAAAGGAGTCATCCATGCGACATGACACGCAAGAACGCTACGGCCGCATCACCCGTTTCTTCCACTGGGCACTGGCCTTCCTGATCGGATGGCAACTGCTGCAGTTCTCCAACCGCATCGACGAGGGCGAGCACTGGATCGGCCGCACGCTGCTGCCCTGGCACGTCTCCATCGGCATGCTCGTCCTGGCCTTCGTCGCCCTGCGCATCATCTGGACCGCCCGGCAGCCGGTGCGGCCCGGACACGATCCAGCGCTTGCCGGGCTGGTCCGGACCGGTCACGGTCTGCTCTATGCCGGGATGGTGCTGGCACCGGTGACCGGCATCCTGGCCGTGCTCGGTGGCGGACACCCCCTGGTGGTGTTCGGGGTGGAGCTGGCAGCCGAGGGCAACGAGGTTCCGTGGATGGCCGGGATCGGCAGCCTGCATTCGCCGATCGTCTGGCTGCTGGCCGCACTGATCGTCGGGCACGTCGGCGCAGCCTTGTGGCACCACTTCGTCAGGCGCGACGGCGTGTTGCGCCGGATGGCCTGAGCCGGACGGCCCGGCTCAGGGTGAAAGCGGGCCCCGTCCGTCCTGCCCGGCGTCGGCAAGCCGCCGGGCAACGAAGTCGATCACCCGCGCAGACTGCGCCAGTTGCAGGTGGCCGATGCCGGCGAAGGCATGGTGGCGGGCGCCGGGCAGTTGCAGCAAGGCCGGTGGCATCACGATGCCGTCGTGCACGGTCAGGATCACCGTGAAGCGGGCGCGGATGGCCGGGGTTTCACGTTCGGCCAGGTGGCGCAGCCAGGGGCTTTCCGGTTCCATCTGGCGAGCATTGCGGCCGAGCCCGAAGCGTGCGCTCCAGGTACCCTGATGGGGGCTGCCCAGTGTGATCAGCGCGGCGGCGCGTGTGCTGCCATGCTCGGCGAGCCAGGCGCGGATGGCCAGTCCGCCCATGCTGTGGCCGACCAGCGCAAGTTGTCGGCGCCCGGTGCGCGCGAGCAGCCCGGCGGCGGCCTGTTCGATCTGCGCCACATAGTCGTCGATCGATCCCAGCGGCGGTTCGAGATTCACCGCAGCGACCGGATGGCCGCGGGCGGCCAGTTGCCGGGCGAGCGGTCGCCAGACGGCCTGGTTGCAGAAGTAGCCGTGCACCAGCAGCACTGGCAGCCGCTTCGGATTCGTCCCCGAGGCCACGGGACGCTCGCCGAGCCAGGGCATCGTCAGCAGAAAGCAGCGAACGGCGGCCAGGGACTCGCCCAGCCAGGCGCGCAGCGCCCCGAAGCGCACGCGAGGGGCCGGTTCATCGACGCCGGTCGCCGGTTCGGCTGCCGGCCCGGGCGCCCGGGCAGTTGCCGGCAGTGAATCCGCCAGGGCGTGCGTTCCGCGGCGGAACCAGGCACCAAACAGTGCCTGGATGCCGAGAGCCCAGACGATCAGCAGAACTGGGGTCGCCGCAGCTACGAACAGCGCGGCCAGGGCTGGCCAGCCGTGGCGATGGTGGAGCCAGGCGCCGAGGGCGGCGCCGGTCAGCAGCCCACAGGCAAGAGCCAGACGAAGGAGTCGGGTAATCATCGCTGGCCAACGCGTCGGGCGGTCATCGCTGGCCGGTCGGCTGGTCGATGGGCAGGTAGTCGAGGGGCAATGCGGTGGTCGACTTTATCTGCTCCATGGCGAAGCTGGAGGATACGCCCGACAACTCGATACCGCTGACCAGGCGCTTGTACACCGCGTCGTAGCCGCTGACGTCGGGCACGACCACACGCAGCAGGTAGTCGATGTCGCCACTCATCCGGTAGAACTCGACGATCTCGGGGATCTCGTCGACCACCTTGCGCAGCCTGCGCAGCCAGCGGTCGTTGTGCTGCGTGGTGCGGATCGCGACGAACACCGTTACGCCCACCTGCAGCTTCTGCGGCGACAGCAGCGCCACCCTGCGCAGGATGTAACCCTCTTCTTCCAGGCGCTGCAGCCGGCGCCAGCAGGGCGTGGGCGACAGGTGGACGGCTTCGCCGAGTTGCTGCAGTGACAGCGTGGCGTCTTGTTGAAGAAGCGAAAGAATCTTCTTGTCTACCTTATCCATGATGATTATTTTACATTATTTGTGATATTAATAGAAAATTAATCTACTTCCAGTGCCACCTGCTGCGAAACTCGCAAGCACTTTCTTCGCCCCCGCTCCTATACTCGATCGGGTCGCAACCCCGATCCAGCCAGACCATGCCGCCGCCGATTTCCGAGTCCGCTGTCAGCCGACCGTCGACCCTGTTGACTCATTCGGCGCGCCGGCCAAGCCAGCATCACGGAATGGTCAACACGCCGATCTACCGCGGTTCCACAATCCTGTCGTCGAGTCTGCAGGAGTGGGAAAGCCGCAAGACACCCGACAATCCTTATGCGTCCTATGGCCGCTTCGGCACGCCGACCACGGCCGCGCTCGAAGAAATGGTCGCCGAGGTGGAGGGCGGGCATCGCTCGATCGTGCTGCCCTCCGGGCTGGCGGCCTGCACCCACGCGCTGATGGCGCTCATGCGCGCCGGCGACCACGTGCTGTTGTGCGACAGCGTCTATGGGCCGGTGCGGGCCTTCGCCGAAACCGTGCTGCCGCGCTTCGGCATCGAGGCCGGGTTCTACGACCCGGGCATCGGCGCCGGCATCGCGGGGCTGCTGCGCCCGAATACCCGGGTCGTCTACGTCGAGGCGCCAGGCTCGGGCACCTTCGAGATGCAGGACATCCCGGTCATCGCACGACAGGCCCGGCAGTCCGGCGCCTGGGTCGTCATGGACAACACCTGGGCCACGCCTCTGTTCTTCAAGCCCTTCAGGCACGGTGTCGACGTCTCGATCCAGGCCGGCACCAAGTACCTGGTGGGTCATTCCGATGCCATCCTGGGCGTGGCCACCGCCAATGAGCGGGCCTGGCCGCTGCTCAGGAGGGGCGTACAGGATTTCGGCCAGACGATCGGGCCCGACGACGTCTTCCTGGCCATGCGCGGCATGCGCACGCTGGCGCTGCGCATGCGCCAGCACTGGGAAACCGGCCTGCGCCTCGCCGAGTTGCTGGCGCGTCATCCGCTGGTGGAACGGGTCATGCATCCCGCCTTGCCAGGCGATCCCGGTCATGCGCTGTGGCAGCGTGATTTCTCCGGCGCAAGCGGGCTGTTCGCGGTGGCGTTGCGCCCGATGCCGCGGCCGGCGCTGGCCGCTTTCTTCGACACGCTTCGCCTGTTCGGCATCGGCCTGTCCTGGGGCGGCTACGAAAGCCTGGTGCTGCCCATGGACAAGCCGCGCCGCAACACGGGAGCCTGGCCGCTGCACGGGCCGCTGGTGCGCATCCATGCCGGCCTCGAGGACGCGGACGATCTCGCTGCCGACCTGCAGCGCGGGCTGGCTGCCGCCGGCGAAGTCCTGGAAACGGCTGCGCACCCGGCCTGAGGCAAGATCGCTGCGCTCGTGACGGCGCAGCCGGGAAAGACCGGGTTCGAGTCAGGCGGGCACGACACACGCCGGTTCTGCGAATCCCAATCGGGCGCGCAGTTCTTCCGAGGCGGCGCTCAGGAGCGGAAGGATCTCCGGGGCGCGCGACAAAGGCATTGCCTCGACGCGGGCCGCGACGCTGATTGCTGCGTTGCCGAGTCCACCGGCGAGGGGGCCGACCGCCACGGCGAACCCGCCGATGTCGTCGATGTAGTCGTTGGAGGTATACGCGTATCCGCGGCGGCGTGTCCGTGCGACCATTGATTTCACATGACTGATCCCGAAGCGGCTCGATTGCGCGTATCGCTCGGAATTCGCCTTCATGATCCGCTCCGCCTCGTCGAACGACAACGCTGAGAGTATCGCGATGCTTCCCAGTCCGATGCCCAAGGGCCGTCTGGTTCCGATGTCGACATCGCGCGCGTTCAGGGTCGAATCGACTTCCGATCTGTCGACGCAAAGGCCATCGAGGCCGCTGCGCAGGGTGAGGAAACAGGTCGCTCCGGCCATTCGCGCTGTTCGCTGCACGATGTCGTTGCACGATTCGCGAATGCCCAGGCGCGGATAGGCGAGCAGTCCGAGCTCGTAAAGCAGCGGGCCTGGATAGTAGCGTCCGCCGCCCGGCGCTTCATCGATCAGTCCTTCAGCCCTCAGGGCCGATAGCAGCCGATAGGCGGTGGACCGCGGAAACCGGCACTTCGAGGCGAAATCCTTCGCCGCCATCCCGTTCCCGTCCGTTTCGAGAAACAGGCGCAGGATGGCGATCGCCTTGTGGACCGTCTGCACTCCCGCCTGGCGTCCCGGCCGGTCCATGAAACGGCCTGCCTCAGCCGCTTGGAACGAACGCGACCGCGTCGATCTCGATCCGGTTGCCGGGTCTGAGCAGCCTTGCACCGCCGATCGTGGCACTGGCCGGTTTCTTCGGATTCGAGCCGAAGAACCGGTTCCGGATCCCGTTGTATGCGTCGTACTCGTGGATGTCGACGATGTACGCGTTCAGCTTGACCATGTTCTCGAGACTGCCCCCGCACCCGCGAAGGATCTGCTCCATCTTCTGGAAAATGAGGGTGCTCTGCCCGACGATGTCGTGAGCCAGTTCTTCCCCGGAGGTCAGCCCCGAGATGTAGATCAATTGTCCGGTTCCCACGTCCACCGCCGCAAAAGGCTGATAGGCGCCGGTGGTCTGCACGTCCAGCGTGGTCATCGCTGATCCCTCCGTATGGGTAGTTTCAAGAGCTCGGCCTTGATGAGCCGGTCGAAAGCCGGTTTGCCTCCCATGCTGCCGATCCTTTCCGGACCGATCAGCTGTTCCGCCTCGGGTCCGGCGTTCTTCCATTCCATGTATTCGTTCGGCCGCTCGATGCCTGCCGATCTCGCCAGCAGGTGAATGTAGTTGAAGACCTTCGTCACGCCCTGGCGTTCGAGCCCGCAGAGATCCCGATAGCATTGGTGATAGATCGTGACCAGTGCCTCGGCGCTCGTGGCGTGGATGGTTTGCTCGCTATGTCGGAGCATGGCCGCCATGGCTGTCGGATGCGGGCCGAGGGCGTGGCACATGTAGCTGGGGGCCCGATACGAATCCGGGACGATCTCGATGCCGGGAATCATCGCGAGCAACTCCGGAACCATCCGATTGATTCCGACGAGTTGATTGAAGCCGACGTGTCGATGCAGAAAAATGCGCAGAGGCACCGGCACCTTCAGCCACGGCCGAAGCAGCTCCCTGCGTTCGAACAGGACTTCGACCAGGAAATCCATCTCGAAGTTCGTTTCGTACCCCTTGGACATGAAATTGTGCATCTGGAGATGGCACGAGGGGCACCATGCGATCATCCTGCGATTGTTCTTCTGGTTCATCCGCTCGACGGTGCGCTTGGCCATCCCGTCGCCAGCCACCGGATTGGCGTCCTTGATGCTCCCGCAACAGTAGTTGGGGCCGCCGACCGGCACAGCTTCGATTCCGACGAACCGAAGCAGGTCTATGCAGCCCCGGATGATGTCGCCGTGCCGAAGGACGTTGCAGCCATACCAGAAAGTCGCCTTTTCGGTTACATCCATTCCTTCTGCTCGCTTTCGGTCAGTTGGGTGCGCGCAAAAGCCCTGATCCGCGGAAACCAGTCGCCGTCCTCGGGCTTGTGCGCGAGCTTCGGGTCGCCCAGACCTCCGAACGCGGTCATCCGGGCGATGCGCAGCATCATGGTCGGGTTGACCGATTCGGGGCAGGCTGCCACGCATACGCCGCTCGCGGTGCAGCCCTGCGCCCAGGTCAGGGCATCTTTCGTTTCGGGCGTATCGGGGGAGACCGGGGCACGGGCCAGTACCGCCAGTACCTGTCCGACGATAGCCGTCTCGTTCGAAGTTTCCAGCGGCAGGTAGGGACGCATGTGACAGACTTCGAGGCACCTGCCGCATTGCGTGCAGGCGTCGAGAATCCGTTGCCTTTCGCTCTCGATGTACGCGAGCAGTCCCTGGTTCGCTTCGGTGCTCATCACAGGTCCAGCAGTTGGAAATCTTCCTTCAGCACACCGCATTCGGGACAGCACCAGTCGTCGGGCACGTCTTCCCAGCGGGTTCCGGCCGGTATGCCGTGTTCAGGATCCCCTGCTGCCTCGTCGTAGATCCATCCGCAGACAGTGCAGATCCACTGCCGGGGGTCGTTCATCTCACGCCTTCAGACCGAGCTTGCGGATCAGCGGACCCCATTGGGCGCTTTCGGTAGCGATCCGGGCAGCCGTTTGTGCCGGGGTCTGGTCGACCGGAACCCCGCCCAGGGTATGGACTCTCTCGATGAATGCCGGATCATGGGTCATTCGTGCCATCGCGTCGGCGAGCCGCCCGACGACCGGCTGCGCTGTGCCGGCCGGCGCGAAGATCCCGAACCAGTTGGTGACATTGAAGTCGTCCACGCCCGACTCCTGCAGGGTCGGTACATCGGGCAGGCCGGCATAGCGCTTCGATGAGGTGACCGCGAGCGCCCGGAGGCGCCCCGCCTTGATCGCCGGAAGCGCGGGCGCAATGTTGTCGGTCGAGAAATGGATCTGCCCTCCGATGAGGTCCTGGAGAGCGGGTGCGCTGCCCTTATACGGGACATGTTGTGCGCTGGCGGCGATGCGGGAGAGCAGAAGCTCGGCCGTCAGATGTGGCAGGGTTCCCGGTCCAGCAGAGGCAAAGGCGAGCGACGGACCTTTCCGGAGCAGTTTGAACAAGTCCTTTGCATTGCGTGCCGGGAGATCGGGATTGCACAGAAGGACGAGCGGTGCTTCGGCAATCTGCCCGATGGGAGTGAAGTCGCTGCTGCGGACGCGAATGTTCTCGTTCATGAACGGCAGCATGGTGAACAGGCTCGGCACCGTTACCAGGAGCTGGTAGCCATCGGGAGCGGATCGTGCCACATGATCGCCGGCGATCATTCCGGAGGCTCCGGCTCTCGTTTCGACGACGAACGGAACGTTCAGAAAACCGGATAGATGATTTGCGGCGAGACGTCCGAAGATGTCGACAGGCCCTCCCGCAGCGTAGCCTGATATGAGCGAGACCGGTTTGGTAGGGTAGCCCGGATCGGCGACAGCGAACTTGCTGGCGATGAACGAGCCCCCGAGCGTCAGGAGTGCGGTGCGACGTTGAATCGAATGCGACATGGTGTCCCCATCCACGGTTTGGGGGCCACTTTACGGGCACGAGGTATGCAGAGCAATACGGCAGCGGACCCTGTCCACATGTTGGGACTGAAACCGAGGCCGGCTCAGTCGCACTTGAGATGTCGGCGCGCATCCGATATCATCTCGGGTTCCTCGCCGCACGGTGAATCGACGCTTGTCGCCGGCGGCCTTCGTCCATGAGGCACAGCGCGTCGTCGTCCGGCACCCGAATCAAGGAACGGGGCGCGGGCGGCGTGGCGTTCGTGCGAACACAAGGAGAAACGATGCGTCATTACGAAATCGTGCTGATCGTGCACCCCGATCAGAGCGAACAGGTTCCGGCCATGATCGAGCGCTACAAGACGCTGATCGAGAGCCAGGAAGGCAAGATCCACCGGCTCGAGGATTGGGGTCGCCGCCAGCTGACCTATCCGATCCAGAAGATGGCCAAGGCGCATTATGTCCTGTTCAATATCGAGTGCGGCCAGCCGACGCTCGATGAGCTCGAGCATGCGTTCCGCTTCAACGATGCCGTGCTGCGTCACCTGGTGGTCGCCATGAAGAAGGCCGAGACCGGCGCTTCGCCGATGCTCAGGCAGATCCAGAAGGAAGAGGCCCGCAAGGCGGTCGCCGAGCCCCAGCCGTCGGCCTGATCACGCTGTCGCGAGACTTTCAGCAGCGGACGCACGAGCGCGTGACCGGGTGCGTCCCGGCTTCTTCGGTCGACCCGCAGGCCATCACCGGCCCCGGGCCCAACGAAGCCAGACTGACCGGCGAGATGATCGCGAAGGAAACGCTGCGTTATACGCCAGCCGGAATTCCGATGCTCGACGCCAGGCTCATGCACCGCTGCGAAGTGCTCCAGGCAGGACAGCGCAGACAGCTCGAGTTCGACATCGCACTGAGTTTTGCCGGGCCGCTCGCGCATCGTGCCGATGGCCTCGCGCTGGGGCAGCGAATCGCCGCCGAAGGGTTTCTCGCCCCGCGGCGCAGGCAGTCGAAGGCGCTGGTGCTCAACGTGACCCGCTTCGAGACGCTCGCCGCAGCCTCGCCGGAATCGACACCGGATTGACAGAAACCGAATTCACAGGATTGACAGGAGTAAGGACATGGCATTTTCCCGTCGTGGTTCCAAGGACAAGAAACCGCGCCGTCCGGCGCAGAGCGCGCTGTTCAAGCGCAAGAAGTTCTGCCGCTTCACGGCCGAGAAGATCGAGCAGATCGACTACAAGGATGTCGACTTGCTGCGGGATTTCATCACCGACACCGGCAAGATCATTCCGGCACGGCTGACCGGCACCAAGGCGCGCTATCAGCGCCAGCTGCAGGTCGCGATCAAGCGCGCGCGCTTCCTCGCCCTGCTGCCGTTCACCGACAATCACTGAGCCGCAGGAGTACGAGAACATGCAGATCATCCTGCTCGAGAAAGTCGTCAACCTCGGCCAGCTCGGCGATGTCGTCCGCGTCAAGGACGGCTACGCCCGCAATTTCCTGATCCCGACCGGCAAGGCACGTCGCGCCACGCCGGCAGCGCTCGAGGAGTTCGAAGCGCGTCGTGCGGAGCTCGAGAACATCGAAGCCGGCAAGCTGGCGGTTGCCCAGGCCACGGCCCGCAAGCTCGAAGGCCTGAACGTCGAGATCACCGAGAAGGCCGGCGTCGATGGCCGCCTGTTCGGTTCGGTCGGCAACCTCGACATCGCCAGTGCGCTGAAGAAGCAGGGCTTCGCGGTCGAGAGAACCATGGTGCGCATGCCCGATGGCCCGCTCAAGGCGATCGGCGAGTATGAGGTCGAGGTCGTCCTGCATACCGATGTGCACGTGATGGTCAAGGTGACCGTGGCCGGCGAGGCCGCCTGATCATCCGCGAGCCGACGGTGCCTGCCGTCGGCTCGCCGGACCAGTCTCGCATCTGTCCGGGCCTGATTCCGATGTCATCCGTTCCCGATAGCCCGCCGCCGGTCGATCCGCAGATCGCCGCGCTGCGGGTGCCGCCCCACTCGATCGAGGCGGAACAGGCCGTGCTCGGCGGCCTGCTGCTCGACAACAATGCCTTCGACCGGATCGCCGACGTCCTGCGCGAGGACGATCTCTATCGCCACGATCACCGCTTGATCTGGCGGCAGATCGCCCGCCTGATCGAGCGCGGCCAGGCGGCTGACGTGGTCACGGTGCTCGGCGCGCTGCAGACCGCCGGCAAGGTCGAAGAGGCTGGCGGGCTCGTCTACCTGAACGCACTGGCACAGGAGACGCCGTCGGCGGCCAACATCCGCCGCTATGCCGAGATCGTCCGCGACCGGGCGATCCTGCGCCGGCTGATTTCCACCGCCGACGAGATTGCGACGGCTGCGCTCAATCCGCAGGGCAAGGACACCCGCCAGCTGCTCGATCAGGCCGAGTCGCGCATCTTCCAGATTTCCGAGGAGGGTGCGCGCGGCCAGGTCGGCTTCCAGCCGCTGCCGGATCTGCTCGGCAAGGTGGTCGAGCGCATCGACGAGCTTTACAACCAGGACAATCCGAACGACGTCACCGGCGTGCCGACCGGCTTCGTCGACCTCGACCGGATGACTTCGGGGCTGCAGCCGGGTGACCTCGTCATCGTCGCCGGCCGCCCCGCGATGGGCAAGACCAGCTTCGCGCTCAACGTCGGCGAACACGTCGCGATCGATCAGGGGCTGCCCGTTGCCGTGTTCTCGATGGAAATGGGCGCCACCCAGCTTGCGATGCGGATGGTCTGCTCGGTCGGCCGCCTCGACCAGCAGCGGCTGCGCACCGGCCGGCTGGTCGACGACGACTGGCCGCGGCTCACCAACGCCATGCAGAAGATGCAGGACACCCAGCTCTTCATCGACGAGACGCCGGCGCTGACCGCGCTCGAGCTGCGTGCCCGCGCGCGCCGGCTGGCCCGCCAGTGCGGCCAGCTCGGCCTGGTCATCGTCGACTATCTTCAGCTGATGGCCGGTTCGTCGAGCGGTGAGAACCGGGCCACCGAGATCTCCGAGATCTCGCGCGGCCTGAAGGGGTTGGCCAAGGAGCTGAACTGCCCGGTCGTTGCCCTGTCGCAGCTGAACCGCTCGCTGGAGCAGCGACCCAACAAGCGGCCGGTGATGTCCGATCTGCGTGAATCGGGCGCGATCGAACAGGACGCAGACGTGATCGTGTTCATCTACCGCGACGAGGTCTACAACCCGGATTCGCCCGACAAGGGAACGGCCGAGATCATCATCGGCAAGCAGCGCAACGGCCCGATCGGCATGGTCAGGCTGACCTTCGTCGGCCAGTACACGAAGTTCGAGAACTTCACCAGCGCGCTCGGCTGAGGTCGGCTGGGTGTTCGAGGGGCCGTCCACCGCGCCGGCAGCTTCTGTGATCTCTGCTGCATCCGCAAAGGCCGAGGCTTGTTTCGATAGAAACTTGAATTTATACTATCGTCCATGATTCGCTCGAGACGAGGAGTTGACCATGGGCGCTGCCACTGACCGCGATCGGCGGGCCGTGCCGGATCGCGGCGCGCTGGCCCGGATGGTGATGACCCTGTTCGACCGCTGGCAGCTGGGCACCGAAGACCAGGCAGTCCTGCTGGGCCTCGCCGCCAGCAACCGGGCTGCACTGGCGCGCTACCGCAAGGGCGAGGCGATCGGTACCAGCCGCGACCAGTACGAACGGGTCGGCCACCTGCTGGGCATCCACAAGAATCTGCGCCTGCTGTTTCCGGGCAACCGTGACCTCGCCTATCGCTGGATGACGACCCGGAACCGGGCCTTCAACAATCTCACGCCGGTCGAGGTCATCAGGGAATGGGGTTTCGCCGGGCTGCTGATGGTGCGCGGCTACCTCGATCGTGCCCGCGGCGCCTGAACGGGCCCCGCAGATCTGGCAGG
>JBAYOD010000061.1:0-14727 GCA_041678445.1 Burkholderiaceae bacterium | reverse complement strand
CCGGTTTCGTCACCGACAACGGCAACCTGATCCTCGATGTCCCCGGCCTGCCGATGGACGACCCGGCTGGCCTGGAAACCGCCATCAATCAGTGGCCGGGTGTCGTCACCGTGGGCCTGTTTGCGACCCGGCCTGCCGACGTGGTATTGATTGCACGATCGGATGGCATCGAAAGAATATCGTCGGGCTCGCGTGCCTAGGCGCAGCGACGGGCACGATCCAGCCTGAAGTACAAAGACCCAGACTGACAGGAGAGTCTCGTGTCATATCGATCGCCGCGGACGGATCTGACCGGAAATGAAGATACTGAAGCACAGATTGCAGAACAGCCGGTCAGGCCGCAGCGGGACGAGCGGCTGACTTTCCTGCAAGGTTTTCTGCGGGCGCCCAAGGGGGTCGGATCGGTCATTCCGAGTTCGCACTTCATGGAGCGCAGGCTGGTCCGGGTCGCCGGCCTGGCAACGAGTGCATCGGTCGTCGAACTCGGCCCGGGCACGGGCGGCACGACGCGGGCCTTCCTGAAGGCGATGCCGGCCGGTTCGGCGCTGATGGCGCTCGAGCTCGACGCCCTGTTCGTCGACCATGTCCGCAATGCGCTGCACGATCCGCGGCTGGTCGTCCACCAGGGCAGCGCCGAGGACATCGTCGAGACGCTGGCAGCCTATCGGCAGAAACCTCCCGATGCGGTCATTTCGGGGATTCCGTTTTCGACGATGCCGACCGAGGTCGGACAGCGCGTCGTCCAGGCGGTGCACGAGGCGCTCGCGCCGGGGGGCTGCTTCGTCGCCTACCAGTTCCGTGACGTGGTTGCCCGGCTGACGAAGCCCATCATGGGTACGCCGGAGTACGAGCGGATGGAGTTCCTGAACGTGCCGCCGATGCACGTCTGGCGCTGGCGCAAGCGCGGCTGAAGGCCGGGGACGCCTTCAGTCCGGCGGCGGAACGTAGCCGGCGATCGCATCGCCGCCATCACCGAAGAAATACGCCTCCATCTGGGCGGCCAGGTATTTGCGGGCACGCGCATCGGCCAGGTTGAGCCGGTTTTCATTGACCAGCATCGTCTGGTGGCGGACCCAGGCCTGCCAGGCCTCCTTCGAGACGTTTTCGTAGAGTTTCTTGCCGAGCTCGCCGGGGTAGGGGGGAAAGTCCAGGCCCTCGGCCTCGCGCTGCAGCTTGACGCAGAAAACGGTACGGGTCATTCGATTCCCTCAGAGTGATTTGATCAGCACGCGCGAGCGACGCTGCCAGTTGTACATGTTGCGCCGCTCCAGCGGCAGTTCGTCGACCGAGGCCAGCACGAAGCCGCGCTTCAGGAACCAGTGCATGGTGCGGGTGGTCAGCACGTAGAGGCGCTTGAGGCCGGTGGCGCGGGCGCGCTGCTCGATGCGCTGCAGCAGGCGCTCGCCGTCGCCGCGGCTCTGTGCCTTCGGGTTGACCGCCAGGCAGGCCATTTCACCGATTTTTTCCTCGGGCACGGCGTACAGCGCCGCGCAGCCGAAAATCACGCCGTCGTGTTCGATGACGGTGAAGTTCTCCACTTCACGCTCGATCAGTGCACGGTCGCGCTTGACCAGGGTGCCTTCGTCTTCCAGCGGCCGGATCAGGGCGAGGATGCCGCCGACATCGTCGAGCGTGGCCTCGCGCAGTTCTTCGAGTGTTTCCTCGACCAGCATCGTGCCGACCCCGTCGTGCTGGAAAAGCTCGAGCAGGATGCTGCCGTCGAGCTGCATCGGGATGATGTGGGCACGCGCCACGCCGCCGTCGCAGGCCCGCAACGCGCTGCGCAGCAGCGCTGCGGCTTCGGGGCGCAGCTCTCCGGAGCGCAGCAGCCGCTGGGCATCGGCCTCGGAAAGCTCGTGCTGCAGGCGGCCCTCGACCGTGGTCAGCGCATCGGGTACCGCCAGGAAGACCAGCTTGTCGGCGTCCAGCGCGATCGCGGTGCTGACGGCCACGTCGTCCATGGTCAGGTTGAAGGCCTCGCCGGTCGGCGAGTAGCCGAGCGGGGACAGCAGGACGATGGCACCGCTCTGGATCGCGAGGCGGATCGTCTGGACATCGACCTTGCGTACCAGGCCGGTGTGCTGGAAGTCGACGCCATCGACGATGCCGACCGGCCGCGCCACCACCAGATTGCCTGAGATGACACGCACCGAAGCATGCGCCATCGGCGTGTTCGGCAGGCCCTGCGAGAAGGCAGCCTCGATGTCCAGGCGCAACTCGCCCGAGGCTTCCTTCGCGCACTCGAGAGCGACCGGATCGGTGATCCTCAGGCCGTCGGCGCACTGCGATTCGACCCCGCGCAGCCGCAACTGCTCGTTGACCTGCGGGCGCGAGCCATGCACGACCACGATCCGCATGCCCATCGCGTGCAGCAGGCTGATGTCCTGGACCAGCGCATTGAGGCGGCCGAGCGCGATCAGCTCGCCGGGCACCCCGATGATGAAGGTCTTGCCCCGGAAGGCGTGGATGTAGGGGGCCACCGCACGCAGCCAGGTGACGAACTGGGCAGGGTCGGGGGGGCTGGCGTCAGCGGCGGGCATGTCCATTTGCTCATTATAATTTCAGCCCATGTCTTTGCCGCGGCGCCCCGGCGCCATTCCGCAGAATCAGCCAGGGCCCGCTCCGGCGGTTCGTGCGCCACGCCGTCCACGGCGGCGGCCCGAGCCGCAGGCTGGCGCGCCCCGGGCTGTCGCGCCCCGGGCCTTCGAGCCGCGGCCATTGCCGCCGCTCGTCTTTCCGGAGTCGCTGCCGGTTTCGGCCTGCCGTGACGAGATCGCCCGGGCAATCCGCGAGCATCCGGTCGTCATCGTCAGCGGCGAGACCGGCTCGGGCAAGACCACCCAGCTGCCGAAGATCTGCGCGATGGCCGGTCGCGGACGCAGTGGCCTGATCGGTCATACCCAGCCGCGCCGGATCGCCGCGACCGCGGTTGCGCGGCGGATCGCCGAGGAACTCGGGTCGCCGCTGGGCCAGCACGTCGGCTACAAGATCCGCTTCAACGAAACCCTGGCCCCGGGCGCCTCCTTCAAGCTGATGACCGACGGCATCCTGCTGGCCGAGACGCTGTCCGATCCGCTGCTGCGCGACTACGACACCATCATCGTCGACGAAGCGCACGAGCGCAGCCTGAACATCGATTTCCTGCTCGGCTACCTGAAAGGCCTGCTCGAAGGACCGCGGCGCGACGACCTGCGGGTGGTGATCACTTCGGCGACCATCGACGCCGAACGCTTTGCCCGGCATTTCGGGCGGACCACCGGCCGCAGCGACGGCGAGGGCCGGCCGCTGGTCGAGCCGGCGCCGGTGATCGAGGTGTCGGGTCGCCTGTATCCGGTCGAGATCCGCTGGCAGGGGCCCGATGACGGCCAGCCCGACGACGATGACGAGGACGATCTGCCGTCACGGATCGATGCCGCTGTGGCCAGCCTGTGGCGGGAGGCGCCGGGCGATGTCCTGGTGTTCCTGCCCGGCGAGCGCGAGATTCGTGACACCGCCGATCATCTGCGCCGGCTGGTGGCCCGCGAGAGTGCACGGGGCGGCGGCGTCGGTTCGATCTGGGCGCGCGGGGCGGTCGAGATCCTGCCGCTCTACTCGCGGCTGTCGGCAGCCGACCAGCAACGTGTCTTCTCGGCTTCGCGCGGCCGGCGCATCGTGCTGGCGACCAACGTCGCCGAGACCTCGCTGACCGTGCCGGGAATCCGCTATGTGGTCGATTCGGGGCTGGCCCGGGTCAAGCGCTACCGCTACCGGAACAAGGTCGAGCAACTGCAGATCGAGCCGGTCTCGCAGGCTGCGGCCAACCAGCGCTCAGGCCGCTGCGGCCGGGTGTCCGATGGCGTGTGCATCCGGCTCTACGACGAGGCCGATTTCGCCAGGCGGCCGCGTTTCACCGACCCTGAGGTGCTGCGTTCGTCGCTGGCCGGGGTGATCATGCGGATGAAGGCGTTGCGCCTGCCCGAAATCGAGGCCTTCCCCTTTCTCGATCCGCCGCCGCGCAAGGCGATCGCCGACGGCCTTGCGCTGTTGCACGAGCTGGGTGCGATCGACGAGGCGCGCGAGCTGACCGTGATCGGCCAGACCCTGTCACGGCTGCCGCTCGATCCGCGGATCGGCCGCATGCTGCTGGCCGCGCATGAACTGGGCAGCCTGCGCGAGGTGCTGCTGATCGCCGCAGCGCTGTCCGCCCAGGATCCGCGCGAACGCCCGCCCGATGCGCAGCAGGCTGCCGACCAGTCGCACCGGCGCTTTGCCGACGACACTTCGGATTTCATCGGCTGGCTCAAGCTCTGGAACCACTGGCAGGCAGCGCAGGCCGACAAGGCCTCGAACCGCCGGCTCGCCAGTCAGCTCGAGCGCGAGTTCCTGTCGCCGCGCAAGCTGCGCGAATGGGCCGACGTCCACGCCCAGCTCACCGATGCCGTGCGCGAGCTGCACTGGCGGCCGACCGATGTGCCGGCCAAACCCGAGGCCATCCATCGGGCGCTGCTCACCGGGCTGCTCGGCAACCTGGGCTTCAAGCCGCTCGACGAGCCGGCCTATGCCGGTACCCACCAGGTGAAGTTCACCCTCCATCCGGGCTCCGGACTGGCGAAGAAGGCGCCGCGCTGGATCATGGCGGCCGAACTCGTCGACACCGGCCGGCTGTATGCGCGCACCGTGGCGAAGATCGAGCCCGAGTGGATCGAGCAGGCCGCCGGGCACCTGATCGTGCGCAGCTGGTCGGATCCGTCCTGGTCCCGGCGTGCCGGGCAGGTGCTCGCGCATGAGCGCGGCATGCTGTACGGGTTGACGGTCTACGCCCAGCGTCGCGTCAACTACGGCGCGCACGACCCGGTGCTGGCGCGCGAGCTGATGATCCGCGAGGCCCTGGTGGGCGGCGACTGGGACGGCCGCCTGCCGTTCTTCGTCCACAACCGCAAGCTGATCGCCGAGATCGAGAAGCTCGAGCACAAGATCCGCCGTCCCGACCTGCTGGTCGACGAGCGCTTTCTGTTCGATTTCTACGATGCGGCGATTCCGGCCGACGTGTGGTCGGCCCAGGCACTCGAACAGTGGTGGCGCAAGGCGTCGAAAGCCGATCCGAAACTGCTGCACCTGTCGCGCGACGCGCTGCTCAGGAAAGATGCCGGCGACATCGGCAGCGAGGCCTTCCCGCGGCGGGCGCAGATGGCCGGCATCGCCTTCGATCTCGACTATCGCTTCGAGCCGGGCGCGGCCGACGACGGCATCACGATGACGATACCGGTTGCGGCGCTCAACCAGGTGGACCCGGTGCGCTGCGAGTGGCTGGTGCCGGGAATGCTCAGGGACAAGATCCAGGCGCTGCTGAAGTCATTGCCGCAGAAGCACCGTCGGCATCTGGTGCCCCTGCCCGAATGCGCGCAGACCCTGGCCGCGCGCTTCGGCGAGCGCCCGCCCGAGCGGCCGCTGGTCGACACCCTGATCGACGCGCTGCGCGACCGTTACGGACTGCGCCTGCAGCGTGAGGATTTCCGGCCCGAGACGGTGCCGCTGCACCTGTTCATGAACTTCCGGCTGATCGACGCGCATGGCGGCCGGATTGCCGCTTCGCGCAGTCTGGCGCAGCTCAAGGCCGAGCATGGCGCAACGGCGCAGACTGCATTCCAGGCCGCGATGGCGCAACTGGGTGGCCAGCTCAGGCCATCGGCGCGCCCCGTTGCAGGCGGGGCCGGTGATCCGGAACAGGTGGTCGGGCAAGACAGGATCTCCCAACGCGCGGACGACACCGCGAACGCGGACCCATCCCTGGGCCAGGCGGATGCCGCGGCCGGTCTGATGCCCGGCCAGCGCTTCGTCGATTGGTCGTTTGGCCAGTTGCCCGAGTTGCTCGAGATCTCGCCACGCGGTCGTCGCGGACCGGAGCTGATCGGCTTTCCGGCCGTCGTCGATGACGGCGACGCGGTGGTGCTGACGCTGTTCGACGAACCAGAGGCGGCGCGCCGGGCCCAGCGCGGGGGTGTAGCCCGCCTGTTTGCCCTGGCCTTGAAGGAGCCGCTCAGGTTCTTCGAGCGCAACATTCCGGATTTCCAGACGATGTCGCTGCAGTTCGCGGCTTTCGGCAGCGGTGACGAGCTCAAGCGCGACCTCGTGGCAGCCGTGATCGAGCGGGCCTGCCTGGGTGAGCCGCTGCCCGATGATGCCGCCTCGTTCGCCACCCGGCTGGCCGAAGCTCGGCCGCGGATCAACCTGATCGGACAGGAACTCGCCCGTACGCTGGCCGGCATCCTGGCCGAGCATCAGGCCATCACGCGCAAGCTGCACACCGTCCGGGCCCATGGCCCGGCCGTGGCCGATGTTTCGACCCAGCTTGCGGCGCTGCTGCCGAAGCGCTTCGTCGCGACGCTGGCGCCCGAGCGTTTCCGGCATCTGCCGCGCTATCTGAAGGCCGTGTCGGTGCGCCTGGACAAGCTGCGCGGCGACCCTGCGCGCGATGCGCAGAAGATGGCCGAGATGAGCCCCTTGCTGCAGACCTGGCAGCGGCTCGTCCGTGAGCGGCGCGGCCAGATCGACCCTCGCTTCGACGAATTCCGCTGGCTGCTCGAAGAGCTGCGGGTCTCGCTGTTCGCCCAGGAGCTGCGTACGCCGACGCCGGTTTCGGTTCGCCGGCTGCACAAGGCGCTGGAGGCGCTGCGCGGCTGAGGTTACTGGCTGGGCGGCGGGTCGCTGAGCAGCGCCTGCAGGCGCGCCGGTGCCGGTGCGCCGCGCTGCTCGACCAGCGTGCGCCCCGGGCGACTGACATAGAGGTGCGGAACGCTGCGCAGGCCCAGCCGTTCGAACAGCGCGGTGTTCTTGTCGACGACAGGGCCGAAGGCATCGACGGCCCGCCGGTCGACGCTGATGCCTCCGCTGCCGTTCGGCGAGAGCTGGGCTTCGTGTTCGCTCATCGCGGCGACCGGGTCGGCGGCGGCCAGGATGGTCGCCCCTTGCGTGCGGCTTGCGCTGCGGATCAGGCCGACCGGCATCCAGACGAACCGGGCCTGGCCCAGGAAGGCCTGCTGGGTTTTCCACAGCGATGCGCAGTGCGGACACTGCGGATCGAAGAAGACGTAGACGACGGTGGTGCTGTCGGGTGCACCGACGCTGAAGCCGCGCCCTTGTTCGGCCAGCAGTTGGCGTGAAACCGACGGCAAGGTTGCCGGCAGGGGGGTGACGACCGGCGCATCGATGGGTGCCTCGGCCTTCTCGCAGCCGGCCAGCGTGAGCCCGGCGCCGCAGAAGACGGTGGTCAGGACGGTGCGATGCAGGAAGGCTCGACGTTTCATGGCAGAGGGTCAGGAAGGGCGAACGCCCGGGCCGTGTCAGGGCCCGGGCGCGGGAGGCTGGCGTCTCAGCCGCCCAGCTTCTTCACGGCGGCAGCAACCCCGGCGCCGTATTCCGGGTCGCACTTCATGCAGTTGTCGATATGACGCTGCTTGATCTCGGTCGGTGCATCACCCAGTGCCCGGGCGGTGTTGTCGAACAGCGCCTGGCGCTGTTCGGGCGTCATCAGCCGGAACAGGGCGCGCGGCTGCGAGAAGTAGTCATCGTCGTCCTCGCGATAGTTCCAGCGGTCGGCCGGGCCTTCGAGCGCCAGCGGCGGCTCGCTGAAGTCCGGCTGCTCCTGCCACTTGCCGTAGCTGTTGGGCTCGTAGTGGAGCGAGCTGCCCTGGTTGCCGTCGACCCGCATCGCACCGTCGCGATGGAAATTGTGTACCGGGCAGCGCGCCGAGTTGACCGGGATCTGGTAGTGGTTGACGCCGAGCCGGTAGCGCTGCGCGTCGCCGTACGAGAACAGTCGGCCCTGCAGCATCCGGTCGGGCGAGAAGCCGATGCCCGGGACGATGTTGGCCGGGTTGAACGCAACCTGCTCGACATCGGCGAAATAGTTGTCCGGATTGCGGTTCAGCTCGAACACGCCGACTTCGATCAACGGATAGTCCTTCTTCGGCCAGACCTTGGTCAGGTCGAACGGATGGTAGGGGACCTTCGCCGCGTCCTGCTCGGGCATGATCTGCACGAACATCTTCCAGCGCGGGAAGTCCTTGCGCTCGATCGCCTCGTACAGGTCGCGCTGGGCGCTCTCGCGGTCCTTGCCGACCAGTGCCTCGGCTTCGGCGTCGCTGAGGTTCCTGATGCCCTGCTGGGTGACGAAGTGGAACTTGACCCAGAAGCGCTCGTTGCCGGCGTTGATGAAGCTGAAGGTGTGCGAGCCGAAACCGTGCATGTGCCGGTACGAGGCCGGGATGCCGCGGTCGCTCATCACGATCGTCACCTGGTGGAAGGCCTCGGGCAGCGAGCTCCAGAAATCCCAGTTGTTCCGGGCGCTGCGCAGGTTGGTGCGCGGGTCACGCTTGACCGCGTGGTTCAGGTCCGGGAACTTCAGCGGATCACGGAAGAAGAAGACCGGCGTATTGTTGCCGACCAGGTCCCAGTTGCCTTCTTCGGTGTAGAACTTCATTGCGAAGCCGCGGATGTCGCGTTCGGCGTCGGCGGCGCCACGCTCGCCGGCCACCGTCGAGAACCGGGCGAACATCGGCGTTTCCTTGCCGATCTCCGAAAACAGCCTGGCGCGGGTGTACTTCGTGATGTCGTGGGTAACCTTGAAGGTTCCGAAGGCGCCCGAGCCCTTGGCGTGCATGCGCCGCTCCGGAATCACCTCACGATCGAAGTGGGCCAGTTTCTCGATGAACCAGACGTCCTGCAGCAGCATCGGGCCGCGCTTGCCCGCCGTCAGTACGTCCTGGTTGCTCGCTACCGGCGCACCGGCCACGGTGGTCAACTTGGTGTCGCTCATCGCGTTCTCCTGTGGTGTTGTGACTCGGGTGAGTATCGTGACTCAGCGCCGCCCTGATTCCGGCAACGACATTGGATGACCACTCTAGCGACAAGGTCGATCAATGCCAAGACAATTAAACGAATAGCAACAATAGCAATCGACTATGAGCTGCCTCGCCGCGCCGTTATCATCATTCGGCCATTATTCGCTGGCGCGCCTTGCCGAGCAGCGCGCGTTGCCGGCCTGAGCCGGGTCCGTCCGGGCCCGCCGTTTTTCCAGACTTTCGGATGCCTTCATGAACTTCGGATTGATCATCATCGGCGACGAGATCCTCTCGGGCCGGCGCCAGGACAAGCATTTCCCGAAGGTCGTCGAGCTGCTTGCCGCGCGCGGGCTGCGCCTGAGCTGGGCCGAGTACTTCGGCGACGATCTCGACCCGCTGGTGGCCGCCCTGCGACGCAGTTTCGCGTCGGGTGACGCGGTGTTCTGCTGCGGCGGCATCGGCGCCACCCCCGACGACCGTACCCGGCAGGCTGCCGGCCTGGCCCTGGGACTGGAACTCGAGCTGCACCCGGAAGCGGCCAGGCTGATCACGCAGCGCGTCGCCGAGATGGCTGCCGAGGGCGGCGGCAGCGCGGACATGAACCTGCCGGAGAATCGCCAGCGGCTGAAGATGGGGGAGTTTCCGGTTGGATCGGCCATCCTCCCGAATCCGTACAACCGGATTCCCGGCTTCGAGATCCGCAATCATTTCTTCACGCCAGGCTTTCCGGTGATGGCCTGGCCGATGATCGAATGGGCGCTCGATCATCGCTTTGCCGACCTGTTTCATCGCGAGCGCCGGGCCGAGCGCTCCTTTCTCGCCTACGATCTGCCGGAGTCGACGGTGACCCCGCTGCTGGAGCAGATCGAGCGCGATTTCCCGGGGGTCAAGACATTCAGCCTGCCGTCGGTAGGCGAGGACGGCAGCCGCCGGCATATCGAACTCGGAGTCAAGGGACCGGATCATCTGGTCGGACCTGCCTTCGAGCGCCTCGAACAGGGGACACGAGCCCTGGGGGCGGCGATCGGCTGAGTCGCACGCTGGCCACCCGCGAAACGCGGTCACCCGAAGGTCTCCGGGGCGCGGGCGTCTCCAGCCACGAAGGCCTTCGGGGCAGGGGAGAAGGCCCTTGGGCCGGGGAGCCCGATGCAGAGGGCAGTCGTCGCATTTTGGATCATGTTCGACATGGCCGAACAAACACCTTGCGGGACCGGAAGGCAGCGTTCATACTGAGGCGCCCCGGCAGCATGGAGGTGAGGCCGCATGCGGCAGATCGTCCACAAGATCGGCAGGATCCTGTCCCTGTATTCGTTCGATCGCACCGAACTGAGTGTGACGGAACTGGCGGCCGAGCTGTCGTGGCCGAAGTCGACGATCAGCGAAATCCTGACGAGCCTGGCCGGGCAAGGGCTGGTCGAGCGCACGCCGCGGGGCCGCTTCCGGCTCGGCTGGCGGCTGTTCGAGCTCAACCAGATGCTGTTGGAGGCCACACCGCTGGTCCGCGAGGCGCGGCGCGCCATGCAGGATCTCGTCGAACGGCATGGCGAGTCGAGCCATCTGATGGTGCTCGAACGGCATCAGGCGGTCATCGTCGAGAAGGTCCAGGCGTCGCTGGCCACCCAGGTACTGATGTCGCGAGTCGGCCTGCGCCAGCCGGCGCATTGCTCAGCCTGCGGCAAGATGCTGCTGGCTCAACGCAGTTGGGATGAGGTTTTACGTATGTTCGGCGATGTCGAACTTGTTCCGTACACACCGGCCACGATCACCAGCCTTTCCGGCTTGCAGCGCGAGCTGGCGGCGATCCGCGAACGGGGATTTGCTTTCGACCGTGAAGAGATCGTCCCGGGGCTGACCTGCGTGGCGGCGCCGGTCTTCAACGACGAAGGCAAGGCCATTGCGGCAATGAGTGTCTCGATTCCGACCTACCGCTTCGCCGACGGCGAGGCGAGCTATGTCGAGATGATCCGTACGGCCGCCCAGCGGGTGTCCCGCAAGCTGGGCCACCTCGACGCACACTGATATCCGAGAGAACAGAAGATCGGGCCCGGCCCGGACAGGAGAGTTTCATGAACGCACCCCTCGATCCCGCCCTGCGACAGGTGACGCTGGAGGATAAATACGAGGCCGACAGTGGCGCGGTCTACATCACCGGTACCCAGGCACTGGTCCGGCTGCCACTGATGCAGCGCCGCCGCGACGTGGCGGCCGGCCTGAACACCGCCGGCTACCTGTCGGGCTACCGCGGTTCGCCGGTCGGCGGCTACGATCAGGCCTTGCTCAGAGCCCGCAAGCACCTCGAACAGCACCACGTCAAGTTCGTGCCCGGCGTCAACGAAGACCTGGCGGCGACGGCGCTCTGGGGCACCCAGCAGCTGAACCTGTTCCCCGGCGGCAAGTACGACGGCGTGTTCGGGATCTGGTACGGCAAGGGGCCGGGTGTCGACCGCTCCGGCGACGCGCTGCGTCACGCCAACCAGGCCGGTACGGCGCGCCACGGCGGCGTGCTCGCGCTGGCCGGTGACGACCACGGCGCCAAGTCCTCGACGATGGCGGCGCAGACCGACTTCATCTTCCAGGCGGTGTCGATCCCGGTGCTGGCGCCGGCCACCGTACAGGACTACATCGACCTGGGTTTGCTCGGCTTCGAGATGTCGCGCTACACCGGGTTGTGGGTCGGCTTCAAGGCGGTCACCGATACCATCGAGGTCGCCGGCATCGCCGACGTCTCGCCCGACCGGATCAAGCCGGTCACGCCGGACGGCTTCGTGATGCCGGAAGGTGGCCTGAACCTGCGCTGGCCCGAAGAGCCGTTCCTGAAGATGGAGGAACGGCTCACGCGCTGGAAGATCCCGGCGGCGCTGGCCTGGGCCCGCGCCAATCGCCTCGATCGCAACGTCTTCGGCCGGGCCGACGGCGAACCGGCCCGCCTGGGCATCGTCAGCACCGGCAAGAGCTGGCTGGACACGATGCAGGCACTTGCCGAACTCGGGATCGACGAGGCGACCGCACGTGCGATCGGCCTGAAGGTCTACAAGGTCGCCATGCCCTGGCCGCTGGAGCCCGAAGGCATCCGCGCCTTCTGCGAGGGCTGTGCGGAAGTCCTGGTCATCGAGGAGAAGCGCTCGCTGATCGAAGCGCAGTTGCGCGAGCAACTCTACCCGCTGGCGCAGCGCCCGCTGATCACCGGCAAGGTCGACGAGAACGGCGCGCTGCTGCTGCCCGAATGGGGCGAGCTGTCGCCGGCGATCTGCGCCCGCACGATCGTCGCACGTCTGCGCCGCTGGGCCGAGGCCGGCGGAAACGACGCGCGCGGTGGCTCGCTCACTGAAGCCCTGGCGCGCAGCGAGCGCCGGCTGGCCGAGATCGCTGCGCGTGAGCAGGCGCTGGTCACCCAGCTGCCGTCGATCAGTCGGATTCCGTATTTCTGTTCGGGCTGCCCGCACAATACCTCGACCCGCGTTCCCGAGGGGTCGCGGGCGCTGGCCGGCATCGGCTGTCACTACATGTCGCAGTGGATGGACCGCAGCACCGACACCTTCACCCACATGGGGGCCGAAGGAACGAACTGGGTCGGGCAGTTCCCGTTCACTGAAACCCGGCACGTGTTCCAGAATCTCGGCGACGGCACCTACTTCCATTCGGGCTCGCTGGCCATCCGTCAGGCGGTCGCGGCCAAGGCGCCGATGACCTACAAGATCCTGTTCAACGACGCGGTCGCCATGACCGGCGGCCAGAAGCACGACGGCGAGCTCTCGCCGCGCATGATCGCGCGCCAGGTGGCGGCCGAGGGCGTCGAGAAGGTCGTCGTCGTCACCGACGAGCCCGGCAAGTATCCGGCGGGTTACTTCGACTCGTCGGTCGGTGTCTATCACCGCAGTCGGCTCGACGAAGTACAGCGCGAGCTGCGCGAGTACCCGGGCGTGTCGGTGCTGATCTACGACCAGACCTGCGCGGCCGAGAAGCGCCGCCGGCGCAAGCGGGGCGAGTTCCCCGATCCGGCGCGCAGGGTGTTCATCAACGAGGCGGTCTGCGAAGGCTGTGGCGATTGCGGCGTGAAGTCGAACTGCGTGTCGGTCGAGCCGGTGGAAACCGAGTTCGGCCGCAAGCGCAAGATCAACCAGTCGTCATGCAACAAGGACTACTCCTGCGTCGATGGCTTCTGCCCGAGCTTCGTGTCGGTGAACGGCGGCAAGCTGCGCCGCCTGACCCCGGTCAGCGACGCGAAGGCAGCGGGCGGCCAGGCCGGGCAGGGTGAAACTGCGCCGGCAACCCGCAAGACCTCGATCGCGCAATCGCTGGCGGCCGAACTGCCGGCCGCCACACTGCCCGCAGTCGACGGGGCCTATTCGATGCTGGTGACCGGCATCGGCGGTACTGGCGTCGTCACGATCGGTGCGCTGCTCGGAATGGCCGCGCACCTGGAAGGCAAGAACGTGACGGTGCTCGACGTGACGGGCCTGGCTCAGAAGAACGGCGCAGTGCTCAGCTACATCCGCTTCGGCGCACCCGGTGAGCCGCTCTACGCACCGCGGGTCGGTGCGGCGGCGGCCGACGCTGTGCTCGGCTGCGACATCGTCGTCACGGCCGGCAACGAGGCCTTGCTGCGGATGATTCCCGGCCGCACCCGGGCCGTCGTCAATGTGGCCTCGACGCCGACTGCCGAGTTCACCCGCAATGCCGACTGGAAGTTCCCCCTGGGCGAAATGGAGACGGCCGTCGTCGAGGCCGTCGGCGACCGGGCCGCAGTCGATTTCCTCGACGGCCAGCGGCTGGCGACGGCGCTGCTCGGCGATGCGATCGCAACCAACCTCTTCATGCTCGGCTACGCCTGGCAGCGTGGGCTGGTGCCGGTCTCGGCTGCCGCGATCGAACGCGCGATCGAGCTGAACGGCGTCGCGATCGACCAGAACCGCAACGCATTCGCCTGGGGCCGCGTTGCCGCGGTCGATCTGGAGCGGGTCGAAAGGGCGGCCACGCCGGCCACTGCGATCAGCATCGTGCGCAAGCCGGCACAGATGTCGCTCGACGAGCTGATCGCTCACCGGACGGAATTCCTGACCGGCTACCAGAACGCCCGGTATGCGAAGCGCTATACCGATCTGGTGGCCAAGGTTCGCGACGCCGAGAAGCGGGTGGCCGGCGAGGCCGGTGCGCTGAAGCTGACCGAGGCGGTCGCCCGTTACTTCGCGAAGCTGATGGCCTACAAGGACGAGTACGAGGTGGCGCGGCTCTATACCAATGGCGGCTTCGCCGAGAAGCTCAAGCAGCAGTTCGATGGCGACTACACGCTGAGTTTCCATCTCGCGCCGCCGCTGGTGGCCAAGCGCAATGCCAAGGGCGAGCTGATCAAGAAGGAATATGGCCCATGGGTGTTCAAGCTGTTCGGCATTCTGGCCCGGCTCAAGGGTCTGCGCGGCACACCGCTCGACGTTTTCGGGCGGACTGACGAGCGTCGTGAAGAGCGGGCGCTGATCGACGAGTACCAGCGCACGATCGAAGGCTTGCTGGACCGCCTGAACCACAACAACCTCGCGATTGCGGTGCAGATCGCGTCGGTTCCGGAGAAGATCCGCGGCTTCGGGCACGTGAAGGCGCGCAACCTGGCAGCAGCCGTGCGTCATCGCACCGAACTGCTGCAGGCGTTCGATTCGGCCCAGCCGCTGCGCTCGGCGGCCTGATAGCGGTTCGCGTTCGAACGTCCGGGGCGGGCCAAGGTGCGGGGGCTGGGCGGGGGGCCGGCGCCGGGTGCTTGCCCCTGCTGGCGCAGGGGTTCCCTGTGGTGCTCGCGCTCGTGGCCTGCCGCCGAAACTCGCTTCGCTCCCGCCGCTTTGCGGCGCTCGCTGCGCTCAGACAGTCGGCGGCAAGTCAGATGATTGGTGCGCGCTGACGCGCGTGGCCCCGAGCCCTG
>JBAYOD010000060.1:0-14739 GCA_041678445.1 Burkholderiaceae bacterium | reverse complement strand
TGGCAGAACGCAGTGACCCATCCTGCTTTTGCTGCTCGACAATGAGGCGTGACGTGAACCCGAAGCATTTCAGGAAGCTGGTCGGAGCCATCCTGCTGAGCGGTGCGTACGCCGCGCAGGCGGCGGTCCTCCTTTACGACAACGGTCCGCTCGTGACCCATTCCGGTGCAGGCTTCGGGGGAGCGGACGCGAGTGCGCTGCAGCAACTGGACCTTGGCATGACCACCCTTGGCTTCGCCGCCCAGCTTGCTGGGCCTAATCGAGTCGCAGATGACCTCACGGTACCCGATGGAGGATGGTCGATCGATGAGATCGTTTTCTTTGCTTACCAGACAAACTCCACCACGACCTCTACCATCACGAGTGTGAACTTCCGTATCTGGGACGGTATGCCCGGGGATTCGGGAAGCAACGTGGTGTTTGGAGACACAACGACCAACAGGCTCGTGAGCAGTTCCTGGAGCAATATCTATCGCGTGTCCGACACTAACTTGTCAAATCAGCAGCGTCCGGTGATGGCTGTCACTGCCGAGGCAGGCCTCAGCCTGGACCCTGGCACCTACTGGCTTGACTGGCAGTTGGATGGCACTCTCCCCGCGGGGCCATGGGTGCCACCGATAACGATTCCCGGTCAGGCGACAACCGGAAACGCCTACCAGCAGCTTGGCTCCGCTGAGTGGGTTCCAGCCGTGGACCTCGCGACTCAGGCGCAACAGGGACTGCCGTTCCAGTTGTGGGCCAGGGGCGGCGACAACGGTACCCTGCCGGAGCCCGGCTCCCTTGCCCTGCTCGGGCTCGGTCTGGCCGGCCTGGCAGGGCTGAGACGACGAGCGCACTGAATCCGGCTGCGCCCGGCACGGACGCAACCCTCGTCACGCGTCCCTCGTCAGCGTCGCCGGTCAACGGACGCTCGAATACGGCGTCGGCTGCAGGAACATGTTCTCGACCTGGCTGACGATCGGGCCGTTGGCCTCGGTGCCGGCCTTGGCCGCCAGCCACTCCGGATCGCTGGCGAAGGCATTCCACTTCTGCTCGCGCTCGGCCATGTCCTGCCACGCCAGCAGGTAGTAGAGGTCGTTGGCGTTCGGGCCGACCAGCGTCGTCCAGAAGCCGGCCTGGCGGATGCCGTGCTTTTCCCAGAGTTTCAGGGTGATGGTCGCGAAGCGTTGGTTCAGGTCCGGCAGGCGGCCGGGCATGCAGTGGTAGATGCGCAGTTCGTGGATCATGGTCGGACAGGGGAGGAAGAGAGGTTCAGCGCAGCGAGGCGTTGATTCGTTCGAGCATCGCGCTGCCCGGGCACAGCGTCGTCTCGTCGAGCCGGTTCATCGGCGCGGCCGGCGTGCCCAGCCGCTGGTGCAGGTCGCCGGCCTCGGGGTCGACGAACAGCAGGCCGGTGACGATCTCGCCGAGTGCCTGGCGGGTCATCACATAGTTCATCGCGGCGATCCGGTCGTGCGGATCGAAGTCTTCTTCGAGCTTGCGAAACCGCAGCGCCGAGCCATCGTGCTGGACGACTTCGACGGCCTCGCCCGGTGCGTAGTCGGTGGTGATTTCGCTGCGCTTGGGGATGAAGTCGATCCGGTTGACGGCTTCGTTGTGCTCACGCACGTAGTCGTAGCTGCGCGTGCTGCCGGGATGGTTGTTGAAGGCCACGCAGGGGCTGATCACGTCGATCAGCGCCGCGCCCGGGTGCGCCAGCGCACCCATGATCAGCGGCACCAGCTGCGCCTTGTCGCCCGAGAAACTGCGCGCGACGTAGGTGGCGCCGAGCTGCAGGGCGAGCGGCACCAGGTCGATGGCGGAATCGGGGTTGATCGCGCCGCGCTTGGATTTCGAGCCCTGATCGGCGGTGGCCGAGAACTGACCCTTGGTCAGGCCGTAGACCCCGTTGTTCTCCACGATGTAGGTCATGTTGACGCCGCGGCGCATCAGGTGGGCGAACTGCCCCAGGCCGATCGACGCCGAGTCGCCGTCGCCGGAGACACCGAGGTAGATCAGGTCGCGGTTGGCCAGTGCCGCACCGGTCAGCACCGAGGGCATGCGGCCGTGGACCGTGTTGAAGCCGTGCGAGTTGCCGAGGAAATAGTCGGGTGTCTTGGACGAACAGCCGATGCCCGACAGCTTGGCGACCTTGTGGGGTTCGATCTCGAGTTCCCAGCAGGCCTGGATGATGGCCGCCGAGATCGAGTCGTGGCCGCAGCCGGCGCACAGCGTGGAGATCTTTCCTTCGTAATCGCGCCGCGTGTAGCCGAGCCGGTTGGTCGGCAGCGTCGGGTGGCGCAGCAGGGGTTTGGCGAGATAGGTCATGGGTCAGGCCACCTTGTCGCGCTTCAGGGGTTCGACGTTGGCACCGCTCATCCGGTCGGCGATCATTCCGGTGATGAAGCGGGCGGTGATCGGCGTGCCGTCGTAGTGCAGGATGGGCACGAGCCGGGCCGGATCGGTACCCAGTTCGTTGACCAGCATCGTGCGCATCTGGGCGTCGCGGTTCTGCTCGATGACGAACACGGTCGGGTGCTCGGCAATGAAGCGCGCGACCTCGTCGCCGAACGGGAAGGCGCGCAGGCGCAGGGTGTCGACCTCGAGCCCGCGCTCGGTGAGCGCCTCGCAAGCCTCGGCCATGGCCGGCGCGGTCGAACCGAAATGGATGACGCCGAAGCGGGTGGGGGCGCCGGCCTTCTTCTCGATTGCCGGCGGCACCAGCTTCTTCGCGGTGTCGTGCTTCTTGAGCAGGCGCTGGACGTTGTAGACGTAGTCGGGGCCGGCTTCGGAGTAGCGGGCGTACGGATCCTTGGTCGTGCCGCGGGTGAAGTAGCCGCCCTGGGTCGGATGGGTGCCGGGCAGGGTGCGGAACGGCACGCCGTCGCCGTCGACGTCGAGATAGCGGCCGAAGTCGCGGCCGGCATCGAGCATCTCGGCGGTCATCAGCTTGCCGCGGTCGTAGCTGCGGGAATCGTCCCATTTCAGCGGGGCGCACAGTCGCTGGTTCATCCCGATGTCGAGATCGGTCATCACGAAGACCGGTGTCTGCAACTGCTCGGCCAGATCGAAGGCCTGCGCGGTGAACTCGAAGCACTCGTGCGGGTCTTCGGGGATCAGCAGCACGTGCCGGGTGTCACCGTGCGATGCGTAGGCGCAGGCGATCAGGTCGGCCTGCTGGGTGCGCGTGGGCATGCCGGTCGACGGGCCGCCGCGCTGCACATCGACCAGGACGGCCGGGATCTCGGCGAAGTAGGCCAGCCCGATGAACTCGGTCATCAGCGAGATGCCGGGGCCGGAGGTGGCAGTGAAGGCACGCGCGCCGTTCCAGCCGGCGCCGACCACCATCCCGATCGAGGCCAGTTCGTCCTCGGCCTGGATGATGGCGTAGCGCTTCTCGCCGGTTTCCTTGTCGATCCGCAGGCGTGTGCAATAGCGCTCGAAGGCTTCGGCCACCGACGACGAAGGCGTGATCGGGTACCAGGCGCAGACCGTGGCGCCGCCGTAGACGGCGCCCAGCGCGGTGGCTGCGTTGCCTTCGATGAAGATCCGGTCGCCGACGTTGGCGGCCCGGCGCACCCGCAGGCCGATGGCGTCTTCGAGGTGCTCGGTAGCATAGTGGAAGCCCTTGCGGAAGGCATCCAGGTTGGGCTTGAGCAGCCGCTCCTTGCCCTTGTACTGTTCGCCGATCAGTTCGGCGATCGCCGCCGGGTCGATGGCCAGCAGCGCTGCCAGCACGCCGACGTACATGATGTTCTTCAGCAGCTGGCGCTCGCGCGGGTCCGAATACGCCGCGTTGCACATCTGGGTCAGCGGCACGCCCACGGCGTGGACGTCGGGCCGGAACCTGCTGGCCGGCAGCGGCTTGGTGTTGTCGTAGAGCAGGTAGCCGCCGGCTTCGATCTCGGCGACATCCTTGTCCCAGGTCTGCGGGTTCATCGCGACCATCAGGTCGACACCGCCGCGCCGCCCCAGCCAGCCCTGCTCGGTGACCCGGACCTCGTACCAGGTGGGCAGGCCCTGGATGTTCGACGGGAAGATGTTGCGCGGACTCACCGGCACGCCCATCCGCAGGAAGCTGCGGGCGAACAGCTCGTTGGCCGAGGCCGAACCCGAGCCGTTGACGTTGGCAAACTTGACGACGAAGTCGTTGACCGCTTCGATGCGCTTCATCAGGCAGCCTTCCTGTTCGGGGACCGGTTGGCGGGACCGGCATGGGTCATCGAGATCAGGTATTTCTGCATGTCCCAGGCGCCGGTCGGGCAACGCTCGGCACACAGTCCGCAGTGCAGGCAGACGTCCTCGTCCTTGACCATGACGCGGCTGGTCTTGAGGCCGTCCTGGACATACAGGGCCTGCTCGACGTTCAGCGCCGGGGCACGCAGCCGCTGGCGCAGCTCCGTTTCCTCGCCGTTCTCGGTGAAGGTGATGCAGTCCATCGGGCAGATGTCGACACAGGCGTCGCATTCGATGCACTGCGGCGCGTTGAAGACGGTCTGCACGTCGCAATTCAGGCAGCGATGGGCCTCGCGGATCGCGGTCTGGGGATCGAAGCCGAGTTCGACCTCGACCTTGATGTCGCGCAGCGCCTGGTTGACGTCGCGCCACGGTACGAGATAACGGTTGTCGAGCGAGACGTCGTTGTCGTAGCTCCACTCGTGGATGCCCATCTTCTGGGAGATCGTCTCGACGGCCGGCAGCGGGCGCTCCTCGACGGCCTCGCCGCTGAGCATGCGGTCGATCGAAACCGCCGCCTCGTGACCGTGGGCGACCGCCCAGATGATGTTCTTGGGCCCCAGCGCGGCATCGCCGCCGAAGAAGACCTGGGGCAGCGTCGAGCGCAGGGTGGCCGGGTCGAGCCGGGGCATGCCCCAGTCGTCGAACTCGAGGCCGATGTCGCGCTCGATCCACGGGAAGGCGTTCTCCTGACCGACCGCCACCAGAACCTCGTCGCATTCGATGAACTCGTCGGGCTCTCCGGTGGGTAGCAGCTTGCGGCGCCCCCGCTCGTCGTACTCGGCCTGCACCTTCTCGAACAGCATGCCGGTGAGCCGGCCCTGGTCATGGATGAAGGCCTTGGGCACCCGCCAGTTGAGGATGGGAATGCCTTCGTGCATCGCATCCTCTTTCTCCCACGGCGAGGCCTTCATCTCGTCGAAGCCCGAGCGGACCACCACCTTGACGTCTTCACCGCCCAACCGGCGGGCCGTGCGGCAGCAGTCCATCGCGGTGTTGCCGCCGCCGAGCACCAGCACGCGCTTGCCGATCGTGTCGATGTGGCCGAACGAGACCGAGGCCAGCCACTCGATGCCGACGTGGATCGCCGCATCGGCTTCCTGGCGGCCCGGAATGTCGAGGTCGCGCCCGCGCGGGGCACCGCTGCCCACGAAGACCGCGTCATAGCCTTCGGCCAGCAGCGCCTTCAGCGAGTCGACCCGCTGGCCGGCGCGGAATTCCACGCCAAGCCCGAGGATGTAGCCGGTTTCCTCGTCGATGACCTCCTCGGGCAGGCGAAAGCGCGGAATCTGTGTCCGGATCATGCCGCCGGCCTTGGCGCCCTCGTCGAAGACGGTGACCTTGTAGCCGATGGCGGCGAGGTCGCGCGCCACTGTCAGCGAGGCAGGCCCGCCGCCGATGCAGGCGATGCGCGGTGCGTTCGGCAGCATCGGCGGCCGGGGCAGGCGATGCCGGATGTCGTCCTTGAAATCGGCCGCCACCCGCTTGAGCCGGCAGATGGCGACCGGTTCGGGTTTCTCGGCCTGTCGCTCCTCGACCCGACCCCGCCGGCAGGCGGGTTCGCAGGGGCGGTCGCAGGTCCGCCCGAGAATGCCCGGGAAGACGTTCGAGCGCCAGTTGACCATGTAGGCGTCGCTGTGCCGGCCGGCCGCGATCAGCCGGATGTACTCGGGTACCGGAGTGTGGGCCGGGCACGCCCATTGACAGTCGACTACCTTGTGGAAGTAGTCGGGGTGCTTGATATTGGTGACCTGCAACGGATTCTCCTCCCGTTTCACACTTCGCCGCCGGCTGCGGGCTTGTTCGATGTCGTGGCCGGCGACGGTTCCCGCCGACGCGTGCGGCCGGCTCAGCGGCCGCATCCGGGGCGGGCGGACTGCTTTGCAGCGAGTCTACCGCGGCCCTCTGGGGCATGAAAGCGTCAATGTCTCGTTTGCACCGATTCGGAGGATTCATGCCGCTGCCGCGCGTGCGTTTTTTGGCAAAGCGCCACGCGGCACGGCGTTTCGGCGCCACCGGTCGGCCGCGCAGCCGCCTGACCGGTTCGCATTTACGGTTATCGCTGAATCGGGGCCCTCGGGTGGTAACATGATTACATCTGTTTTCGTCTCATTCCGGTCGCTCCGGGTACCTGTCGCCAGCCCTTTTCGTTTGCCCATTCGTTTTGCCCATTCATTCATAAGCCTCCATTCGTCAGCCCCGTTCTGTCTCGGGCCCGATCGCCGGAAACCGGTGATGGCCCGCCGGTGTCGCGGACTCGTCGCGGCAACCGGGCATCTTTGACGAGAAACTCGTTGAACAAGGTGAAGCATCATGATGAAAGCCTTCCAGTCGAACTCCTACCTGTTCGGCGGTAACGCGCCCTATGTCGAGGAGCTCTACGAGAGCTACCTGAACAACCCCGGTTCGGTCCCGGATACCTGGCGGGCCTGGTTCGACAGCCTGCAGATGCTGGCTGCGGCCGACGGCAAACCGGAAACCCGCGACGTGGCGCATGCCCCGATCGTGCAGTCCTTCGCCGAGCGTGCCAGGGAAGGGCGGCTGCAGCCCCAGGTGATGGGCGGCGATGCGGCCACTGCGCGCAAGCAGGTCTTCGTCCAGCAGCTGGTGGCGGCGTATCGCAATGTCGGCTCGCGCTGGGCCGACCTCGACCCGCTCAAGCGCCAGGAACGTCCGCCGATCCCCGAGCTGGACCCGGCGTTCTACGACTTCACCGAAGGCGATCACGCGAACATCTATTCGGCAGCGAACACCTACTTCGGGTTCGACGATGCGCCGCTGCGCGACATCCTGCAGGCGCTGCGCGATACCTACTGCGGCTCGATCGGCGCCGAGTTCATGTACATCAGCGACCAGGCGCAGAAGCGCTGGTGGCAGGAGCGGCTCGAATCCACGCGGGCGCGCCCCGACTACTCGCCCGAACGGAAGAAGCGCATCCTCGAACGGCTGACCGCTGCCGAGGGCCTGGAGCGCTACCTGCACACCAAGTTCGTCGGCCAGAAGCGTTTCTCGCTCGAAGGGGGTGAGAGCTTCATCGCGGCGATGGACGAGCTGATCCAGCACGCCGGTGAGGTCGGCATCCAGGAAATCGTGATCGGCATGGCCCACCGCGGCCGCCTCAACGTGCTGGTCAACACGCTGGGCAAGATGCCCAAGGATCTGTTCGCCGAGTTCGAAGGCCGGCATGCCGACGACCTGCCCAACGGCGACGTCAAGTACCACATGGGCTTTTCCAGCGACATCACCACGCGCGGCGACCCGGTCCACCTGTCGCTGGCCTTCAACCCCTCGCACCTGGAGATCGTCAACCCGGTCGTCCAGGGGTCGGCCAAGGCGCGGATGGTGCGCCGTGGCGACCGCAACGGCGACCAGGTGCTGCCGGTGCTGGTGCACGGCGACGCGGCCTTCGCCGGCCAGGGCGTCGTCATGGAAACGCTGAACCTGGCCCAGACCCGCGGCTACGGCAGTCGCGGTACCGTGCACATCGTCATCAACAACCAGATCGGCTTCACGACTTCCGACCCGCGCGACACCCGCTCGACGATCTACTGCACCGACGTGGTCAAGATGATCGAGGCGCCGGTGCTGCACGTGAACGGTGACGACCCGGAAGCGGTGGTCCATGCCACCCGGCTGGCTCTGGAGTTCCGTCAGGAGTTCCGCAAGGACGTGGTGGTCGACATCGTCTGCTTCCGCAAGCTCGGCCACAACGAGCAGGACACGCCGGCGGTCACCCAGCCGATGATGTACAAGAAGATCGCCCAGCATCCGGGCACCCGCAAGCTGTACGCCGACCGGCTGCTTGCCCAGGGGGTCATCGCCGACGACGAAGGCGACCGGCTCGTCGCCGATTACCGCAAGGCGATGGACGACGGCACCCACACCGTCGACCCGGTGATCACGAACTTCAAGAGCAAGTTTGCGGTCGACTGGCTGCCGTTCCTGAACCGGAAGTGGACCGACGCGGCCGATACCGCCCTGCCGATGTCCGAGGTGCAGCGGCTGGGCGAGCGGATCACGACCCTGCCCGAGGGCTTCAAGCTGCACCCGCTGGTCGAGAAGGTGATCAACGACCGCCGCGCGATGACGCGGGGCGATCTGCCGCTCGACTGGGGCATGGGCGAGCACCTGGCCTTCGCGTCGCTGTGCGCGGCCGGCTACGGCGTGCGCCTGTCGGGCCAGGATTCGGGCCGCGGGACCTTCACGCACCGGCACTCGGTGCTGCACGACCAGAACCGCGAGAAGTGGGATGCCGGCGCCTATATCCCGCTGCAGTTCGTCGCCGACAACCAGGGCCAGTTCATCGTCATCGACTCGGTGCTGTCCGAGGAGGCGGTGCTCGCCTTCGAGTACGGCTACGCCGCGTCCGAACCGAACACGCTGGTGATCTGGGAAGCCCAGTTCGGCGACTTCGTCAACGGCGCCCAGGTGGTGATCGACCAGTTCATCTCGTCGGGCGAAACCAAATGGGGGCGGGTCAACGGCCTGGTGATGATGCTGCCGCACGGCTATGAAGGGCAAGGCCCCGAGCACTCGTCGGCGCGTCCGGAGCGCTTCCTCCAGCTGTGCGCCGAGAACAACATGCAGGTCTGCCAGCCGACCACGCCGGCGCAGATCTTCCACCTGCTGCGCCGGCAGATGATCCGCAAGTTCCGCAAGCCGCTGGTCATCCTGACGCCCAAGTCCCTGCTGCGCAACAAGGAGGCGGTGTCGACGCTCGACGATCTCGCAACGGGCAGCTTCCATACGGTGCTGGGCGAGCCCGTCGCCGCAATCGATCCGAAGAAGGTCCGCCGCGTCATCCTCAGCAGCGGCCGGGTCCATTACGACCTGCTGGCGGGGCGCCGTGAGCGCGAGCGCGAAGATGTCGCGCTGGTCCGGATCGAGCAGCTCTACCCGTTCCCGCACAAGGCGCTGGAGACCGAGCTGCGCAAGTATCCGAACGCCACCCAGATCGTCTGGTGCCAGGACGAACCGCAGAACCAGGGCGCCTGGTTCTATCTGCAGCACCATCTGCTCGAGATGCTGAAGACGGGCCAGAAACTCGCCTATGCGGGCCGGGCCCCGTCGGCGTCGCCGGCAGTCGGCTATTACGACAAGCACTACGCGCAACAGAAGGAACTGATCGCGGCAGCGTTCGGCGACCCGAAGTCGCGTCCGCGCAAGGTGGCCTGAAGCAGCGCCGCAGGTTTTTCCCAGTTTCCCGAGTTTTCTGCCAGGAATACAGAAAATGGCCCTCATCGAAGTCAAGGTCCCGCAGCTCTCCGAGTCGGTCGCTGAAGCGACGCTGCTGCAGTGGCACAAGAAGGTCGGCGAAGCCGTCGCTCGCGACGAGAACATGATCGACATCGAGACCGACAAGGTCGTTCTCGAGCTGCCCGCGCCCCAGGCCGGCGTCATCAGCCAGATCGTCAAGGAAGACGGCAGCACGGTGGTTGCCGGCGAAGTCATCGCGATCCTCGATACCGAGGCGAAAGCCGGCGCGGCGGCTCCGGCTGCCGGTGCGTCGGGCGCGGGTGCGTCGGGCGCGGGTGCGTCGGGCGCGGGTGCGTCGGGCGCGGGTGCGTCGGGCGCCGGTGCGTCGGACGCCGGTACAGCGGCCCAACCGGCCGCTGGCGGTGCGAAGAGCGGTGTGGCGATGCCGGCGGCCGCCAAGCTGATGGCCGAGGCGGGGTTGAGCCCCGAGCAGGTGGCGGGCAGCGGTCGCGACGGCCGCATCACCAAGGGTGACGTGCTCGCGGCAACTGCCGCACCCGTGGCGGCACCCCAGGTTCCTGCTGGTGCCCCGGCCCCGGCCGCAAGCCTGCCCGGAGTGAAGCCGCCGGTCGATCTCGGCAGCGTCCTCGAAGGCCGTGCCGAGCAGCGCGTGCCGATGTCACGGCTGCGCCAGCGGGTCGCCGAACGACTGCTGCAGTCGCAAGCCAGCAACGCGATCCTGACGACCTTCAACGAGGTCAACATGCAGCCGGTCATGGACCTGCGCAAGAAGTACCGGGAGCGCTTCGAGAAGGAGCATGGCGCGCGCCTGGGGTTCATGTCCTTCTTCCTGAAGGCGGCGGTCCACGCGCTGAAGAAGTTCCCGGTGGTCAACGCCTCGGTCGACGGCACCGATATCGTCTATCACGGCTACTTCGACATCGGCGTGGCGGTCAGTTCGCCGCGCGGCCTGGTCGTGCCGGTCGTGCGCAACGCCGACCAGCTCAGCTTCAGCCAGATCGAGAAGCAGATCGCCGAGTACGGCCAGCGCGCTCAGGAGAGCAAGCTGGGCCTCGAAGACCTGACCGGCGGCACCTTCTCGATCAGCAACGGCGGCGTGTTCGGCTCGATGCTGTCGACTCCGATCATCAATCCGCCGCAATCGGCGATCCTGGGCATCCACGCCACGAAGGAGCGCCCGGTCGTCGAGGACGGCCAGATCGTGATCCGCCCGGTCAACTACCTCGCACTGTCCTATGACCACCGGATCATCGACGGCCGCGAGGCCGTGCTGTTCCTGGTCGCCATCAAGGAGGCGCTGGAAGATCCGTCGCGCCTGCTGCTCGACCTGTAAGGAGTCGCGGCAATGTCAGAAAAATTCGATGTCGTCGTGATCGGCGCCGGCCCCGGTGGCTACGTCGCAGCGATCCGCGCCGCGCAGCTCGGCTTCAAGGTCGCCTGCATCGAGGAGTGGCTCGATCCGGCCGGCGAGCCGGCGCTGGGCGGCACCTGCCTGAATGTCGGCTGCATCCCGTCGAAGGCGCTGCTGGCTTCGAGCGAAGCCTATGAGCAGACGGCAGTGAAGCTGGACGTGCACGGCATCGGCGTCAGTGATGTCACGATCGATGTCCCGAAGATGATCGCCCGCAAGGATGCGATCGTCTCGAAGATGACCAAGGGCATCGAGTTCCTGTTCCGCAAGAACCGGATCACCTGGCTCAAGGGGCACGGCCGCTTTGTTGCGGCCAACGGCGATACGCTGGGCATCGAAGTGGGCAGCGGCGATGACGCCCGGCAGATCGAGGCCGGCAAGGTGATCATCGCCACCGGCTCCAGGGCCCGTCACCTGCCGGGCATCACGGTCGACAACCAGCAGATCTGCGACAACGAAGGGGCGCTGGCGATGGGCGAGGTGCCCGCGCGGCTGGGCGTGATCGGCGCCGGGGTCATCGGCCTGGAGCTGGGCTCGGTCTGGCGCCGGCTCGGTGCCCAGGTGACGATCCTCGAAGCGATGCCGACCTTTCTCGCCGCCGCCGACGGAGCGGTCCAGAAGGAGGCCGCCCGGCAGTTCGCCAGGCAAGGGCTGAAGATCGAGCTGGGCGTGAAGATCGGCGAAGTTTCGGCCGGTAAGCAGGGGGTCAAGGTCAGCTACGAAGACGCCAAGGGCAAGGCACAGGCCCTGGCCTGCGACCGGCTGATCGTCTCGGTCGGCCGGGTGCCGAACACCGACGGGCTGGGGCTCGACGCGATCGGGCTGGCCGTCGACGAACGGGGCTTCATTCCGGTTGACGAACAGTGCCGCACGGCGCTGCCGAACGTCTGGGCGATCGGCGACGTGGTACGCGGCCCGATGCTGGCCCACAAGGCCGGGGACGAGGGCGTGATGGTCGCCGAGCTGATAGCCGGCCAGAAGCCGCACATCGACTACAACTGCATTCCCTGGGTCATCTACACGGCGCCCGAGATTGCCTGGGTGGGCAAGACCGAGGAGCAGCTGAAGGCCGACGGGCGCGCGATCAAGACCGGCCAGTTTCCGTTTGCCGCCAACGGCCGCGCGCTGGGAATGGAGGCTGCGGAAGGCTTCGTCAAGGTCATCGCCGACGCCGACACCGACGAGGTGCTGGGCGTGCACGTGATCGCGGCGGCCGCGTCGGACCTGATTTCCGAGGCGGTCATGGCGATGGAGTTCAAGGCCTCGGCCGAGGACATCGGCAGGATCTGCCATCCCCATCCATCGCTGTCGGAGGCGATGCGCGAAGCGGCGCTCGCAGCGACCGACAAGCGTGCGCTGAACATGTGAGCGCCGCGCGCGGATACGGCATGTCGAAGGATGCGGCGGGAGGCCTCCCGCGGTGAACGTCGTTGAGACCTGGCGCGCCGAGCTGGCGCGCCGCGGCTACCAGCCCGACGAAGCCCAGCAGCACGCCATCGAGCGCCTGCAGAAGCTGTACGACGCGCTGGTCGCATTCAAGGCGAAGCGTGCGACCCGGCTCAAGCGCCTGATCAACCGGCCGGCGGTTCCGCGCGGCGTCTGGATGTACGGCGGCGTGGGGCGTGGCAAGAGCTTCCTGATGGACTGCTTCTACGAGGCGGTTCCGGTGGTGCGCAAGACGCGGCTCCATTTCCACGAGTTCATGCGCGGCGTGCACCGCGAGCTCGAGGAGCTCCGCGGCACGGCCGATCCGCTCGATGCCGTGGCCGAGCGGGTGGCGCGCCGCTACCGGCTGATCTGCTTCGACGAGTTCCACGTGTCCGACATCGCCGACGCGATGATTCTCGAACGGCTGATGCGCGGCCTGTTCCGGCATGGCGTCACCTTCGTGATGACTTCGAACTACCATCCCGACGCGCTGTACCCGGAGGGCCTGCATCGTGACCGGGTGCTGCCCGCGATCGCACTGATCAAGGCGCATGCCGACGTCCTGAGCGTCGACGTCGGCATCGACTACCGGCGCCGGACCATGGCCCAGATCAAGGCCTATCACCATCCGGACGACGAGGCCGCGCAGGCGGCACTCGCCGAGGCCTTCGACTCGCTGGCCGAGGCGCGCGACGAGAATCCGCAGATGCTGATCGAGAATCGCGAGCTGCGTGCGCTGCGGCGTGCCGGCAGCGTGGTCTGGTTCGATTTCGCGACGCTGTGCGGCGGGCCGCGTTCGCAGAACGACTACCTCGAGATTTCCAGCATGTTCCAGACCGTGCTGCTGTCGGAGGTGCCGAAGATGGGGCCGAACATGGCTTCCGAGGCGCGTCGCTTCGTCTGGCTGATCGATGTGCTGTACGACCGGCGGGTCAAGCTGGTGATCGCGGCAGCCTGCCCGCCCGAGGAGCTCTACACCCGGGGGCCGATGGCCAACGAGTTCCACCGGACCGTCAGCCGGCTCGTCGAGATGCAGTCGCGCGAGTATCTGGAAGCGCCGCGCCGCGAGGAGGCGGAGGCGCTCGGCGAGGCCCGTTCGGCCTGAGGCTGCCGGGCTTCGGCACCGGGGCTGCGACTTCCGGGCTCCGGCCGGCCCCCGACGCTCGATCCCCTCAGGCCGGGTCGAGCTTGAACAGTACCAGCGAGCAGTTGTCGCCGCGTCCGCGGGCCCGCTCGCGGGCCAGGTCGATCAGGCGCGCCGACGCTTCCCGGCAGGAGTTGCCCGCGATGATCCGGCCCAGTTCCTCGGCGTCGAAGTAGGCCCACAGGCCGTCCGAGCACAGCAGGAAGCTGTCGTCGTTACCCGGAGCCGTGGTGCTGCCGATGTCCGGCCAGGGGCGTCCCGTGCCGCCGATCGAATTCACCAGCATGTCGGCCGACGGATGCAGCCGGGCCGATTCCGGGCTGGCGCGACCTTCGACGACCAGCTGCCAGGCATAGGTATGGTCGGCCGTGCAGTGTTGCAGTTCGGCACCGCGGAAATGATAGATGCGGCTGTCGCCCACGTGACACCAGTCGACGCGGTCGGGTTGCATCAGCACGGCGGCGAAGGTGCTGTGCGGTTCCTTGTCGGTGGCCAGCGCAGTCAGCTTGAGCACGGCGTGGACTTCGTCGACCAGGGTCTCGAAGAACCGGGCCGGCGTGTCCTCGCTCGGCGCGAACCCGTCGAAGCAGCGCTGCGAGGTCAGGATCACGTTCTCGGCGGCCAGCGCGCCGCCGCTGCGACCGCCCAGGCCGTCGGCCAGCACGCCCAGCGCACAGCGCTGCGAGGCCCGGCCCTGCAGAACCGAGACCCGGTCCTGCTGCTCGGCGCGATCGCCACGGTGCTGGCCCGTGCAGGCGGCGACTTTCAGGTCGCGGAGGCTGGATTCGATGACTCGCATAGTGCAGAATAGTATTCGATACCATGACTGAAGATCGAAGCCCCGAATCGATTCAACGCCGCATCGCCGAGTTGCAGCTCGAGCACCGTGGCCTGGATGCGATGATCGAGGCTCTCGGCAGCGAGCCGCGACGCTTCGACGAGCTCCAGTTGCGCCGGCTCAAGAAGCGCAAGCTGCAGATCAAGGATGCGATCACGCTGCTGCAGATGCAGCTGGTGCCCGACGTCCCGGCCTGATGACTTCCACGCTCGGCGCGGCGGCAGCCCGCGCCTTTGAACCCGGCGGTCCGCTGTCGATCGCTTTCGACGGCTTCGTGACGCGTAGCGGCCAGCGCGAGATGGCGGTTGCCGTCGCCGAGGCCATCGAGCAGGGTGAACCGCTGGTTGCCGAGGCCGGCACCGGCACCGGCAAGACTTTTGCCTACCTGGTTCCGGCGCTGCTGGCCGGCGGGCGTGTACTGATCAGCACCGGCACCCGAACCTTGCAGGACCAGCTGTTCCGGCGCGACCTGCCGGCGGTGCGCCG
>JBAYOD010000059.1:0-14900 GCA_041678445.1 Burkholderiaceae bacterium | reverse complement strand
TCTATCCGGCCGAACTCGAACGCATCGTCAACCAGATCGACGGTGTTCTCGAAGTCGCAGCGTTCGGCATTCCTCACGAGCGCTGGGGTGAGACGCCGATCGTCCTGTGCCAGATCAGTCCGGGGGCGCCCGTGTCGGCCGAGCAGGTGCGCGAGCATGTTGCCCGGGAACTGGGTTCGTACATGAAGCCGGCCGATGTCGCGATCGGTACCGGGATGTTGCCGCGGACCGCCGTCGGCAAGATTTCTCGGCGGACGGCCCGTGAGGCCTATCTGTCCGGGCGCAAGGCCGGGTAACCCGGCGCACCAGACAGCCTGCGCTCAGCTCTTCTGGAGCGGACAGGTGTTGATGCCGAACAGGCTGTACAGCGGACAACTGCGGAACAGCCCGGTCGCCAGAGGAACGATTCCGATCCATCCCCAGGCGCCGATGGTGCCGGTGATGGCCAAGGCGATCAGCACGACGCCGATCACGATCCGGAGCAGGCGGTCGATACCGCCAACATTGGTTTTCATCTGCGTACTCCCATGCCTGGAGAGGAGGGTGGATTGAGGGACACCGTTTCAGGCTAACAGGCTGGTGGTTCCGGACCTTGATCGCAGGCCATAAGTGTTCAGGTAGACGCATGCGCTTCTTGTGTGCCCCGACCGGAGGTTTTGGGCGTTGGTGGTTCATGTTTCACGTGAAACATGAAGGAGAGCGCTTGGCTCAGAGGTCTTTTTACTCAAGGGCGATGTACTTAGGGTGATGTACTTAAGAGTGATGAAGTCGCAGGCTTCCGTCGGTTGCCAGCTTGGCGTGCCGGATGGCTCAGCCAACCCTCGAGTGAGGATTCTGATGGCGTGGCCGTGACCCGGGATTCTCAACAAGGAAGGTTCGCGGACCGGAGGTTTCGCTGCCTGGGTCATCTTCAACCCCGAGCTTTGTCAGCACGTGGTTTTGCAGACGGAGCTTTCCTGACAGAGGTTTCGCAGTCGGGGCTTCCCTGACAGGGTTTCCGACAGGGCTTCTCGCAAGTTGGGCTTCCAGGCCCGGGGTTCTCCAAATCCTGGGGTTTCCACTCCCTCCGGATTCTCGTTGCCGGGGTCTCCGCAGCTCGACGCCTCTGCGCTCGGACTCTCTTTGCCAGGCGCTGTTCAGCCCGGCTTCCGCCGCGCCTCCGAAGCCGTTACGGTACAACGCCTCCGAGAGCGTTACGAGACAAGTTTCCGCAAATGGTTTTCCCGACTCACGGGATCAGCCATATGCACCACAGGGCAGGCCCTCAGCCGGATTGCGCTGCGGACGTTTCACGTGAAACATCTACAGGGCGAGACATCGATCTCGCGATCTCCGGCCCCTGGCCCTGCGACCTTACTTGGACCCTTGGTCCGCAGATCCTATAATTCGCCTCCCGGCGCTGATTCCTTGCTGCCGGATTTCGAGTGCACAAACCATGGAATTCCCCGAGCTGTTCGACGTCATCGTGGTCGGTGGCGGTCATGCCGGTACCGAGGCTGCCCTGGCCGCGGCGCGGATGGGGAGTCGTACGCTGCTGCTGACGCACAGCGTCGAAACCCTGGGCCAGATGTCCTGCAATCCGTCGATCGGCGGAATCGGCAAGGGCCACCTGGTGAAGGAGATCGATGCGTTGGGCGGCGCCATGGCCGAGGCCATCGACGAAGCGGGGATCCAGTTCCGGATCCTGAATTCGAGCAAGGGGCCTGCCGTCCGGGCGACTCGCGCCCAGGGCGACCGGGTACTGTACAGACAGGCGATCCGGCGCCGGATCGAGAACCAGCCGAACCTGTGGCTGTTCCAGCAGGCAGTCGATGACCTGATCCTGGAGGGCGACCGGGTGGCCGGTGCGGTGACCCAGCTCGGCCTGCGTTTCCGGGGTCGAACGGTGATCCTGACAGCGGGCACATTCCTGAACGGGTTGATTCATGTCGGCCTCACCAACCATTCTGCAGGCCGGGCAGGCGATCCGCCGTCGATCTCGCTGGCCGAGCGCCTGAAGGCGATGGCCTTGCCGCAAGGGCGGCTGAAAACCGGGACGCCGCCGCGCATCGACGGGCGCAGCATCGATTTCAGCCGTTGCGAGGTCCAGCCGGGCGACCTCGACCCGGTGCCGGTGTTCTCCTTCCTCGGCGACCCGTCCGTGCATCCGAGGCAGTTGCCGTGCTGGATCACGCACACGACCGTCGAGACGCACGAGATCATCCGGGGCGGGCTTGATCGCAGCCCGATGTTCACTGGTGCCATCGAGGGAATCGGGCCGCGCTATTGCCCGTCGATCGAGGACAAGATCCACCGCTTCGCGTCGAAGGATTCCCATCAGATTTTTCTCGAACCCGAGGGGCTGGAGACGCACGAGATCTACCCGAACGGCATCTCGACGAGCCTGCCTTTCGACGTCCAGCTCGCGCTGGTCCATTCGATTCCCGGCCTGGAGAAGGCCCACATCCTGCGTCCCGGCTACGCGATCGAGTACGACTATTTCGATCCGCGCGCCCTCAGACGTTCGCTCGAAACACAGGCCATCGAGGGTCTGTTCTTTGCCGGCCAGATCAATGGCACGACCGGCTATGAGGAGGCGGCCGCCCAAGGCTTGCTGGCCGGCATCAACGCCAGCCTGAAGGTCCAGGGGCGTGAACCCTGGACGCCGCGGCGCGACGAAGCCTATCTCGGCGTGCTGGTCGACGACCTGATCACGCGGGGTGTTTCCGAGCCGTACCGGATGTTCACGAGCCGGGCCGAGTACCGGCTGAGCCTGCGTGAGGACAATGCCGACCTGCGCCTGACGGCAACAGGGCGCCAGCTCGGCTGCGTCGACGATCGCCGCTGGGCGGCCTTCGCCCGAAAGCGTGATGCGATCGAGGCCGAGCTGCAGCGGTTGCGCAGCACCTGGGTCAACCCGCGCAGCCTGCCGCCGGAGCGGGCGATCGCCACCATCGGCCAGCCGATCGAGCGCGAGCACTCGCTCGCCGACCTGCTGCGACGGCCCGACGTCGACTACGCGGCGATCCTCGCCATCGGCGGCCCGGGCGCAACCGAACCGGAAGTCGTCGAACAGGTCGAGATCCAGTTGCGTTATGCGGGCTACATCCAGCGTCAGCAGGCCGAGATCGCCCGCCATGCCCACAATGAGCAGCTGCCGCTGCCGGTCGATTTCGACTACGCACAGGTGCGCGGCCTGTCCATCGAGGCTCGTCAGATCCTGGCCAGGCATCGGCCCGAGACGGTCGGCCAGGCCTCGCGGCTATCTGGCGTGACACCGGCCGCGATTTCACTGCTGCTGGTTCACCTGAAGAAGCGACGGCAGTCCACCACACACGGGAAGGCGGCCTGACGTGCCGGCGGCGGGCCGGAGCAGATCAGGAAAGTCTGTCAATTTGGACAGAAACGAGCTGGCAGCCGGCCTGCGTGACGGCCTGGCGGCGCTGGGCCTGTCGATTGCCGATCCGCAGGTCGATGCACTGATCGACTACCTGGCATTGCTCGCCAAGTGGAACGCCGTCTACAACCTGACGGCCATCCGCGACCCTCAGGCGATGCTGGTCCAGCACCTGCTCGACAGTCTGGCGATCGTGGCACCGCTCGAAGCGCGCGCCCCGCACGGCAGGCCGGCTCCCTATCCCTGTGTGGTCGACGTGGGCAGTGGCGGCGGCCTGCCCGGTATCGTCCTGGCCATCGTCTGGCCGCAGGCGAGCATCCATCTGGTCGAGCCGGTCGGCAAGAAGGCGGCCTTCCTGCGCCAGTGCGCAATGGAACTCGGTCTGGGCGGAGTCCGGGTCCATGCCCGGCGCGTCGAGGAACTGACCCCCTGGGATCTGGCATCGCCGGCCGGGCACGAGGTCGCTCCGGCCCCCGATCTGATCCTGTGCCGGGCCTTTGCCTCGCTGGCCGATTTCACCCGCGGCATCGAGGCCCTGGCCGGGCCGTCTACAATCGTGGCCGCGATGAAGGGCGTTCACCCCGAACATGAACTGGCCGAGCTGCCGGCGTCCTGGCAACTGGCCGAGTCGCTCGGGCTGGCGGTGCCGAAGCTGGACGCCGAACGCCACCTGCTGGTGCTGCGCCGCAGCCCGCCTGCACCCTGAAGCGAACAACCCGAGGCGAGCGCATGGCCAGGATCTTCGTCATTGCCAACCAGAAGGGGGGCGTCGGCAAGACGACCACCTCGGTGAATCTCGCGGCGGCACTGGCCCACCACGGCCAACGCACCTTGCTCGTCGACCTGGACCCGCAAGGCAATGCGACGATGGGCAGCGGCATCGACAAGCGCGAACTCGAGCGCAGCGTCTATCACGTGCTGCTCGGCCTGGCCGACGTCCGCGAGGCGACCCGAGAAGCCCCGGAGGCCGGCTACGACGTGCTGCCGGCCAACCGCGACCTGGCCGGCGCGGAGGTCGAACTGGTCGATTTCGAGCGCCGCGAATCCTGCCTCACGCAGGCGCTGGCGACGGTGGATGGCGACTACGACTTCATCCTGATCGACTGCCCGCCGTCACTGTCGCTGCTGACGCTGAACGGCTTCTGCGCGGCCAACGGGGTGATCATCCCGATGCAGTGCGAGTACTTCGCGCTCGAAGGCCTGTCCGACCTGGTCAACACGATCCGCAAGGTACACGCGAATTTCAACACCGGCCTGCAGATCATCGGCCTGCTGCGGGTGATGTTCGACCCGCGCGTCACGCTGGCCCAGCAGGTCTCGGCCCAGCTCGAACAGCATTTCGGCGACAAGGTCTTCGAGACCATCATCCCGCGCAACGTCCGGCTGGCCGAGGCGCCCAGCTACGGGCTGCCCGGCGTGATCTTCGATCCCTCGTCCAAGGGGGCGAAAGCCTATCTGGCCTTCGGCAAGGAACTGATCGGCCGGGTGCAGCGCTTCGAGTCGGGCCGGGCTGCCGCCAAGGCCGCGCCGAACCCGATTCCCGGAGTTTCCTGATGACGAGAAAACCAAAACAGAAAGGCCTGGGCCGCGGCCTGGAAGTGCTGCTCGGTGGTGACGCGCCCGCACCCGCCAGCGATGGCAGCGAGCGGATCAGCACGCTGCCCCTCGATCGGCTGCAGGCCGGCCGCTACCAGCCGCGCAGCCGGATGGACGAATCGGCGCTGCAGGAGCTCGCCGCGTCGCTGACCACCCACGGGATGATGCAGCCCATCCTGGTGCGCCCGGCCGGCAACGGCCGCTGGGAGATCATTGCCGGCGAACGGCGTTTTCGTGCCGCGGCCATGGCCGGCCTCGACGAGGTGCCGGTCATCGTGCGCGAGGTGCCCGACGCCCAGGCGCTGCAGCTCGCCCTGATCGAGAACATCCAGCGCGAGAACCTGAACCCGCTGGAGGAAGCGCAGGCCATCCGCCGGCTGATCGAGGAGTTCCGGTTCTCGCACGAGCAGGCCGCCGACGCGATCGGCCGCTCGCGCAGCGCCACCTCCAACCTGCTGCGGCTGCTCAATCTCGCCGAGCCGGTGCAGACCATGCTGCTGGCCGGCGACCTCGACATGGGCCACGCACGCGCGCTGCTCGCCCTCGACCGTGCCCGGCAGATCATGGTGGCGCACGAACTCGTCCAGCGCCGCCTGTCGGTGCGCGAAACGGAAAAGCTCGTGCAGCGCACGCTGGCGCAGGGCGATGACGGCAAGCGCGCAGGCGAGGGCGCCGATGGCGGCACCTCCGGTGGCCAGGCAAGTGCCAGTCAGTCCGCCGGCCAGCCCGGTAACGGTGATCTGGCCCGCCTGCAGACGCGGCTGGCCGATGCGCTGGCCGCGCCGGTGAAGATCCGGGCCAGCGCCCGCGGTCGCGGCACGCTGACGATTGCCTTCGGCACCCTCGAACAGTTCCAGGGCCTGCTCGAACGCCTCGGCCTGGCGGACGAGGATTGAACCTACCCCGGGTTCGAACTACCGATTTCCTTACGCTCCCGCCCGCACCGCCTCGGCGATCGCCTTGCCGACATCGGCCGTGCGCGCCCGTCCACCGACGTCCGGGGTCCGGGGACCCGACACCAGCACCGCCTCGATCGCCGAAACGATCGAGGCGGCAGCTGCCCGGTGCCCGAGGTGCTCGAGCAGCATCGCCCCCGACCAGATCTGGCCGATCGGGTTGGCGATGCCCTTGCCGTAGATGTCGGGAGCCGAACCGTGCACTGGCTCGAACATCGAAGGATGGTCGCGCTCCGGATTCAGGTTGGCCGAGGGCGCGATGCCGATCGTTCCGGCGATCGCCGGACCCAGGTCGGACAGGATGTCGCCGAACAGGTTGGACCCGACCACCACGTCGAAGCGCTGCGGATTGAGCACGAAGTGAGCGGTGAGGATATCGATGTGGTACTGGTCGACCCGCACATCGGGAAAGTGCCTGGCCATCGCGGCGACGCGCTCGTCCCAGTAAGGCATCGTGACGGCGATTCCGTTGGACTTGGTCGCCGAGGTCAGATGCTTCTTCGGGCGCTCCTGCGCGCGCTCGAAGGCATAGCGCAGGATGCGGTCGACGCCTCTTCGCGTGAACACGCTTTCCTGCACGGCCTCTTCCTGTTCCGTGCCCTCGTGGCGCCGGCCTCCGGTCGACGAGTATTCGCCCTCGGTGTTCTCGCGAACGACGAGGAAGTCGATGTCGTCGGCTGTCCGTCCGGCCAGTGGCGAACGGATGCCGGGCATCAGCCTGACCGGCCGCAGGTTGGCGTACTGCTGGAACTGTCTGCGGATCGGGATGAGCAACCCCCACAGTGAAACATGGTCCGGCACGCCCGGAAAGCCGACAGCTCCGAGGTAGATCGAGTCGTGACTCGCGATCTGCTCGAGCCCGTCCCGGGGCATCATTTCCCCATGCGCCAGGAAGTACTCGCAACTCCAGGGGAAATGATCCCATTCGAATGCGAACCCGAAGCGGCTGGCCGCCGCTTCGAGGACGCGGATGCCTTCCGGCATGACTTCCTTGCCGATGCCGTCGCCGGGAATCACGGCGATGCGCAGCTTGCTCGATGATCGGTCGGGAGTCACGGCGGCTCAGTCCAGGGTGATGCCGACATCGCGGATCAGCTTGCCCCAGCGTGCGCTCTCGCTGGCCAGGAAGCGCTGGAAGGCTTCGGGACCGTCCACCCTGGCTTCGGCACCGATCCCGGCGAAGCGTTCGATCGCATCGGGGCTTTTCGCGCTGTCGGCAACGACGGCAGTGAGCCGGGCCACGACATCGGCGGGCAAGCCGGCCGGCCCGACGAGCCCGAACCCGGTGGGCACGTCGAAACCGGGGTAACCCTGTTCGGCAACGGTCGGCATGTCGGGCAGCAGACTGGCGCGCGTCTCCGAAGTGATCGCGATCGCCTTCAGCTTGCCGCTGGCAACGTAGCGTCCCGACGCCGTCAGCGAGCTTTCGAACCCGACCGGCACGACGCCGGCGAGCAGGTCCTGGGCTGCCGGCGCGGTGCCCTTGTACGGAATGTGGGTCATCTTGATGCCGGTGACCACCTGCAGATACTCGGCGGCCAGATGCGGTGCCGTGCCGATGCCGGAACTGGCATACGAGATCTTGCCGGGATTGGCTTTCGCATAATCGACCATGCCCTTCAGGTCGCTGAACGGAGCCGACGGATGGGCGAGGACCGCGCCCTTGGCGATGCCGACCATCGTGATCGGCGTGAAGTCCTTCACCGCGTCGTAAGGCAGCTTCGGGAACAGGTGGGGAGAAATCGTCAGGCTGCTGATCGCGATGAGGCCGATGCTGTAGCCGTCGGGAGCCGACTTCGCGACGACGTCGGTGCCGATGTTGCCGCCGACGCCCGGTCGATTGTCGACGACGACGGACTGGCCCGTGCGAGTGCTCATCTCCTTGGCCAGCACGCGCGCCATCACGTCGGCCGGGCCGCCGGGCGCGAACGGCACGATGAGGCGGATCGGCTTGTCGGGATAGTTGCCGCCGGTCTGGGCCTGGGCTGCACCGCAGACAAGGCTTGCTGATCCGATCGCCAGCGCCAGCAGACGGGCGGGGGTCATCGTGACTGAAAGAATCGTCTTCATGAGGGCTCCGGAATGGAAATGAAGGCAGGGCAGGACCGGCAGCGGCCGGAGGGTCAGGACATCGTGGGCAGCCGGCCAGCGGCGCGTCGTTCTTCGTAGCTCTTCAGATGCGTGTAGGCGGCCAGATGCAGGGCATCGGGCTGTCCGGCCTCGCGGCAGCGCGCCAGCATCGCGCCGAGGATCTGCTCCGACTCGACCGGGCCGCCTTTCTCCAGGTCGCGCAGCATCGACGCCTCATAGCGTGAGTCGCGCTGGGAGAAGAGATCGGTGTAGGTGGCGATGAACGTGTCGTCGGGCCGGTAGCCGGCATGGGTCGCGATCGCGACGTTGATGCCGAAGAAGGTCTTCAGCAGCGCGCTGCCTTCCGGGGTCCGGATGATCTCGCCGAGGTTCGCGCGCATCAGGCAGGTCATGCCGGCGACGGTGGCCAGGTGCACGAGCTTCAGCCACAGTTCGCGCAGGATGTCGGCCGATACCCTGGCTTCGACCGGCGTGCGGTCGAACAGGGCCTTCAGGCTGCGGGTGCGGGCCGAGTCGCTGCCATCCTGCTCGCCGAAGGTGACGGTCTGCCAGTCGTTCAGCTGACGAACCACGCCTTCCGGCGTCAGGGTTGCCTGCATCCGGACCGTGCCCCCGATGACCCGCGCGCGGCCGAATCGCCCGTTCAGCGTATCGATATGCGCCATGCCGTTGAGCAGGGGCAGCACGGCGGTATCGGGTCCGACTGCCGGGGCGATGCTGTCGATGGCCGACGGCAGGTCGTAGGCCTTGCAGGTCAGCAGCACCAGGTCGAAGCCGTCACCGATATCGGCTTTCGTCAGCGTCTTCACGTCGATCCGCGCGTCGCCGAACGGGCTCTCGATGCGCAGCCCCTGCTCGCGCAGGCGCGCCTGCCGGGCTTCGCGAACCAGAAAGCTGATGTCTGCGCCGGCTTGCGCCAGACGGCCGCCCAGCATGCCGCCGATGCCGCCAGCGCCCAGGACCAGGATCTTCATGAATGGTTCCCCTCGAGGAAAACAGCTGCTTGCAGAATAATGAAATTGTATACAATCTACAGTAGACAGTATATTACGCTCCACCTATCGTCAAGCTCGGAGGCACAATCAGGAACTGCCGAGACCACCTGGAACACCATGGACCTGGACGACACCTATGTAGCGCAGTCCCGCAAGAGCTCGCAGACCATGGCTGACGCGGTTGCCGATGCGCTGCGCAATGCCATCCTCGCGGGCGCCCTGCCCGCGGGTCAGCCGCTGCGCCAGGAGACCCTCGCGGCTCGCTTCGGGGTCAGCAGGGTCCCGATCCGGGAAGCCCTGCTCAAGCTGGAAACCGACGGACTGGTCGCGTCGGTCCCCAGGCGGGGCACGGTCGTCGCCTCGCTCGACATCGACGATTTCCAGGAGATCCTCGAAATGCGGGTCGCTCTGGAGCAACTGGCGGTGGAGAAGGCATTGCCCGGGGTGACCGCCGGACACCTGGACGAAGCCGGTCGCGTGCTGCAACGCGCAGAGGAGGCCTTCGCCCTCGCTTCCCGGGGTGGCGCGAACGCGGAGCTCGAGTTCGAGACGCGCTGGGGTGAGCTGAACTGGCAGTTCCACCGGGCGCTCTATCAGGCGGCCGGCAGGCCGCGCCTGCTCGACACCATCGAGAACCTGCACCTGCAGTTCGCCCGCCACCTGCGGGCCCGCTTGCAGGTGGTCGCTCCGGCGCTGCTGCCGACCGCCGACCGGAGCGATCGGCGCGACCTGGGGGAATGGCGGACCGTGCTGGACGAGCATCGCGCCATCCTGCAGGCTTTCGAGCGTGGCGACCTGCCGGGCGCCCGGAGCGTCCTGAAGCGCCATATCGGCCATCACGGCCGCGAACTGGTCAAGCGTCTGCGTGCTGCCGCCGGCCCGGCCTCATAGGGGCAGCCGCCCGCCCCCCAGCAAGCGGTGCTGCAGCTCCCGGTTCATGGGCGCAATCCACCAGGGCCTACTCGAAAGGCACATTTCCGCCAGAGTCTGGCCCGCCTTTCCGCCGGGCCGGGCCTTCGGCTGGCCCCGGCCTTCAGACCCCGTGCGGGCTGCGCAGGAAGGCCTCGCGCGCGACGCTCTGCAGCGGCACGTCGCGCAACTGGCCGCCGCTGAACACGCGCAGCGTGATCGCGGTGCCGGCTGGTCCGCTCGCCCAGACGCTGCGGTAGAAGCTGTCGCGATCGGTGGCGGCGACATTGCCCACGGCCACGATGATGTCGCCGGCGCTCAGGCCGGCCAGCGCGGCCGGGCCGCCCACGGCCACCCGCGTGACGACCAGGTTGCCGTGCAGCGTCTCGACGGTGGCCCCCAGCCAGGCGCGCTGCGGCCCGGGCCGGCGGCCCTCGGCCAGCAGGGCGTCGAGCACGGGCGCCACCAGGTCGACCGGCACGAACAGGTTGCCGGGCACCTGGGCATTGCCCGGCGGGCCGGCGTCGTTGACGATCAGCGAGCCGATGCCGACCAGCTTGCCGTCGTGGCTGAACAAGCCAGCGCCGCTCCAGTTGTTGACCGGCGGGAAAGTCATCAGCGGTTTCTCCAGCAGGTATTCCCAGCTGCCCGAGAAGGGTTTTCGCGAGACGACCAGCAGTTCGGTGGTGGTCGGTTCGCTGTGGCCGAGCGTCAGCACCGTGTCGCCGGCGCCGATCGCGTCGGCGTCGCCGAGGGCCACCGGGGTGGCGTCCATCGGCAGGGCCGTACGCACCAGGCCCAGGCCGCTGACGGTGTCGTTGGCGGCCACGCCGGCCGGAATGCGCCGGCCCGAGGCAGTGAGCACTTCGACCTCGTCGGCTTCGAGCAGCAGGTAGCCGATGGTCAGGATCGTCGACGGGCCGATGACGACGCCGGTGCCGCTGCGCTGCCGTCCGAGTGCCGCAACGGTGCGGCCGTCACGCACGGCGGTGATCCGGATGCGGACCACGCTGCCGAGCAGGCTGCGCCGGTCGAAGGGCGCCGTGGCGGGAGCCGGCTCCGTCAGCACTGGCCCGCTGGCACCGGCCGGCGTCGCCGCGAGCGCCAGCAGCAGAGCCGTCAGCGCCAGCAGCAACGCCGCGACCGCGAGCGCCGCACCGTGGCGGAACAAGCGCAGACACTGGAAAGGATGCGAGGACATGATGGCAGAGCGCATTCCACGGTGACAGGCCACATTCGGACTCCCATTGTTTCACGTCCGGCCCGCAAAGGGCGGATTCGCAACACTGTGCGTGCTGCACTGCGGCAATTCCGCTTGACCCATCCAGAGGCCGCGGGCTAGAATCGACAGTCTTTGTCCGCTGCAAACCGCTGCAATTCTGGATCGGTATGTTCGTCGCAGTCGGTCTGCAAGTCGCTGTCGTTGTCGTGCTGGTGCTGGTCACCGGCGGGGTCTGGGGCGTGAACGTCGCCCTGTCCGTGGCATTCGGCGGTGGCGCGGCCATCGTCCCCAACGGGCTGTTTGCGTTGCGTCTGGCCATGAACCGAGGGCGCACATCGGAGTCCTATCCGGTGGTGTTCTTCCTCGGCGAGATCGTCAAGATCGGCCTGACCGTCGCGCTGCTGGTGTGGGCGGCGACTTCCCTGCCGCAGCTGCAATGGCCGCCGCTGCTGCTCGGGTTGGTCGCAGCGCTGAAGGCGCCTTTCCTGCTGCCCCTGGTGGCGCGTGGGAGGCTGGCCGGGAGCGTGTACGATGGCGCCGCCGGGCAGGGGCAGGATTCCGTTGCAACCCGGCCGGCACGGCCCACCACAACTGAGAACCGGTAACCGACATGGCTGCAGGCTCCAACGCACCGACTGCGTCCGAGTACATCGTTCACCACCTGGCGCATCTGAACACGTCAGGGTCGGCCCAGACAAACATCGTCGACTTCTCGATCATCAACATCGACACCCTCGCCTGGGCCATCGGGATGGGTGCGTTGATGGCCTGGTTCATGTACCGGGCGGCCCGGATGGTCCGCGTCGAGGCGCCCGGGCGCTTCGTCGGCGCCATCGAATGGCTGGTCGAGTTCGTTCATGAGCAAGCCCGCAGCATCGTCCAGGGCGACATCCGGATGATCGCGCCGCTCGCCCTGACCTCGTTCGTCTGGATCTTCCTGATGAACGCCATCGATCTCATTCCGGTCGACCTGCCGCCGCGCATCGCCGAACTGTTCGGCATCCACTACATGCGCGCGGTGGCCACCGCCGACCTCAACGCCCCGCTCGCGATGTCGATCGTCGTGCTCGGCGCGTCGATCTACTACGGCATCAAGATCAAGCACCCGGGCGGCTTCGTGAAGGAGCTGTTCTCGGCGCCGTTCGGCTCGAACATCATCGTGGCGCCGTTCAACCTGCTGATCAACATCATCGAATACGCGGCCAAGACCGTGTCCCTGGGCATGCGGCTGTTCGGCAACATGTTTGCCGGCGAACTGGTCTTCATGCTGATCGCGCTGCTCGGTGCCGCGGCCACCTGGTGGGGCTTCGGCCTGCACTTTCTCGCGGGCCTGGGCTGGGCGATCTTCCACATCCTGATCATCACCCTGCAGGCCTTCATCTTCATGATGCTCGCGCTCGTCTACATCGGGCAGGCTCACGAAGGCCACTGATCACGCTTTCCATCCCCAAACCAACCCACGTTTTACCTACTCAGGAGTAATCATGACCAACGTTGCTCTCGTCGCCCTCGCTTGCGGTTTGATCATCAGCCTCGGCGCGCTCGGCGCCTGCCTCGGGATCGGCATGATGGGCGGCAAGTACATCGAAGCGGCTGCCCGCCAGCCCGAACTGATGGACAAGCTGCAGACCAAGATGTTCCTGCTGGCCGGTCTGATCGACGCCGCCTTCCTGATCGGTGTCGGGATCGCGATGCTGTTCGCCTTCGCCAACCCGTTCGTCGGCTGATCAGGCACGTTACGTCAACCGACTGAAGGAGGCCCGTCGTGAATCTGAACGCGACGCTCATCGCCCAGATCGTCGTCTTCCTCGCGCTCTGGTGGTTCACCGCCAGATTCGTGTGGCCGCCGATCACCCGGGCGCTCGACGAGCGCTCGAAGCGGATCGCCGAAGGCCTGGCTGCGGCCGACAAGGCACGCTCCGAACTGGCGGCCGCCGAAAAGCGTGTCGAGCAGGAACTGAAGCAGGCCCGCAGCGGCGCCGCCGAAGTGCGCGGCACGGCCGAGAAGCAGGCCGCCGGCATCCTCGAAGAGGCCCGTGCCGAAGCGAACGCGATCGTCGCGGCCGCCCGCGAGGCTGCCGAGGAAGAGGCCGCACTGGCGGCGCAGAAGGCCCGCGAGGCCCTGCGCGAGCAGGTGGCCCAGCTGGCTGTCGCCGGTGCCGAGCGCATCCTGCGCAAGGAAGTCGACGCTGCCCGCCACGCCGAGCTGCTCGGCAACCTGAAGAACGAGCTGCGCTGACATGGCCGAGTCGCAGACGATCGCCCGACCCTACGCCGAAGCCGCTTTCAAGCTGGCCGCCGAGGCCGGCGCCCTGCCGTCCTGGTCCGACGCACTCGGCCGGCTGGCCGTCGTGGCCGGCACCGAGGCTGCCCGTGAGCTGATCGGCAATCCGGCGCTGTCCGACGAGCAGGTCAGCAAGCTGTTCGCCGAGGCGGCCGGTCCGCTTGCCGAGGCGCAGCAGCGCTTCGTGCGTGTGCTGGCCGACAACGAACGGCTCGCCGTGCTGCCCGAGATCGCCACCGCTTTCGAGGCGCTGCGCAATGCGCACGAGGGGGTCGTCGACGCCGTGGTGTCGTCGGCCTACCCGCTCAGCGAGGCGCAGCTGGCCACGATCGTCGAGACGCTCGAGCAGAAATACAGTGCCCGGGTCAAGGTCGCGGTCAAGGTCGATGCCGACCTGATCGGCGGCGTGTCGATCCGGGTCGGCGATGAAGTGATCGACGCCTCGGTCCGGGGCAAGCTGGCCCAGCTGGCCAGCGCGATGAAGCTTTAAGGAATACAGGGGAATCTCATGCAACTGAATCCGGCTGAGATCAGTGAGCTGCTCAAGAGCAAGATCCAGAACCTCGAAGTTGCCGCCGATACGCGCAACCAGGGAACGGTCGTCACCGTCACCGACGGCATCTGCCGCATCCACGGCCTGTCCGATGTGATGCAGGGCGAGATGATCGAGTTTCCGGGCGACACCTTCGGCCTGGCGCTGAACCTCGAGCGCGACTCGGTCGGCTCGGTGATCCTCGGTGACTACGAGCACGTCACCGAAGGCATGACCGTCAAGGCCACCGGCCGCATTCTCGAAGTGCCGGTCGGCCCCGAACTGATCGGCCGCGTCGTCGACGCGCTGGGCCAGCCGATCGACGGCAAGGGTCCGATCAACGCGAAGATGACCGACGTCATCGAGAAGGTCGCGCCCGGCGTCATCGCCCGCAAGTCGGTGTCGCAGCCGGTGCAGACCGGCCTGAAGTCGATCGACGCGATGGTGCCGATCGGCCGCGGCCAGCGCGAGCTGATCATCGGCGACCGCCAGACCGGCAAGACCGCCGTGGCGATCGACACGATCATCAACCAGAAGGGCAAGGACCTGATCTGCGTCTACGTCGCGATCGGCCAGAAAGCCTCGACGGTGGCCAACGTGGTCCGCAAGCTGGAAGAAACCGGCGCGATGGAGTACACGATCGTGGTCGCCGCCACCGCCTCGGAATCGGCCGCGATGCAGTACATCTCGGCCTATTCGGGCTGCACGATGGGCGAGTACTTCCGCGATCGCGGCCAGGACGCGCTGATCATCTACGACGACCTGACCAAGCAGGCCTGGGCCTATCGCCAGGTGTCACTGCTGCTGCGCCGCCCGCCGGGCCGCGAAGCCTATCCGGGTGACGTCTTCTACCAGCACAGCCGCCTGCTCGAGCGCGCCGCGCGCGTCAACGAGGACTACGTCGAGAAGTTCACCAACGGCGAGGTCAAGGGCAAGACC
>JBAYOD010000058.1:0-15091 GCA_041678445.1 Burkholderiaceae bacterium | reverse complement strand
TCGCTGCGCTCAGACAGGACGCCGCGAGAATGAGGATGGCGTCGCGCTGCGCGCGACAGCCAGGAACCCTGTGCGCCTCGGCTGCGCACAAGGCGCCGGCCAGGCGAAGCCCCCCGCACCTTGACCGGCGACGCTGTGCCATTCGACGGGAAAGCATCCGGGGCCACGGCCATCCGGTTGCCGGTCGCGAGCACCTTGCCGGCTCGCAGGCGGTCGTCATGGCGGCCTGCAACTCGCACAGCCCGATCGTGCTGCCGAGTCAAGTACACTGCCGGGTCAGGTTCGCTACCGAGCCAGGGTCCAGTCGTGCAGCCTGGCCGTACCGAGACCGCTTTGCGTTCGATCGCAGGCCACTGTCTGCCAGGACGCGGGGCGAAGCTTTCGGCGCACGCCTTGTGCGCAGCCGAGGAGCGCAGGGCTCGTGGCCGCGCGCGTCAGCGCGCATCCAAAATCTGACTTGCCGCCGCCTGTTTGAGCGAAACGAACGAAGCGAAGCGTAGGGAGTGCAGCGAGTTCGGCGGCAGGTCACGAGCCCGAAGCACCGCAGGGAACCCCGCGAAAGCGGGGCAAGCACCCGGCGTGCGCCGAAAGCTTCGCCCCGCGTCCTGGCCCGGCGTGCCCCGAAAGCCTCGCCCCGCGTCCTGGCCCGCCGCCCCTTGCCGTCCGAACGCGAAGGCGTATCAGGCCAGCGCCTTCAGCTCCTGCCGGCGCCGGTGCAGGATCGGCTCGGTGTAGCCCGAGGGCTGCGTCTCGCCCTCGAACACCAGGTCGCAGGCGGCCTTGAAGGCCGGGCCATCGAAGCCGGGGGCCATCGGCCGGTAGGCCGGGTCGCCGGCGTTCTGGCCGTCGACCACCACGGCCATCCGCTTCATCACATCCATCACCTGGTCCCGGGTGGCCACGCCGTGACGCAGCCAGTTGGCGATGTGCTGCGACGAGATCCGGCAGGTGGCGCGGTCTTCCATCAGGCCCACGTTGTTGATGTCGGGCACCTTCGAGCAGCCCACGCCCTGGTCGACCCAGCGCACGACGTAGCCGAGGATGCCTTGTGCATTGTTCTCGAGTTCGGCATCGATGTCGGCAGCTGACCAGTTGCGCGCCTTCGCCAGCGGGATCGTCAGGATGTCGTCGAGCTTGCCGCGCCGCCCCTGGGTGGCGATCGCTGCCTGCTGGGCGAACACGTCGACCCGGTGGTAGTGGGTCGCGTGCAGCGTCGCGGCGGTCGGGCTGGGCACCCAGGCACAGTTCGCGCCGGCCTGCGGGTGGCCGATCTTCTGCTCGAGCATCGCGGCCATCAGGTCGGGCATTGCCCACATGCCCTTGCCGATCTGGGCGCGACCGGCCAGCCCGCAGGCCAGGCCGACGTCGACGTTGGCCAGTTCGTAGGCGGCAATCCACGGCTGGCTCTTCATGTCGGCCTTGCGCACCATGGCCCCAGCGGCCATCGAAGTGTGGATCTCGTCGCCGGTGCGGTCGAGGAAGCCGGTGTTGATGAAGGCCACGCGCGACTTCGCCGCGCGGATGCATTCCTTCAGGTTGACGGTCGTCCGGCGCTCCTCGTCCATGATGCCGATCTTGACCGTGTTGGCCGGCAGGCCCAGCGCGGCCTCGACCTGATTGAAGATCTCGTTGGTGAAGGCGACTTCGTCGGGGCCGTGCATCTTCGGCTTGACCACGTAGACCGAGCCCTCGGTCGAGTTGCGCAGCCCGTCGGTCTTGCGCAGGTCGTGCATCGCGATCAGCACCGTGCACATCGCGTCGAGCAGCCCTTCGTAAGCTTCCTGGCCCTCGCGGTCGAGCACGGCCGGGTTGGTCATCAGGTGGCCGACGTTGCGCACCAGCATCAGCGAGCGGCCCTTGAGCACCAGGGGGCTGCCGTCGGAGGCAGTGTAGCTGCGATCGGGGTTGAGCCGGCGCACGAAGCTCCCACCGCCTTTCTCGACGGTTTCGGCCAGGTCGCCGCGCAGCAGGCCCAGCCAGTTCCGGTAGGCCAGGGCCTTGTCTTCGGCGTCGACGGCGGCGACCGAGTCCTCGCAGTCCATGATCGTGGTGATGGCGGCTTCGAGCACGACGTCGGCCACGCCGGCCTTGTCCGAGGCGCCGATCCGGTCGCTGCGATCGATGCGGATCTCGACGTGCAGCCGATGGTGGCGCAGCAGCACCGCCGATGGCGTGGCGGCGTCGCCGGCATGACCGGCGAACAGCGCCGGCTCGGCCAGCGCAGTCGTACCGGCGGTGGTGTCGACCTGAAGCTGGCCGTTGGCGATCCGGTAGCCGGTGGCGTCGGCATGGCTGCCAGTGACCAGCGGCGCGACGTCGTCGAGGAAGCGCTTGGCCCAGGCGATCACGCGGGCGCCGCGGGTTTCGTCGTAGCCGCCGGGCTGCGGAGCATCACCCATGGCGTCGGTACCGTACAGCGCGTCGTAAAGGCTGCCCCAGCGGGCGTTGGCGGCATTCAGCGCGTACCGTGCGTTCATGACCGGCACGACCAGCTGCGGCCCCGGGATGGTCGCGATCTCGGGGTCGACGTTTGCGGTGTCGACGGAGAAGTCGGGTCCTTCGGGGACCAGGTAGCCGATCTCGGTCAGGAAAGCCTTGTAGGCGGCGGCATCGAAGGGCTGGCTGGCTCGTTCGGCATGCCAGGCGTCGATTTTCGACTGCAGCGCGTCACGCCGGGCGAGCAGGGCGCAGTTGCGCGGGCCCAGGTCGTGGACGAGGGCGGAGAGCCCTTTCCAGAACTGGTCCGAGGCAACGCCGGTGCCGGGCAGAGCCTCGTTCTCGATCATGTCGTACAGGGGGCGTGCCACCTGCAGGCCGAATTTGTCGATGCGGTCGGTCATGGGAGGTCTCCGAGTCGAAGGATGAATGCCTGGGTAGATACGAGATCACCCACTCTCTAGGAAGAGAGCATAGCGACTCGATTACCATTAAAAAAGTATCTGATTAGATAAGGACTTTGTACTTAAAGTTAAAGATCAGTCACGCAAGCGGTTCATTCGACCGGGCCGCGGGCGTCGCCGCTGCGCTGGCGCACTCTGACTCGATCAGGCCCAGTGATTGCAATGCATGACAGATGGCGACGTCGATCGGGGTGCACGTCAGCGCACCGGCGGTTTGTGCCAGGCGCTGTCCGTCCAGCGCATGCGGCACCCGCCACAGGTAGGCCATCTCGGAGATCTCCCGCCACATCGGCACCAGGAGACCGCCTGCGCGCAGCAATGGCCAGGGCACGCCGCCGTGGCGCCAGCCGCCGGCGGGCCGGATTCCGCCCGCCTCCGATGCGCGCTCGATCGCGCCGAGCAATTCCGTACCGGTCAGCGTGTGCCCGGGGAAGTGCAGCCGCTCGAAAGCAGGCAGGTTGCCGTGCTGCGCCACCGCGACGAAGGCCCTGGCCAGGTCGGGCAGGTAGGCCCAGGCGTGCGCTCGGTCGGTCGGGCCGGGGTAGACGAGTTTGCCGGCCCTCAGCGATCGGGCAATCACCAAGTCGAGCCAACTGCCGGTGCCCGCGCCGAAGAAGTCGCCCGCCCGGATCACGACCGACCGGAGGCCGGCGGCCGCGCGTGTCTCCAGCTCCCGCTCCATCGCGATGCGGATCCGGCCCTTGCGCGCCGTGGCGTTCTGCGACGTGTCCTCGCGAAGCAGCGGCGGCATCGTCTCCCCGAAGTTGTACACGTTTCCCGGCAGCATGAAGCGCGCGTCCAGATGTTCGGCAACCGTCATGCCGGCGCGCGCGAGCGGCAGCGCCTCGGCCGCCCAGCGGGTGTAGGGGGGATTGACTGCGTAGACCACAGGGTCGGCGCCGCTGGCCTGTGCAGCCAGCGCCATGGGATCGGAGAGCGGCGTGTCGACATGGCGCACGCCGGCCGGCAGTGCGGTCGGCGCGCGCCGGGCCTGCGCGACCACCCGCCAGCCCGCCTCGGCGAAGGCGTGCGTGGCGGCTGCGCCGAAGCGGCCGTTCGCGCCGAGGATGAGGACGGTAGGGGCGTTCCGGGCGGTGCAGGCATTCGGTCCCATGCCAGGGTTTTCTTCGGTTCGGCGGCAGGCGGCACTCTGTCGAGTGGCTGGATCCCGTGAAGTGTGGGAGGCCGCGCCGGTCAGGCGTATCTACGATTTCCTGGCCGCGCGGATTCCCGAGCGGCTCGCCGGGCTGATGTGAGGCGAACCGGAACGAGGCGAACCGGAACGCGGTGAGGCGCTAAGGGATGGGCAGTGGATGCCGTCAGCCGTTCGTCTCGGGCGGGAGTTCGGCCCCCTTGCGCTCCACGATCATCCGGTACTGGTCGGGTTCGCGGTGGCGGGCGAAATCGAAGACCGTCGTCTTGTACGAGCGGGTCAGGTCGAGGTCGCAGCGGGCGATCGCGAGCTCATCACCGAGGGTCGAGCAGGCCGCGACGATTTCACCCGAGGGCGCGACGATGATCGAATTGCCGATCTGGTCGACGCCTTCCTCGCAGCCGGCCTTGGCCACGCCGACCACCCAGGTGCCGTTCTGGTAGGCCGCCGACTGCATGACGAGACTGTTGTGGAAGTTGGACAGGGCGTCGTGTTCGGGTGCCGGCGGATTGTGTACCGGCGTGTTGTAGCCGAGCAGGACCATCTCCACGCCCTGCAGGCCCATGACGCGGTAGGTTTCGGGCCAGCGTCGGTCGTTGCAGATCGCCATCCCGAACAGCCCGCCGAAGGCCCGATAGACCGGGAACCCGAGGTTGCCGCGCTCGAAATAGCGCTTCTCCAGGTGCTGGAAGCGGCGCCAGGGTTCGTGCTCGCGATGGCCGGGCAGGTGGATTTTCCGGTATTTGCCGACGATCCGGCCTTGCGTGTCGACCAGGATGGCAGTGTTGAAATGATGCAGCCGGCCCTGCTCCTCGGCGAGCTCGGCATAACCGAGGCAGAAACCCACGCCGAGGTCGCGCGCCGTGTCGAACAGCCTTTGCGTTTCGGGGCCCGGCATCGCCTTTTCGAAGAAGACGTCGATCTCCTCCTGGCGCTCGAAGTACCAGCGCGGGAAGAAGGTGGTCAGCGCGAGTTCGGGAAAGACGACGAGCTCGCAGCCGTGGCGTTTGGCCTGGTGCATCAGCGCGATCTGGCGCTCGACGACCTGGCTGCGGCTTTCCTTGAGGGCGATGGGGCCGAGCTGGGCGGCGCCGACGGTGACGATGCGGGTCATGATGGTTTACCGGGTGGATTGTCGACGGGGCGGCAGGGCGGGCCCCGCCGGTGAGCGGGCGGGATCAGCCTGGGCAGGATCAGCCGTCGGCAAGGTCGAGCAGCGTGCGCAGCAACACCTCGGTGCCCGCGGCCAGATCCTCGGGCCGGGTGTCCTCGGCTGGATTGTGACTGATCCCGTCGATGCTGGGCACGAAGATCATCGCGGTCGGGCACAGGCGGGCCAGCATCTGCGCGTCGTGACCCGCGCCGGATGTCATGCGCCGGCACGACAGGCCCAGCGCCGCGGCGTGGCCTTCGATGATGCGGGCGATGCCGTCGTCGAACTGCACCGGCTCGAAGCGGGCCAGCCGGCGGGTCTCGATCTGCACGCCTTCGGCGCGGGCCAGCTCGGCGATGAAACCGGCGAGGCGCTGTTCGGCCTGCCTGAGCAGATCCTCGTCGGTATTGCGCAGGTCGACGGTGACCGTGGCGCGCGCCGCGATCACGTTGATCAGATTCGGGTGCAGCTTGACCATGCCCATCGTGCAGACCTGATTGCCGCCCAGCTCGCGGGCGATCGCGCGCAGCTCGACTCCGATCGCGGCCGCGCAGTAGCCGGCGTCGTGGCGCAGCCGCATCGGCGTCGTGCCGGCGTGGTTCGACTGGCCGGTGATGCTGATCTCCTGCCACGAGATGCCTTGCAGGTTCTCGACCGCGCCGATCCGGATGCCTTCGGCATCGAGTATCGGACCCTGTTCGATGTGCAGTTCGACGAAGGCCTGGGGCTTGTGCAGGCCCAGCGGAGCGTCGCCGGCGTAGCCGATCCGGGCCAGTTCGTCACCCAGCCGGGCACCGTCGATGCTGACGGTGTCGAGGGCTTGTTCGAGCGGCAGGCCGCCGGCATAGACCAGCGAGCCGAGCATGTCGGGTGCGAAGCGGGCGCCTTCCTCGTTGGTGAAGACGGCCACCACGATGGGCCGTCGCGTGCTGCGGCCGGCGTCGTTGAGCGCCTCCACGACTTCGAGGGCGGCCAGTACGCCGAGGTTGCCGTCGTAGCGTCCGCCGGTGCGCACGGTGTCGATGTGCGAACCGCTCATGACCGGGGCCAGGTTGTGGGTGCCGCGGCGCAGGCCGAACAGGTTGCCGATCCGGTCGACGCTGACTTCGAGGCCCAGTTCGCCCATCCAGCCGGCGACCAGGTCGCGGCCGGCACGATCCTCGTCGGTCAGGGCCAGCCGGCAGCAGCCGTCTTCGTCGGTGCGGCCGATCTCGGCCAGCCGGTCGAGGCGTCCGATCAGCCGGTCGGGCTGGATCCGCGGGGCAGGATGCGGGGCGTTCATGGCTTTGCCGGCGAGTGTGCCGCAGCGAGCACCTGTTCGGCCGAACGGCCGACGATCTCGCGGTAGATGACGGGATCGGTGTCGCCTTCGCTGCCGAACAGCAGCACCCGGGAGTCGCGCGCCAGCGCCAGCGTCGCGGCCAGCGTCGGGTGATCCTGGACGGCAAGCAGGGCGGCCAGACCGCTGGCACCGGTTTCGCCGGCGACGATGGCCGGATCGTCGCCAAGTGGCTCGGCGAAGCGGCGCATGCCGGCCAGCGCATAGCGGTCGTCGACCGCGATCGCGGCGTCGGCGCCTTCGCGCAGGATCTCCCAGGCCAGCTCCGAGACTTCACCGCAGGCCAGCCCGGCCATCACCGTGTCGAGCGAGCCCGTGACCACCGAGCGCTCGCCGCTGGCAAGGCTGCGATAGATGCAGTCGGCCACCAGCGGTTCAACGATCACGAAGCGCGGCCGTTCGGCGCCCCAGCGGATCCAGAAATCGGCGCAGATCGACGCGGCCAGCGCGCCGACGCCGGCCTGCACGAAGACGTGGGTCGGTGGCTTGCCGCCGGGCAGTTGCTGCGCGATCTCGGCGGCCATGACCCCGTAGCCGTGGGTGACGTCACTGGGGATTTCGCGATAACCGGGGTAGGAAGTATCGGAGACGACGGTCCAGCCCTGGCGGGCTGCCTGCTGTGCCGCGTGGCGCACGGCGTCATCGTAGTTGCCGGGGACTTCGACCACTTCGGCGCCGTAACGGGCGATCGCATCGCGCCGGCCCTGGCTGACCGTCGGGTGAACGAAGATCACGCAGCGGCAGCCGAACAGCTGCGCGCCCCAGGCCACCGAGCGGCCATGGTTGCCGTCGGTTGCGCAGCAGACAGTCTGGGCGGCGATGAGCCCGGCATGCTCGCCCGAGAGCAGGTCGGCCGATCCGACCGCTTCGGGCGCGAGCCCGTGTGCCGCGGCGATCTTGCGACGCAGCACGTTGGCCACGGCATAGGCGCCGCCCAGTGCCTTGAAACTGTGCAGTCCGAAGCGCGTACGCTCGTCCTTGTAGTGCAGCTGGGTAATGCCGAGCGCTGCGGCCAGGGCGGGCAGCGCGGCCAGCGGGGTCGGCGCATAGCCGGGCCAGCTGGAGATCTCGTTGAATGCTTCGGCAAAGCGCGCGGCGCTCAGGGCCTGCGAGCGGACATCGCCATAGGTCTGGCCGCGCGCGGCGGCACGCGTATTCACGATCGCGCGCGCCTGGGCGCCGGCTTCGATGGGCGTGGGCAATCGGGTCGTCATCGCATTGAGGTCGTCATCGAAGTGAGGGCGTCATCGCAGGTGGCAGGCAACCCAATGGCCCGGGGCGAGCTCGCGCAGCGCCGGAGACTCGACGCGGCAGCGGTCCATGACGTACGGGCAGCGGGTGTGGAAGCGGCAGCCCGACGGCGGGTTCATCGGACTGGGCACGTCGCCGGCCAGGATGATCCGCTTGCGCCTGGCCTTCGGGTCGGGCACCGGTACGGCCGACAGCAGCGCCTCGGTGTACGGGTGGAGCGGCGCCGCGAAGATCGATTTCTTTGGCGCGATCTCGACCATTTCGCCCAGGTACATCACCGCCACCCGGTGGCTGATGTGCTCGACGACAGCCAGGTCGTGGGCGACGAACAGGTAGGACAGGCCGAACTCTTCCTGCAGGTCGATCAGCAGATTGATGACCTGCGCCTGCACGGAGACGTCCAGCGCCGACACCGGCTCGTCGCAGACGATCAGCTTCGGCTGCACCGACAGCGCCCGGGCGATGCCGAGCCGCTGGCGCTGGCCGCCGGAGAACTCGTGCGGATACTTGATCAGCTGGTCGGGCCGCAGGCCGACGCGATCGAACAGCGCGGCGACATGCGATTCGATCTGCTTGCCCCTGAGCGAGCCGAAGTTGCGCAGCGGCTCGGCGACGATCTCGCCCGCCCGCATGCGCGGGTTCAGTGACGAATACGGATCCTGGAAAACGGCCTGCAGTTCGCGCCTGACCGGGCGCATCCGGGCCGGCGAGAGCTTCTCGATCGAACGCCCGCCCCAGTTGATCGTCCCGCCACTGGGGTCGATCAGGCGCAGGATCATCTTTCCGGTGGTGGACTTGCCGCAGCCCGATTCTCCGACCAGGCCGAGCGTTTCCCCTTGCTCGATGCGGAAGCTGACACCGTCGACTGCGCGCACCTTCGCCGTCGAGCGGCCGAGCAAACCCTGGCGGATCGCGAAATGCTTGGACAGGTTCCTGACCTCGAGCAGCGGAGTGCCCGGGGCCTGGGCCGGCGAGGCGGCGCTGCGGGCCTGGACGGCAGTATCGTTCATCAGGCAGGGCTCCCTGCGGTGGCGGACGCCTGGGCCAGCGCGGCGACCCGCGCGGACTCCCAGCAGGCCACCAGGTGGCCATTGCCCTTGTCTTCCAGCGGCGGCAGCTCGCGGCGGCAGCGTTCAGTGGCAAAGCTGCAGCGGGGCGCGAACAGGCAGCCGGGGATCTCGGTGCGCAGGGACGGCACCATGCCCGGGATCTCGGTCAGCCGCTCGCGGGCGCGGTCGGTGAGCGAAGCGCCGAGTTTGGGCATCGAGTCGAGCAGGCCGCGCGTGTACGCGTGACGCGGCACCGCGAACAGATCTTCGACGCTGGCTTCCTCGACCTTGCGCCCGGCGTACATGACGACGACGCGCTGCGCCATTTCGGCGACCACGCCGAGGTCGTGCGTGATCAGGATGATCGAGGCCTGGATCTGGTCGCGCAGGCCCCGCATCAGGTCGAGGATCTGGGCCTGGATCGTCACGTCGAGTGCGGTGGTGGGCTCGTCGGCGATCAGCAGTCGCGGCTCGCAGGCCAGCGCCATCGCGATCATCACCCGCTGGCGCATCCCGCCCGACAGTTCATGCGGATACTGGGTGATGCGCCGCTGCGGTTCCGGGATGTTGACCCGGCGCAGCATCTCGACGGCGCGCTCGGTGGCCTGCTGCCGGGTCATGCCCTTGTGCAGTACCAGTGCCTCGGAGATCTGGCGGCCGATCGTCAGCACCGGGTTGAGCGAGGTCATCGGTTCCTGGAAGATCATCGAGATCGCGTTGCCGCGGATCGCACGCATCTGGGCGTCGCTGAGCTCCAGCAGGTTGACGCCGTCGAATTCGATGCGGCCGTCGACGATGCGCGCCGGCGGGGTCGGGAGCAACTGCAGGATCGACAGCGAGGTCACGCTCTTGCCGCAGCCGGACTCGCCGACGATGGCCAGCGTCTCGCCCGCCATCACCTCGAAGGACACGCCATTGACTGCGCGCACGATGCCGTCGCGGTTCTCGAAGTGGGTCTTGAGGTTGCTGACCTTCAGCAGGGCCTGTGTCGGCTGGTCGCTCATCGTGCTCACATCCGTCGCGCCAGGCGCGGGTCGAGCGCGTCGCGCATTCCGTCGCCGAGAAGATTCACCGCCAGCACGGTCACCGACAGGAACAGGCCGGGGAAGAAGATCAGGTAGCCGGCCAGCTGGAACAGGCTGCGTGCTTCCGCCATGATGTTGCCCCAGCTCGGGATATTGGGCGGCGTGCCGGCGCCGATGAAGCTGAGGATGGCCTCGGTGATCATCGCCGAGGCGCAGATGTAGGTGGCCTGCACCAGCAGCGGCGCCATGGTGTTCGGCAGGATGTGCTTCCACAGGATGCGGTGCAACCGGGTGCCGGAGGCCACGGCGGCTTCCACATAGGGCTGCTCGCGCAGCGTGAGCACCAGGCCGCGGATCAATCGGACCACGCGCGGCACCTCGGTGATGGTGATCGCGATGATGACGTTCTTCAGGCTCGCTTCGGTCAGCGCGATCAGGGCGATCGCCAGCAGCACCGAAGGAATCGACATCAGGCCGTCCATGATCCGCATGACGATGGCATCGGCCCAGCGCACGAAACCGGTCACCAGTCCGATCGCCAGACCGACCACCGAGCTGAGCACGGCCACCGCAAGCCCCACCGACAGCGAGACCCGGGTGCCGTAGATGACCCGGCTGTAGACATCGCGGCCCAGCATGTCGGTGCCGAACCACCATTCCTGGCCGGGCTGGCGCAGCCGGCGGATCGGCGACAGTGCGAGCGGGTCGGTGGTGCCCAGCCAGGGAGCGAAGACGGCGACCGCGGCCATCAGGATCAGGACGACGCCCCCGAAGAAGATGGTCGGGTGGCGTCGCAGCCAGACCCGGAATCCGCGCTTGACGGGCGCTTCGGACGCAGCGGCGGAATCGGCGATTACGGCACTCATCGGCAGTCGGTCTTTTCGGTCAGTAGCGGATGCGCGGATCGAACAGCGTGTACGACAGATCGACGAGCAGGTTCACGATCACATATACCGCCGAGAACAACAGCGTGACCCCCTGGATGATCGGATAGTCACGACGCAGGATGGCGTCGACGGTCAGGCGCCCGAGGCCGGGAATGGCGAACACGGTTTCAGTGACCACCACGCCGCCGATCAGCAGCGCGACCCCGATGCCGATGATCGTCACCACGGGGATGGCGGCATTCTTCAGGGCGTGACCGATCAGCACGGTGTGCGGTGCCAGCCCCTTGGCCTGCGCGGTGCGCACGTAGTCCTGCGCCAGCACGTCGAGCATGCTGGCACGTGTGATCCGGGCGATCAGCGCCATGTAGATGACGCCCAGTGCGATGCTGGGCAGGATCATGTGCCGGATGAAGGGGATGAAGCCTTCGCTGATGCTGCGGTAGCCCTGCACCGGCAGCCATTCGAGCTGGATCGAGAAGATCCCGATCAGCACGTAGGCGAGGACGAACACCGGTATCGAGAAACCCAGCACCGAGATCCCCATCACGATCCGGTCGATCCAGCCGCCGGCTCGGGCTGCCGCGATGATGCCCAGCGGCAGCGCAATGACGACCGAGACGACCAGCGTGCACAGGGTGAGTGCAAGGGTCGGCTCGACGCGCTGGGCGATCAGGTGGCTGACCGGCAGGTTGGTGAAGATCGACGTGCCGAGGTCACCGCGGGCCAGCGCGCCGAGCCAGTGCCCGAAGCGCACCAGGTAGGGCTGGTCCAGCCCCAGCGAGCTGCGGATCCGGGCGATGTCTTCTTCGGTGGCGATGTCGCCGGCAATGACCGCCGCCGGGTCGCCAGGGCTCAGGTACAGCAGCGAGAACACGAACAGGGCGACCACCCCCATGACGGGGATGGTCGCCAGCAGTCGCTTGATGACGTAATAGAGCAAGGCCGTACCCGGGCTTCAGCGTTGACTTACTTCTTCTCGACGTTCCACAGGAAAGTCACCGGCGAGCTGATGATGCCGGAGACGTTCGTGCGATAGGCAGTCGGGATGATGAACTGCGCGGTCGGGATGTAGGGCACGCTCTGGAAGGCCTGACGCTGCAAGGCCTCGGCCGCTTCCTTCTGTTTCTCGGGCGTGGGGGCCGCAAACCAGGCGTCGCGCAGTTCCTCGAGCTTCGGATCGGACGGCCAGCCGAACCACGAGGTTTCACCAGCACCGCGCAGCGGCGTGTTCAGCGCCGGGTTGACCAGGTCGGGGCCGACGAACCAGGTATGGAAGATGCTCCAGCCGCCTTTCTCGACCGGTTCCTTGGACGAGCGGCGGGTGATCAGCGTGCCCCAGTCGCTGGCGGCCAGTTCGGCGTTGATGCCGATCGAGCGCAGCAGCTCGGACGTGATCAGGGCCTGGGCATGGACGATCGGCTGATCGGTTGCGGTCATCAGGACGACCTTCTCGCCCTTGTAGCCGGACTCCTTGACCAGTTGCCGTGCCTTGGCCAGGTCACCTTTGCCGGACAGCACCTCGGCACCGGCGTCGTTGGCCAGCGGCGTGCCGCAGGTGAAGTACGACGCGCAGGGATGACCGCTCTTCGGATCACCGGCAATGGCCAGTGCGTAGTCCTGCTGGTTGACGGCAGTGAGCACCGCCTGGCGCAGCTTGACGTTGTTGAACGGCACTTGCAGATGGTTGAAGCGCAGGATGCCGATCGAGCCCAGCGGGTCGACGTTCTCGACCTTGACCTCCTTGTTGCGGGCCAGCAGCGGGATCAGGTCGGGCGGCAACTGCTGCCACCAGTCGACCTCGCCGGCGTTCAGTGCGGCCGCGGCCGTGGCCGAATCGGGGATGTAGATCCATTCGACCCGGTCGACCTTGACCACCTTGCCACCGGCGCCCCAGGACGGCGGTTCGGAGCGCGGCTGGTAGTCGGTGTTCTTGACATAGACGACCTTGTTGCCGGGAACCCATTCGTCCTTGACGAAGCGGAACGGGCCCGAGCCGATCGTCTCGGTGACCTGCGTGAAGGCATCGGTCTTGGCGAGCCGCTCGGGCATGATGAAGGGGACGTTCGACGAGGGCTTGGCCAGCGCGTCGAGCACGTACGGGAACGGCTGCTTGAGCTTGAGCGCGAAGGTCTTGTCGTCGATGGCCGTCCACGACTCGGTCATTTCGCCGAGCTTCTGGCCGAACACGTCACGCTTGGCCCAGCGTTCCACCGATGCGATGCAGTCGGCCGAGCGTACCGGCTGGCCGTCGTGGAACTTCAGGCCATCGCGCAGCGTGAAGGTGTAGGTGAGCTTGTCGTCGCTGATCTGCCACTTCTCGAGCATCTGCGGCGTGACTTCGAATTTCTCGTTCACGGCCAGCAGCACGTCGTAGATCATGTAACCGTGGTTACGGGTGATGTACGCCGTCGTCCAGATCGGATCGAGGCTGCGCAGGTCTGCTTCGGGAACGAACTTCAGGACTTTCTGCTGGGCGTGGGCCGGCGCCATCGCGACGAGGCTCGTCGCGGTGATTACGGCAAAGGTCGCCTGGGCCAGCAGTCTGGTCAATGGACGGGACGAATGCTGCAATGACATGTTTACCCCTCGGTGTGGATCAGACACAGGTGTCGTGGGTTCGTCGTTTTCCGGAAACCGGGTCGAAGCAATCGACGCATTCCTGTCGTCGATGATCGGCTTGCAGCGATTCCAGTCTCCTCCGCACGCCGTTGTGATTTCATGGTTCGGCGTTGATGCGTGGCGACACTGTAGTGTGCGTCGCCACGCAAGTCCATAGCAGAAGTGAAGCACATTCCGGTGGGGCTGTCGAACGGCTGGCGACGCGATTTCGCCATCGTTGACTTGCAGTGCAGCAGGCTCGCCGGCACACTCGCCGGAGTTTTCCGATGCTGGAGTCGAAGCGATGGCCGAGTGGGATCTGCTCTTGCGCGATGCGCACTTGATCGATGGCAGCGGACGCGCTGCCGAGCGTGCGGATGTCGCAATTGCCGGCGGCCGGATCGCGGCGATCGGGCGTCTGGATCCGGCTGGTGCCGCGTCGGTTCGCGAACTCGACGGCCTTGCGCTGGCGCCCGGATTCATCGATGTGCACACTCACGACGACCGGCTGGTGCTGTCGTCGCCCGACATGACGCCGAAGGTCAGCCAGGGCGTGACGACGGTGGTCGTGGGCAACTGCGGCATCAGCCTGGCACCGCTGGGCGAGCGCGAAGCCGTGCCGCCGCTGAACCTGGTCGCCGGCGACGATGATCTTCGCTTCGAGCGCTTCGCCGACTGGTTTGCCGCGCTCGATGCCCGGCCCGCTTCCGTCAACTGCGCGGCCCTGGTCGGCCACACGACACTGCGCGTGCGCACGATGTCGAACGTCGACCGGGTGGCCGACGACGACGAGATCGCGGCCATGCAGGCGCTGGTTTCCGAAGCGCTGGAGGCCGGTGTGATCGGTGCGTCGACGGGCACCTTCTACGCGCCGGGCAACGCCGCCAGCGCCGATGAGATCCGGCGTGTGCTGGCGCCGTTGCGTGGTTCGGGGGCGCTGATCGCCTCGCATCTGCGCGACGAGGGCGACGAGGTCATCGCGTCGATGGAAGAGGCGGTCGGCATTGCCCGCGCGCTCGGTGTGCGCCAGGTGCTGTCACACCACAAGCTCGCGGGCACGCGCAACCACGGGCGTTCGGTCGAGACGCTGGCGCGCATCGACGGCCTGCGCCGCGAGGCCGATGTCTGTCTCGACTGCTATCCCTACGCGGCAGCGTCGACGGTGCTCGATCCGGCCACCGTCGCGGTCGCATCACGCACGGTGGTGACCTGGTCGGTGCCGCGACCCGAGGTGGCCGGCCGTGATCTGGCCGAACTGGTCGCCGAGTCCGGTGAAGGGCTGCAGGCAACGATCGCGGCCTTGCAGCCGGCCGGCGCGATCTATTTCATGATGGATGAGCAGGACGTCGAGCGGATTCTCGCCCACCCGGAAACCATGATCGGATCGGACGGCCTGCCGCACGACCGGTTCCCGCACCCGCGGCTCTGGGGGGCGTTCCCGAGAGTGCTTGGCCACTACCGGCGCGAGCGGGGTCTCTTTGCCCTCGAGGTTGCCGTGCGCAAGATGACCGGCCTGTCGGCCGAGCGCTTCGGCCTGCACGACCGAGGCTTCGTGCGCCCTGGTCTGGCAGCCGATCTGGTCGTGTTCGATCCCGAAACGGTCGCCGATGCGGCCAGCTTCACGGCGCCCACGCGGCCGGCCGAAGGCATCGTCTCGGTCTTCGTCAACGGCGTGGAGACTTGGCGTGATGGTCGCCATACCGGTGCGCGTGCCGGGGCGGCGCTCAGGCGGAGCG
>JBAYOD010000057.1:0-15121 GCA_041678445.1 Burkholderiaceae bacterium | reverse complement strand
GGCGTAATCACGCCGTTGGTCTCGATGTCGACGATCAGCCGGTCGAGGTCGGTGCGCTGCTCGACGCGCGCGCTCTCGACCTGGTAGCTGACGCGACCGACCGGCGAGAACGAGGCATCGAGAACGATGCGCCCGATGGTCTTGGCTTCGTTCAGGTCGCGCATCGTGCCGGGCACGTAGCCGCGGCCGCGCTCGACCTTGATCGACATGTCGAGCTTGCCGCCGTCAGTCAGCGTCGCGATGACGTGATCCGGGTTGATCAGCTCGACATCGTGGGGCAGGTCGATGTCGGCGGCGGTGACCGGTCCGGCCGTATCCTTGCGCAGCGTGAGGATGACCTCGTCGCGGTTGTGCAGCCTGAAAGTGACCCCCTTCAGGTTCAGCAGCAGGTCGACGACATCTTCGCGCACGCCGTCGATCGTCGAATACTCGTGGACGACTCCCGAGATCTGCACCTCGGTGGGCGCATAGCCGATCATCGACGACAGCAGCACGCGGCGCAGCGCATTGCCGAGCGTATGGCCATAGCCGCGCTCGAACGGCTCCATGACCACGCGGGCATGCGATGCACCGAGTTGTTCGACCTCGACGATGCGCGGCTTCAGCATGGCAGTCTGCATTGATTTCCTCTCGTTTAACGCGAGTACAACTCGACGATCAGGCTTTCGTTGATATCGCCGGCGATGTCGCTGCGGTCGGGGACGCCCTTGAAAACGCCTTCCATCTTGGTCTTGTCCACCGAAACCCAGGATGGGAAGCCGCTTTGCTCGGCCAGGCCCAGCGCTTCCTCGATCCGGACCTGTTTCCTGGCCTTCTCGCGGATCGCGACGACGTCGCTGGGCTTGACGTTCAGCGACGGAATGTTGACCGGCTGGCCATTCACTGTGATCGACTTGTGGCTGACCAGCTGGCGCGCCTCGGCGCGGGTCGAGCCGAAGCCCATCCGGTAGACGACGTTGTCCAGCCGCGATTCGAGCAGCTGCAGCAGGTTCTCGCCGGTGTTGCCGCGCCGGCGCTCGGCCTCGGCCACATAGCGGCGGAACTGCTTTTCGAGCACGCCGTAGATGCGCTTGACCTTCTGCTTCTCGCGCAGCTGCAGGCCGTAGTCGGAGGGCCGCGAGCCCGAAATCCGCCCGTGCTGGCCAGGCTTGCTGTCGAGCTTGCACTTGCTGTCCAGGCTGCGGCGGGCGCTCTTCAGGAACAGGTCGGTGCCCTCGCGCCGCGCGAGTTTGGCTTTCGGTCCGGTGTAACGTGCCACGTCAAATATCCTCAGAGATGCGCGAATCGCTTCGCGTGTAGTCCGTCTTTGGCGACCCGGCCCGGTTCAGGCCCAACGGGTGACGAACGGTGGTCTTGGAATGCCGCCTGCGGTACCTCCACAGGCGGCCGCGCCCGGCGGGCGCGGGGATCAGGCTTCAGATCCGCCGTTTTTTCGGAGGCCGGCAACCGTTGTGCGGAATCGGCGTGACATCCTGGATCTGCAGGATCTTGATGCCCAGTGCGTTCAGCGCGCGCACCGACGATTCGCGACCCGGACCCGGGCCGCGGATCTGGACGTCCAGGTTCTTGATCCCGCACTCCTGGGCCGCCCGGCCGGCCGCTTCGGCGGCTACCTGCGCCGCGAACGGCGTGGACTTGCGCGAGCCCTTGAAGCCGGCACCGCCCGACGAGGCCCATGACAGCGTGTTGCCCTGCCGGTCGGTGATCGTGATGATGGTGTTGTTGAACGAGGCGTGGACGTGTGCGATCCCGTCGGACACGTTCTTCCTCGCCTTCTTGCGCGCTCGCGACGCGGCCGCCGCTGCGGACGCAGATTGGGACTTGGTTGCCATTGCCTAGATTCCTGCCTGATTACCTGGGATGCGATGCACCGCGACGATCATTTCTTGAGCGCCACGCCGGCCTTGCGCGGGCCCTTGCGGGTGCGTGCATTGGTGCGTGTGCGCTGGCCGCGGACCGGCAGGCCCCGGCGGTGACGGACACCGCGGTAGCAGCCGAGATCCATCAGCCGCTTGATGGCCATCGAGTTCTCGCGACGCAGGTCGCCCTCGATGGTCAGCTGGCCGATGGCGTCGCGGATCCGCTCGAGTTCGGCGTCGTTCAGGTCCTTGACCTTCTTGTCGAACGGAACGTTCGCAACGACACAGATCTGCCGTGCCCGCGTACGGCCGATGCCGTAGATCGCCGTCAGGCCGATCTCGGTGTGCTGACGGTCGGGAATGTTGATACCCGCAATACGTGCCATGGATTTGATTCCTCGTTCAGCCCTGACGCTGCTTATGCCGCGGATCGACGCAGATCACCCGGACCACGCCGTTGCGCTTGATGATCTTGCAGTTGCGGCAGATCTTCTTTACCGAAGCCAGTACCTTCATGATTCACCTCGCTGTTCCCCGATCCCGTCGCCTCGCGGCGTCGGGACCCCATCCTGTTTCACTTCGTCCGGAAGACGATCCGGGCCCGTGACAGGTCATATGGCGTGAGTTCCACGGTGACCTTGTCGCCAGGCAGGATGCGGATGTAATGCATCCGCATCTTTCCCGAAATATGTCCCAGCACCATATGTCCGTTCTCGAGTTTCACGCGGAACGTCGCGTTGGGCAGGTTCTCGACCACCTCGCCCTGCATCTGGATGACGTCTTCCTTGCTCATCGGACGCCCGTGTTCTACAGCCCCATGCCCTTCGACCCCGACTTGCGCAACAAACTCTCGTACTGATGAGACATCACGTACGCCTGCACCTGCGACATGAAGTCCATCGTGACCACCACGATGATCAGCAGCGAGGTACCGCCGAAGTAGAACGGCACGTTCCACTCGAGCACCAGGAACTCGGGCAGCAGGCAGACCGCCGTGACGTAGATCGCACCGGCCAGCGTCAGCCGCATCAGGATCTTGTCGATGTAGCGGGCGGTCTGCTCGCCGGGCCGGATTCCCGGCACGAAGGCCCCGCTCTTCTTCAGGTTGTCGGCGGTTTCGCGGCTGTTGAACACCAGCGCCGTGTAGAAGAAGCAGAAAAAGATGATCGCCAGCGCATACAGCAGGATGTACACCGGCTGCCCCGGCGACAGCGTGGCGGCCAGATCCTTGACCCAGCGAACGACGACGCTGCCGCTGTCGCCCGACGTGAACCACTGCGCGATCGTGGCCGGGAACAGGATGATCGACGATGCGAAGATCGGCGGAATCACGCCCGACATGTTCAGCTTCAGCGGCAGGTGCGAACTCTGACCACCGTAGACACGGTTGCCGACCTGGCGCTTGGCGTAGTTGACCGTGATCTTGCGCTGGCCGCGTTCGACGAACACCACGAAGGCGGTCACCGCGACGACCAGCACGACGATGATCAGCGACACGAAGGCGCTCATCGCACCGGTGCGCACCAGCTCGCCCATGCCGGCGATCGCGCCGGGCAGGCCCGCGACGATCCCCGCGAAGATGATGATCGAGATTCCGTTGCCCAGGCCCCGCTCGGTGATCTGCTCGCCCAGCCACATCAGGAACATCGTGCCGGTGACCAGGCTGACCACCGTCGTGAACCGGAAGGCCATGCCCGGGTCGAGCACCAACCCCGGCTGCGATTCGATTGCCAGCGCGATGCCGATCGCCTGGAAGGTGGCCAGGCCCACGGTGAACCAGCGCGTGAGCTTGGTGATCTCGCGCCGGCCCGACTCGCCTTCCTTCTTCTTGGCCTCGAGGTAGGGGACGACCACCGTCATCAGCTGCATGATGATCGATGCCGAGATGTACGGCATGATCCCCAGCGCAAACACCGTGAACCGCGACAGCGCTCCGCCCGAGAACAGGTTGAACATCCCGAGGATGCCGCCCTGCTGCCCGCGGAACAGCTCGGAGAGCTGGTCCGGATCGATACCCGGCACCGGCACATGGGCACCGATCCGGTAAACGACCAGCGCGAGCAGCAGGAAGATCAGGCGCCGTTTCAGGTCGCCGAACTTGCCGCCCGCTCGGGCCAGTGCTGCAGGAGAAGTCGCCACTTGCGCTCCGGACTCAGGCCACCGAACCGCCGGCGGCCTCGATCGCGGCCTTCGCACCCTTCGTGGCGGCAACCCCCTTCAGCGTCACCTTGCGCGAGAGCTCGCCCGACAGGAAAACCTTGGCGCTGCGCGCCAGCTGCGGCACGACACCGGCCGCCTTCAGGCTGAGCAGATCGACTTCCTCGGCTTCCAGACGCTGCAGGTCGGACAGGCGCACCTCGGCCGTGTCCTGCGCGGTCATCGACTTGAAGCCGCGTTTCGGCAGACGGCGCTGCAGCGGCATCTGGCCACCTTCGAAGCCGACCTTGTGGAAGCCGCCCGAACGCGACTTCTGACCCTTGTGGCCACGCCCGGCCGTCTTGCCCAGGCCCGAACCGATGCCCCGGCCGACGCGCTTGCCTGCGTGCTTGCTGCCCTCGGCGGGCTTCAATTCGTTCAGTTTCATGGAACCTCCGGTGCCCGGTACGCCGTCTTCAGCCGACGCGCACCAGGTACGACACCTTGTTGATCATTCCGCGCACCGCGGGCGTGTCTTCCAGCTCGCGGGTCTGGTGAAGCTTCTTCAGGCCCAGGCCCAGCACGGTCGCCTTGTGCGTACCGCGGGTGCCGATCGGGCTGCGAACCAGCGTGACCTTGATCGTCTTGTTGCTCATCATTCTCTCCGGGCGTCGATCGATGCCGGCGCGCCTCAACCGAGGATTTCCTCGATCGACTTGCCGCGCTTGGCGGCGATCTCGGCCGGCGTGTTCAGGTTCTGCAGCGCGTTGATCGTGGCCCGCACCATGTTGTACGGGTTCGACGAGCCGTGGCTCTTGGCCACGACGTTCTGCACGCCCATGACGTCGAAGATCGCGCGCATCGGGCCGCCGGCAATGACGCCGGTCCCTTCGGGTGCGGGCTTGAGCATCACCGTCGACGCGCCGTGGCGACCTTCGACCTGGTGGTGCAGCGTGCTGCCGCGCAGCGGGATCTTGACCATCTTGCGCCGGGCTTCGTCCATCGCCTTCTGCACCGCTACCGGCACTTCGCGCGACTTGCCCTTGCCCATGCCGATCCGGCCGTCGCCGTCACCGACCACGGTAAGCGCGGCAAACCCGAGGATCCGGCCGCCCTTGACGACCTTGGTGACCCGATTGACGGCGATCATCTTCTCGCGCAGACCATCGTCGCGCTCGTCGCCGCCCACCTTCGCTTGCATTCTAGTAGCCATGTCCTAGCCCTTGTCAGAACTTCAGGCCGGCTTCACGCGCGGCCTCGGCGAGCGCCTTCACGCGGCCGTGATACCGGTAGCCGGCCCGATCGAAGGCCACGCTGTCGATGCCGGCGGCCAGCGCCTTCTCGGCGATCCGCTTGCCGATCAGCGCAGCGGCCGACACATTGCTGCCCTTGCCTTGCTGGCCGGCGAGCTGCGACCGGATGTCCTGTTCGACCGTCGAGGCCGAGACGAGCACCTTCGCGCCGGCACCGTCGGTGATGCTGGCGTAGATGTGCGTATTCGTGCGGTGCACCGTGAGCCGGTTGACCCGCAGCTCGCGGATCTTGAGCCGGGTCTGGCGGGCACGGCGCAGGCGGGATTGCTTCTTGTCCATCGTCATTTCCTGAGAAGTCGTGCGAGACGCTTACTTCTTCTTGACTTCCTTCAACACCACGCGCTCGTCGGCATAGCGGACCCCTTTGCCCTTGTAGGGCTCCGGTTCCCGGAATGCCCGGATCTCGGCGGCGACCTGGCCGACGCGCTGCTTGTCGGCGCCCTTGATCACGATCTCGGTCTGGGTCGGCGTTTCGGCCCGGATGCCTTCCGGCAGCTTGTAGATCACCGGATGCGAGAAACCGAGCGAGAGGTTCAGCGCCGAGCCCTGGGTCTGCACCCGGTAACCGGTGCCGACCAGCTGCAGCCTGCGCTCGAAGCCCTTCGAGGTCCCTTCGACCATGTTCGCGATCAGCGCACGGAAGGTGCCGCTCATCGCATTGGCCGCGCGCGACTCGTCGACCGGGTGTACGCGCAGGACCTCGCCTTCGCGCTCGACCCGGATCAGATCGCTGAGCGTCTGCCGGAGGGTGCCGGTGGGCCCCTTGACGGTGATCTCGCCGGGGGCGACGTTGATGTCGACGCCGCCGGGAATCGAGATCGGACTCTTGCCTACTCGAGACATATCGCTGTCCTCCCGATCAGGCCACGTAGCCGATGACTTCACCGCCCACGCCGGTGGCACGCGCATGACGGTCGGTCATGATGCCCTTCGACGTGGTGACGATCGCCACGCCCAGGCCATTCATCACCTGGGGCAGCGCGTCACGGCCGCGATAGACCCGCAGACCGGGGCGCGAGACGCGGTCGAGGCGCTCGATGACCGGCCGGCCGGCGTAGTACTTCAACTGGACTTCCAGCGTGCGAATGGCGCCCTCGCCCTTCACCGCGAAATCCTCGACATAGCCTTCGTCTTTCAGAAGCCTGGCAATGGCCACCTTCAGTTTGGACGCCGGCATGGACACCGATTGCTTTTCGACGCGCTGCGCGTTGCGGATGCGCGTGAACATGTCGGCGACCGGATCGCTCATGCTCATGATGTGGTTCCTCTTTCCTGCTCGCTCATTACGGCCGGCCGGATTACCAGCTCGCCTTCGTCAGACCCGGCACTTCGCCGCGCATCGCGATCTCGCGCAGCTTGTTGCGCCCGAGGCCGAACTTGCGGTAGGTGCCGCGCGGACGGCCCGTGATCTCGCAACGATTGCGCAGACGCGACGGACTGGCATTGCGGGGCAGCGCCTGCAGCCTGAGGCGCGCCTGGTAGCGCTCCTCTTCGGACAGGGACTGGTCGTTGATGATCGCCTGGAGCGATTCGCGCTTGGCGGCAAACTGCTTCACCATTGCCTGGCGCTTCAGTTCGCGGTTGATCAGAGAGAGTTTGGCCACTTTCCTTGCTTCCTCAGATGCACCCGGATATCAGGCACGGAACGGGAACTTGAACGCCGCGAGCAGCGCGCGCGCTTCGTCGTCGTTCTTCGCCGTCGTGGTGATGCTGATGTTCAGGCCGCGCAGCGCGTCGACCTTGTCGTATTCGATCTCGGGGAAGATGATCTGCTCCTTCACACCGAGGTTGTAGTTGCCGCGACCGTCGAAGGACTTCGCCGAGATCCCGCGGAAGTCGCGCACGCGCGGCAGCGCGATGGTGACCAGCCGGTCGAGGAACTCGTACATCCGCTTGCCGCGCAGCGTGACCATGCAGCCGATCGGATAGCCGGCGCGGATCTTGAAGCCGGCGATGGCCTTCCTGGCCTTCGTGACCACGACCTTCTGGCCGGAGATCCGGGTCAGGTCGGCCGACGCGTTGTCGAGCACCTTCTTGTCGGCCACCGCCTCACCCACCCCCATGTTCAGGGTGATCTTGGTGATGCGCGGCACTTCCATGACCGACTTGTAGCCGAACTGCTCGACCAGGCCGGGAACGACCTTCTCGCGGTAATGCTGTTGCAGGCGAGTCATCTGTAATCCTTCCGTATCCTGCGGATCGCCACGCCGCCGATCAGGCGCCGACGATCTCACCATTCGACTTGAACACGCGCACCTTGCGGCCGTCTTCCAGCAACCTGACGCCGACCCGCCCGCCCTTGCCGGTGGCCGGGTTGTAGAGCATGACGTTGGACTGGTCGATCGGCAGGGTCTTGTCGACGATGCCGCCGACCTCGCCCCGCATCGGATTCGGCCGCACGTGCTTCTTGACCACGTTCACGCCCTCGACCACCAGGTGCGACGGCCCCGAACGGCTCAGCACCGTGCCACGCTTGCCCTTGTCGCGACCCGTGATGACGATGACTTCGTCGCCCTTGCGAATCTTCTTCATCAGAGCACCTCCGGGGCCAGCGACACGATCTTCATGAACTTCTCGGTGCGCAGCTCGCGCGTCACCGGGCCGAAGATGCGCGTGCCGATCGGCTCGAGCTTGGCGTTGAGCAGCACGGCGGCGTTGCCGTCGAACTTGACCAGCGAGCCGTCCTGGCGACGCACGCCCTTGGCCGTACGCACGACCACCGCGTTGTAGATCTCGCCCTTCTTGACGCGGCCACGCGGCTGCGCCTCCTTGACCGAGACCTTGATGATGTCGCCGATGCCGGCATAGCGCCGCTTGGAGCCGCCCAGCACCTTGATACACATGACTGAGCGCGCGCCGGTATTGTCGGCGACGCCCAGCGTCGTTTGCATCTGAATCATGATTTCCGTCCCAACTTGATCCGCCGGACCGGTCCGCAGGCCCCGCGAGGGCTTGCCATGAACCGGACAGGACGGTCAGTCTTGGTCCCGTGGTTTGGGTGAACCGGCTGAAAGGAGCACCTGACCGGACATTTGCATGCCCGAGATCGCCCGCCTTCAAACCAGAGCCGAAAATTATTGCACGAAACCGGAGAAGACGCAAGCATCTTTTCCAGCACCTTCCGGCACCGCAAGCGGTGCCGGAGCGAAACGGGTCAGACGACGGCCGCGGCCCTCACCAGGCGGGTCACCACCCAGGACTTGGTCCGCGACAGCGGCCGGCCCTCGGCGATCTCGACGGTGTCACCCGGGTTGTACGGCTGCTCAGCGTGCGCGTGGTAGCGCGTACTGCGGACCATGTACTTGCCGTAGACCGGATGCTTGACCTTGCGCTCGACGAGCACGGTCACCGTCTTCTGCATCTTGTTGCTGACGATGCGCCCGACCAGGGTGCGGGTCAGGCCAGTCTTGCCTGCAGTGGCTTGGATGTCGCTCATTTGGCCGACGCCCTCTTCTCGTTCATGACCGTGCGAACCCGCGCGATGTCGCGCCGCGTATTGCGAAGCTGGTTCGTGTTGGTCAGTTGCTGGGTGGCAACCTGCATGCGCAGCGAGAAATGCGCCTTCAGCAGGTCACCGAGTTCCTTCTTCAGCGCGTCGTCGTCCTTCGCGCGCAGTTCACTGGCTTTCATCTTCGTGCCTCTTCGATGGCGGGCGCGTCAGGCGCCGGTCATGCGGGTGACGAAAGTCGTCGAGATCGGCAGCTTGGCGGCAGCCAGGGCCAGCGCCTCGCGGGCCAGCTCCTCGTTGACGCCATCCATCTCGTACAGCACCTTGCCGGGCTGGATCTCCGCGACGTAGTACTCGATGTTGCCCTTGCCGCTGCCCATGCGGACCTCGGCCGGCTTCTTGGAGATCGGCTTGTCCGGGAAGATCCGGATCCAGACACGACCGCCACGCTTGATGTGACGGGTCATCGCACGCCGGGCGGCTTCGATCTGACGGGCAGTCAGCCGGCCGCGACCGGTTGCCTTCAGGCCGAACTCACCGAAGGCGACCGAGGCGCCTCGCGTGGCGAGACCCTTGTTGCGGCCCTTCTGTTCCTTGCGGTATTTGCGTCGAGCGGGTTGCAGCATCGCTCACTCCTTGTATGGGCGCACGCCCCTCAGTCGCCTTTCCTGTCGCCGTCGGCCGGCGCAGCAGCTGCCGCCGTCCTGCGCACACGCCTGACGGCGTTGCCGGCCCCTTCACCCTGTTCGCGCGGCGCACCGCCGCCCTCGCCGTCGGCACGCCGACGCGGCCCCCGGTTGCCCGGACCACCCGGACGTCCGCCCGGTCCGCGACGACCGCGACGGTCTTCGCGCTCGGCCGGCACGGCATCCTTGTCGGCCGCCAGCGGCGCATCGTTGCGCCCGAGGTTGTCACCCTTGTAGATCCAGACCTTGACGCCGATGATCCCGTAGGTGGTCAACGCCTGCGAGACGCCGTAATCGATGTCGGCACGCAGCGTGTGCAGCGGCACCCGGCCTTCGCGATACCACTCCACCCGGGCGATCTCGGCGCCGTTCAGGCGGCCGGAGGTCATGATCTTGACGCCCTGGGCGCCCAGGCGCATCGCGTTCTGCATCGCCCGCTTCATCGCGCGGCGAAAGGCGATCCGCCGCTCGAGCTGCTGGGTGATCGAATCGGCGATCAGCTGGGCATCGGTTTCCGGCTTGCGGATTTCCTCGATGTTGACGTGCACCGGCACGCCCATCAGCCGCTGCAGGTCGCCCTTGAGCAGTTCGATGTCCTCGCCCTTCTTGCCGATCACCACGCCCGGACGGGCCGAGTAGATCGTGATCCGGGCATTCTTGGCCGGACGCTCGATCAGCACGCGGCCGACCGACGCATTGCGCAGCTTGCGGTGCAGGTACTCGCGCACCCGGATGTCGTCGTTGAGCAGCTGCGAATACTGGGTGCCGCTGGCAAACCAGCGCGACGACCAGTTGCGGCTGACCGCCAGGCGGAACCCGGTCGGATGAATCTTCTGTCCCATGCTCTTCCTTCCGAATCCGTTACTGGTCGCCGACGGTCACGTAGATGTGGCACGTCTGCTTCTCGATCTTGGCGCCGCGCCCCTTGGCGCGCGGCCGGAAGCGTCTCAGCGACGTCCCCTTCTCGACGTGGATGGTCTTGACCGTGAGCTCGTCGATGTCGGCGCCGTCGTTGTGCTCAGCGTTGGCGATGGCCGACTCGAGCACCTTCTTGACGATCTTCGACGCCTTCTTCGGAGAGAAGGTCAGGATGTTGAGCGCCTGCTCCACCGACTTGCCGCGGACGAGGTCGGCGACGAGCCGCCCCTTCTGGGCCGACAGCCGGACACCGCGCAGAATTGCTTGCGTTTGCATGTCACCTATCCCTTATCGCCGACCGGCTTTCCTGTCGGCCGCATGACCCTTGAAGGTGCGGGTCAACGCGAACTCGCCGAGCTTGTGGCCGACCATGTTCTCGTTGATGTACACCGGGACATGCTGCTTGCCGTTGTGCACCGCGATCGTCAGACCGATGAACTCGGGAATGACGGTCGAGCGCCGCGACCAGGTCTTGATCGGCTTGCGATCCTTGTTGGTCAGCGCCACATCGACTTTCTTCATCAGGTGGGCGTCGACGAAAGGCCCTTTTTTGACTGAACGTGCCATAGCTTACTCGTCACTCACCCATTATTTGCGACCGCGACGCTGCACGATCATCGAATCGGTCCGCTTGGTGCTGCGCGTCTTGTAGCCCTTGGTCTTGATGCCCCAGGGCGAACGCGGGTGGCCACCACCGTTCGAACGTCCGCCGTGGGTGTGGTCGACCGGGTTCATTGCGATGCCACGCACCGTCGGGCGGATGCCGCGCCAGCGGTTGGCACCGGCCTTGCCGATGGTGCGCAGGCTGTGTTCCTCGTTGCCGACCTCGCCGATCGTGGCCCGGCACTCGATGTGCACGCGCCGGATCTCGCCGGAGCGCAGGCGGATCTGGGCATAAGTGCCCTCACGCGCCAGCAGCCGCACCGAAGTGCCGGCCGAACGGGCGATCTGCGCGCCCTTGCCGGGCAGCATCTCGACACAGTGGATCGTCGAGCCGACCGGAATGTTGCGGATCGGCAGCGCGTTGCCCGGGCGGATCGGCGCCTCGGCGCCGCTCATCAGCGTGGCCCCGGCCGCGACCCCGCGCGGCGCGATGATGTAGCGCCGCTCACCGTCGGCATAGATCAGCAGGGCCAGGTGGGCGCTGCGGTTCGGGTCGTACTCGAGGCGCTCGACCCGGGCCGGCACGCCGTCCTTGTTGCGCCGGAAGTCGACGACCCGGTAATGCGCCTTGTGACCGCCGCCGCGATGGCGCGTGGTGATCCGGCCGAGGTTGTTGCGACCCGAGCCACGTTTCTTGGATTCGGTCAGGCCCGCCACCGGCCGGCCTTTCCACAGGCTCGGCGTGACGATCTTGACCATCGACCGGCGGCCCGGCGAAGTCGGTTTGGTTTTGACGACCGCCATTTAGATCGCCTCCACGAAGTTGATTTCCTGGCCCGGCATCAGGCTCACATAGGCCTTGCGCACGTTGCGCCGGCGACCGTTGTAGCGGCCGAAGCGCTTCTGCTTGCCTTTCTGGTTCAGCACCTGAACCGATTCGACCTGGACCTTGAACAGCAGTTCGACCGCTGCCTTGATCTCGTCCTTGGTCGCGTCCTGCAGGACGCGGAAAGCGACCTGCTCGTTCTTCTCCGCGACCATGGTGGCCTTCTCGGAGATGATCGGCGCGACCAGCACGGTCATCAAACGCTCCTGATTCATCCCAGCATCTCCTGGACCATGGTCAACGCCGGACGCGTGATCAGCACCTTGTCGAAGTGCACCAGCGAAACCGGGTCGGCGTGTTTGGGCTCGACGACCAGCACGTGCGTCAGGTTGCGCGACGCCAGCCAGAGGTTCTCGTCGAGGTTGTCGGTGATGACGAGCACCGAGTCACCCTTGGCACCCAGGCCCATGGCCTGCAGACGACCGGCCAGCAGCCGGGTCTTGGGTGCTTCGAGCTCGATCGGCTCGATGACCGCGACACGATCCTCGCGGGCGAGCTGCGACAGGATCGAGCACACACCGGCACGGTACATCTTGCGGTTCAGCTTCTGCGTGAAGTTCTCGTCGGGCGAGCTCGGGAAGATCTTGCCGCCCCCCCGCCACAGCGGGCTGGAGGTCATCCCGGCGCGTGCACGGCCGGTTCCCTTCTGGCGGAAAGGCTTCTTCGTCGAGTGGCGCACCGCGCTGCGATCCTTCTGCGCGCGGTTGCCGCCCCGGGCGTTCGCCTGGTAGGCGACGACCACCTGATGAACCAGCGGCTCGTTGAAGTCGCGGCCGAAGATGGTGTCCGGCGCCTCGACCCTGGCCGAGGCCTGGCCCTGGGCGTCGAGCAATTTGAGTTCCATTCGCTGCGCTCCTTAGGCCTTGGCTGCCGCACGCTTGCCGGCCAGCGGCGTACGCACCGCCGGCGTGACGATCACGTCGCCGTTGCGCGCACCGGGCACGGCGCCCTTGACGAGCAACAGCCCGCGCTCGGCGTCGACCCGGGCGATCTCGAGGTTCTGGACCGTGCAGGCGACCGCGCCCATGTGGCCGGACATCCGTTTGCCCGGGAAAACCCGGCCCGGATCCTGCGCCATGCCGATCGAACCCGGTACGTTGTGCGAACGCGAGTTGCCGTGCGACGCCCGGCCCGAGCTGAAGTTGTGACGCTTGATGGTGCCGGCAAAGCCCTTGCCGATCGAGGTGCCGTGCACGTCGACCTTCTGGCCCGGTTCGAAGATCGAGACCGCCACCGTGGCACCTGCCTGCAGCGACTCGGCCTCGGCCGGTTCGACACGGAATTCGCGGATGATGCTGCCGGCCTCGACACCCGCTTTCGCGAAGTGGCCGGCCTGGGGCTTGGTCACGCGATTGGCCCGCCGCTGCCCGTAGGTCAGCTGGACCGCGCTGTAGCCGTCATTCTCGACGGTCTTGATCTGGGTGACGCGGTTGTTCGACACGTCGAGCACGGTCACAGGGATGGAATCACCATCGTCCGTGAAGATGCGCATCATGCCGACCTTGCGTCCCACAAGGCCAAGGCTCATTGCTTGCTCCGATCCCGGCTGCGATTGGCCGGATGAAAGTGTCCGTTACGGACCGAAACCGTAGATTGTACTGCTAAAAACCCCTGGCCTGCAAGCACTGCGCCTGGCCAGGGGCGATTGGCATCAGCCTCGCCAGCCTTCGGACTGCTGGACGTAGATCTTGACATCGACACCGGCCGGCAGGTCGAGACGCGTCAGCGCGTCGATGGTCTTGTCGGTGGGGTCGACGATGTCCATCAGCCGCTGGTGGGTGCGGATCTCGAACTGGTCACGCGAAGTCTTGTTCACGTGCGGCGAGCGCAGGACGTCGAAACGCTGGATGCGCGTGGGCAGCGGCACGGGACCGCGCACGACCGCGCCGGTGCGCTTGGCCGTCTCGACGATCTCGGCAGCCGACTGATCGATCAGCCGGTAGTCGAAAGCCTTCAGGCGGATGCGGATCTTCTGGTTCTGCATGACTGGATTCCAAAGAACGGTGCGGCCCGGGCCGCGGAAGAAAGAACGAGGGCCGTCGCCGGCATCCGCTTCCGGACACCGGCGCGCGGCCGGACCATCACTCGATGACTTTGGCGACGACGCCGGCGCCGACGGTGCGGCCACCCTCGCGGATCGCAAAGCGCAGACCCTGCTCCATCGCGATCGGCGCAATCAGCGTCACCACCATCTGCACGTTGTCCCCGGGCATCACCATCTCGACACCCTCGGGCAACTGCACCGAACCCGTCACGTCCGTCGTGCGAAAGTAAAACTGCGGACGATAGTTGTTGAAGAACGGCGTGTGACGACCCCCCTCCTCCTTGCTCAGCACATACACCTCGCACTCGAACTTCGTGTGCGGCGTGATCGAACCCGGCTTGGCCAGAACCTGACCCCGCTCCACATCCTCACGCTTCGTGCCGCGCAGCAGCACACCGACGTTATCCCCCGCCTGACCCTGATCGAGCAGCTTGCGGAACATCTCCACGCCCGTGCACGTCGTCTTCACCGTCGGACGAATCCCGACGATCTCGATCTCCTCGCCTACCTTCACGATCCCGCGCTCGACCCGGCCCGTCACCACCGTGCCACGACCTGAAATCGAGAACACGTCCTCGATCGGCATCAGAAACGCCCCGTCCACCGCACGCTCGGGCTCCGGAATGTACGTATCCAGCGCATTGGCAAGCTCCAGAACCGCCGGCTCCCCGATCGGACTCTGATCACCCTCCAGCGCCTTGAGCGCCGAACCCTTCACGATCGGAACATCGTCGCCCGGAAAATCGTACTTGCTCAGCAGCTCCCGAACCTCCATCTCCACCAGCTCGAGCAGCTCCTCGTCATCCACCATGTCGCACTTGTTCATGAACACGACGACGTACGGAACACCCACCTGGCGCGCCAGCAAAATGTGCTCGCGCGTCTGCGGCATCGGACCATCGGCCGCGCTCACCACCAGAATCGCACCGTCCATCTGCGCCGCACCCGTGATCATGTTCTTCACATAGTCCGCGTGACCCGGACAGTCAACGTGTGCATAGTGGCGATTCGTCGTCTCGTACTCAACGTGCGACGTGCTGATCGTGATCCCGCGCGCCTTCTCTTCCGGCGCATTGTCGATCTGCGCGTAATCACGCGCCTCACCACCAAACTGCTTGCTCAGCACCGTCGTGATCGCCGCCGTCAGCGTCGTCTTGCCATGATCCACGTGCCCAATCGTTCCTACGTTCACGTGCGGCTTCGTACGCTCGAACTTACTCTTTGCCAT
>JBAYOD010000056.1:0-15443 GCA_041678445.1 Burkholderiaceae bacterium | reverse complement strand
GCAAGGCCGATCGGGACTGCACCAGAGCGCCGCCTAACCTCGTTGGCGGAAAACATCATGCACATCGGCAGCATCGGCGACTTTCGCTCGGTCGTCAGAATGCCAACTCCGACGGACTCCTAGCGAACCCGCATGACGTAGACTCGCCGCAATGAACATCCCTCCTTCCCGTCGTCGCGCCCTCGCCAGCCTGGGCGCCTGCAGTACGCTGCGCCTGCTCACCTCCGCCCTGCCCGGCCGTCTCGCCGCTCGCACGGGTGCCCTCGCTGGCAGTGGCCTCGCTGCCGGACTGACGGCGGCCAGCGCCGGCGCGCAGGTTTCGGGCACGCAAACCTGGCCGAGCCGGCCCATCCGCTTCGTCGTGCCGACCCCGCCCGGCAGTTCGGTCGACATCGCCACCCGCCTGATCGCCGAAGGCCTGCGCACGCGGCTTGCCGGCGCAACGATCCTCGTCGAGAACAGGCCCGGGGCCGGCGGCACGATCGCCGCCGGCGAGGTGGCCCGGGCCAGCCCCGACGGCCACAGCCTGTTCGTCGGCTTCAATGGCCCGCTGGCCACTGCCGGACACATCTTCCCGAAACTGAGCTACCGGCCGCTGGAGAGCTTCGCGCCGGTCATCACCACCGTTTCCCAGCAGCATGTCCTGGTCGTCAACGGCAACGATCCGGCGCGCACGCTGGGCGAGTTCATCGCCCGGGTCCGGGCAGCGCCCGGCAAGGCCAATTACGCATCGGTCGGCAATGCCAGCGCCTCGCACCTCACGATGGAGTTGTTCAAGAGCGCGGCCGGCCTGTTCATCGTCCACATCCCGTACAACGGCGGGCCGGCGGCCACCCACGGCCTGCTCACGGGTGACGTCGACGCGCTGTGCACCGCCTATGTCAACGTGCAGGGGCCGGTTGCTGCGGGCCGGCTGAAAGTGCTGGCGCTGGCCGAAGCGCAGCGCTCGCCACGCCTGCCCGACGTGCCCACCTTCGCCGAGCACGGACTCGCCCAGGTCGATGCGCCGCTGTGGAACGGAATCGTCGCGCCGGCCGGCACGCCCGCGCCGATCATCGAACGACTGAACCGGGCAATCGATACGGTTCTCGCCGAGCCGGCCGTGCGCGAGACGCTGGCTGCCGGCGGCATGGAGGCGATCGGCGGCCCGCCGCAAGACCTGGCCCGACGGATGCGGGTCGAGTCGCAGAAGTGGCTGCCGGTGATCCGGCGCCTCGGCATCGGGGTCGACTGAGGCGCAGCCGGTCTGCGGAAGCGCAGCGGACCGGACCGCCCCCTCAGCGCTGCCTCAGATGACTGGCGAAAGTCCTGCGGAACTTCGCCACCTTGGGGCCGACCACCGCCATGCAGTAACCCTGGTAGGGATTGCGCTCGAAAAAGCGTCGGTGGCCGGATTCGGCCGGATACCAGGTGCCGGATTCCTCGATCGTCGTGACGATCGGCACATCGAACACCTGCTCGGCCGTGAGCCGCGCGATGACGGCCTCGGCGCGCTGGCGCTGGTCATCATCGAGCGGAAAAATGGCCGATCGGTACTGGGTGCCGATATCGTTGCCCTGCCGGTTCGGCGTGGTCGGGTCGTGGGTGCCGAAGAAGATCTCGAGCAGGGTCTCGTAGCCGATCTCGTCGGCGTCGAACTCGATGCGCACGGCTTCGGCGTGACCGGTATCGCCGTCGCAGACCGCCTCGTAGGTCGGGTCGGACACATGGCCGCCGCAGTAGCCCGATTCGACCGCCAGAACGCCCCGCACCTCGACGAACACCGCCTCGGTGCACCAGAAGCATCCTCCTGCCAGAATCGCCGTCTGCCGGTTCATCACCTTCTCCCGTTTCGAAAACCTCCGGGCCGCGAACCCCCGCAGCCCCGGATACCCGTTAACTTAGCAGACTGCAGGGCGCTGGCCGATCAGCGCGAATGGGCCGATCCTCGCGACCGCGGTAGCATCTGTCCTTGGCGGCTCGGGCGATTGCCGGCCCGGATGCCTGCCCGCCCGGGCACGATCGAACGATGAGGGAGACTGTGGACACCACGATGAAGAACAAGCGCGTCGTCGTCACCGCCGGCGCGCAGGGCATCGGCCTGGCGATCTCTGAGACCCTGGCGGCGGCCGGCGCACAGGTGCACCTGTGCGACATCGATCCGGCCTTCCTGGACAACGCGCGCGTCCGGCTGCCCGAGGCCAGCACCTCGCTGACCGACGTCACCGACGAAACCCAGGTGGCCGCCATGTTCGCCGAACTCGACAGCCGCTGGGGCGGACTCGACGCCCTGGTGAACAACGCCGGCATCGCAGGACCGACTGCCGCGCTCGAAGCCACGCAACTGGCCGACTGGCAGCAGACGATCGCAGTCAACCTGACCGGCGTCTTCCTGTGCGCGCGTGCCGCCGTACCGATGCTCAGGAAGGCGGGCGGTGGCGCGATCGTCAACATCTCGTCCGCAGCCGGCCGGCTGGGCTTTCCGTTGCGAACGCCTTATTCGGCCTCCAAGTTCGGCGTGATCGGACTGACCGAAACCTGGGCGATGGAACTCGGCCCCGAGAACATCCGCGTCAACGCGGTGCTTCCCGGCATCGTGGCCGGCGACCGGATCGAACGGGTGATCGCTGCGAAGGCCACCGCCAACGGCATTTCGCATGAAGCCATGCGCGAAAGGCTGGTCTCGAATGTCTCGCTCAGAACGATGATCGACCCCTACGACATTGCCGCCCAGGTCCTGTTCCTGTGCTCACCGGCCGGCAGCCGGATCAGTGGGCAGAGCCTGTCGGTATGCGGCAACCTGGAGCGCCTCGGATGACGACCCGACAAGACGACACGGCAACGACTGACAGCCCGGGAACGGTCGCGATCGTCGGCGCCGGCCTGATCGGCCGCGCCTGGGCCATCGTGTTCGCGCGCGGCGGCTTTCGCGTCAGGCTCTACGATCAGGTTCCGGCCGCGCTCGACGCCTGCCTGGGCATCATCGCCGAACGGCTCGATGACCTGGCCGGCTACGGCCTGATCGACGAACCGCCTGCGACCCTCCTGGCCCGGATCTCGACCTCCGCGACGCTGGCCGACGCGGTCCGCGACGTGGTCCTGGTTCAGGAAAATGCAGCGGAGAAGCTCGAGGTCAAGCAGCAGCTGTTCGCGGAACTCGACCGGCTCGCCCCGGCCGACGCCATCCTGGCCAGTTCCACCTCGTGGCTGCCGGCGTCGAGCTTCAGCGAGCCGCTGCCGGGCCGCGCCCGCTGCCTGGTCGGCCACCCGGTCAACCCGCCCTATCTGGTGCCACTGGTCGAGATCGCGCCGGCGCCCTGGACTGCGCCCGAAGTCGTGACCCGCGCCCGCGAGCTCTATGCGCGCGCCGGCCAGACCCCGGTCACCCTCAAGAAGGAAATCACCGGTTTTCTGCTCAATCGAGTGCAAAGCGCAGTACTCAGCGAAGTGTTCGCGCTGTATCGCGACGGCTACGCCGACGCCGCCGACCTCGACTGCGTGCTGAAGGACGGCCTGGCACTGCGCTGGGCTTTCATGGGGCCGTTCGAGACCATCGACCTGAACGCGCCCAACGGGCTCGTTGACTACGCGGCACGCTTCGGTCCGACCTATCGCGAGGTCGCTGCCGGCGCAACCGCCTTCGACTGGGACGACGCAACCATCGCACGCGCCGAAGCCGACCGGCGGCGCGAGTTGCCACGCGAAGACATCGAGAAGCGCTCGGCCTGGCGCGACCGCAGGCTGATGGCCCTGCTCGCGCACAAGCGCGGCCAGCCCGACTCCTGAGCGCCCCGCCCCACACCCCGCAACGCCGACCACGAGGAACCTCCGATGGCAGCCCAACGCAAGGTCATCATCACCTGCGCCGTGACCGGCGCGATCCACACCCCGTCGATGTCGCCCTACCTGCCGGTGAGCGCCGACGAGATCGCCGACGCTGCGATCGGCGCCGCCGAAGCCGGCGCAGCGATCGTCCACCTGCACGCGCGCGATCCGAAGGACGGCCGGCCGTCGCAGGACCCCGAGCTGTTCCGCGCCTTCCTGCCGAAGATCAAGGCGGCCAGCAAGGTCGTCATCAACCTGACTACCGGCGGCGCGCCGACGATGGGCGTCGAGGAACGGCTGCAACCGGCCCTGCAGCTGGAGCCGGAAGTCGCATCGCTGAACATGGGCTCGATGAACTTCGGTCTGTACGAGATGCTGAACCGCTACAAGAGCTTCAAGCACGACTGGGAACAGCCTTACCTGGCCAACTCCGACGACCTGATCTTCCGCAACACCTTCCGCGACATCGCCCACATCCTCGAATCGTGCGGCAGCAACGGCACCCGCTTCGAGATCGAGTGCTACGACATCGGCCACCTGTACACGGCCGCCCACTTCCTTGACCGCGGCCTGCTCAAGGCCCCCCTGTTCATCCAGTCGGTGTTCGGCCTGCGCGGCGGCATCGGCGCGCACATCGAAGATGTCATGCAGATGAAGCGCACCGCCGACCGGCTGTTCGGCGACGACTACCTGTGGTCGGTGCTGGGTGCCGGCCGGGCGCAGATCCCGACTGCGACCGTGTCGGCCGCCATCGGCGGCAACGTCCGCGTCGGCCTCGAAGACTCGCTGTGGGACGGCCCGGGCAATCTGGCCAGGGCGAACGCCGACCAGGTGCGGCGGATCCGCAGCGTCATCGAGGCGCTGTCGCTGGAAGTGGCCACGCCGGACGAGGCGCGCGCGATGCTGCGACTCAAGGGCGGCGACAAGGTGGCGTTCTAGAGGCGCGGTCTGCCCGGGATTGGTCCGGCGCGCGGGCCAAGAGCTCGCGCCGGGGGCGCTATTCGTCAAAAAGGTCGACGTGCCGGCCGGTACGTTCGAATCGCACCATGTCGCCATCGACCTTGTAGATCAGCAACCAGTCCGGCTCAATATGCGCATCACGAAAGCTTCGCCATTCACCTTTCAACGGATGATCGAGATAGTGCGCTGGCAACGGCATTCCATCGATGAGCAAGGTCATCAGGGTACGCAGCTTGCTCATGTCCTTACCGCGCTTCCGGGCCGCCCGAACGTCTCTCTTGAACTGCCCGGAAAACGCGGGTAACCGCATCAGATCCCCAATTCCTTGAACGCCGCATCTGCGCTGTCGAATCGGTGAACGTCTTCGCCACGGTCGCTTCTGGCCAGGGCCTCGGCCGTGACCCTGTTGGGAACCTTCATCTCGAACGGTAGCGCCTTTTCCTTGGCGACTTTCGTGAGCGTGATGCGAACGACGTCGGAAATCGTGAGGCCCATGGTCGCCAGAACAGCGGCAGCCTCTTCCTTCAGAGATGGATCAATCCGAGCGCGTACGACAGCGTTATCGGCCATGACGACCCTCCTGTTCGATTGAAGACAGCACCCCCCAGTGTAGCCCAAATGGGCCCCGATCAGAACTGATAGACACCACTGACCAGTACGCTGCGCGGCGCGCCGGGCATCGCCGCCGAACGCCAGTATTCGTGGTCGAACAGGTTGGACACCGCCATCGTCACCGTCCACGGCGCGGTGCGCCAGCCGATCAGGGCGTCCCAGCGGGTATAGCCGGGCAGGCGCGAGGTGTTGGCGGCGTTCAGCCAGCGCGCCGACGTGTGCGTGACACCGATCTCGCCGTACCAGCTGGGTCGCGGCGTGTAGCGCAGAAAGAGATTGCCGTTGCGCCGGGCGGTGTTCTGCAGCAGGTTGCCTTCATTCCCCGGGCTGGTCTCGTCCTGGACGACCTTCGCGCTCAGCAGGCCGATGCCGCCGCGGATATACCACGAGGGTGCCAGCCGTCCGGCAAAGCTGAGCTCGATGCCTCGCGATCGCTCGCTGCCGCGCACCGCCCAGGTGAACGGGTCATCGACCGGATCGGGGCGATAGCGGATGTTGTAGTGCTCCAGTTCGAACACCGCGAGCTGGGTGGACAGCGCACCGTCGAGCCAGTCGCTCTTCACGCCCATCTCGATCTGGCGCGAATACTGCGGCGCGCTGTCGTAGACCGCGCTCGGGTCGGGGCTCACGCTGAGCAGGCCGCGCCCGCCATAGGGCGAGAAGCTCTTGTTCCACGCTGCGTAGAAACTGTGCGCGCGCGCCGGCTGCCAGACCACGCCCAGGCGGGGACTGACCGAGTCGCCGTCGTAGCCGCGGCTTGCCTCGGTGAGCTTGTTGGTGCTGCGGAACTCGTAGCTGTCATAGCGCAGACCGGCAAGCACTTTCCAGTGTTCACCGACACTCATCAGATCCTGCAGATAGAGGGCCCGGGCCCGGGCCTCGTGGTGATTGTGCTGGGTCGGCGCACCGTTCGCGGGCTTGACCGGCCAGACGATGGGCTGCAGGGGATCGTAAGTGAACGCATCGGCCGTCAGCGGCGGCTGGCCGATGCGCGGCATGCGATCCTCGTCGGTGAATTCCATCCCTGCCAGCACCTGGTGGCGGATGCCGCCGGTACTGAAGCGCCCGCTCAGGTCGAGGGTATGGGTCAGCGTCTCGTTGCGGGTCTGCTGCCAGGCATAGCTCGGCCGCACGCGGCCCGGCCAGGCGCAGGCTGAACCGGTCGAAGTCCGGCCATCGGGGCGGCAATAGCTGCCGCCGTAGTAGTGGTCGAAATCCTGGCTGGCCTCGCGCTTGGTGGCCACCCAGCGCAGCGTCCAGGCGGTGTTGAAGTCATAGGACAGGTCCGAACGCAGCACGCGCAGCCGGTCTTCGACGTAGTCGTCCGGATGGGCAAACCCGGTGCGGATCGACACGCCGTCGGGGAGCTGGTCGTAGGCGGGCCCGCGGTCGGGTACGCGCCAGACCGTGTCATGCGTGTACTGCGCCAGCCAGCGCAAACCCCGGCGGTTGTTGATGAGGATGCTCGGCGAGAACATCTCGCTGTCGTTGCGAACGCCGTTGCGGAAGCTGTCGGACTTCTCCTTGTCGGCGCTCAGCCGCAGCGCCACGTTCTCGTTGATGACATGGTTGAGGTCGGCAGTGATGCCGCGATTGCCCCAGGAGCCGGCGCGCAGATTGACCATGCTCGGGGAGTCGAAGTTGGCCTGCCGGGTGATCATGTTGATCACACCGCCGCCCGAGCCGCGTCCGTAGAGCACCGAGGCCGGCCCCTTGAGGATCTCGATGCGCTCGACGTTGGCCGTGCTGCGTCGTACCTGCCCGGACTCGCGCACGCCGTCGCGGTAGATGTCGTTCGAATCGGCGGAGAAGCCACGGATCATCACGCCCTCGCCGCGCATGTCGTACTGCGTGTTCACCCCGGGCACGCCGTCGAGCATGATCGACAGGTCGTTGATGCCGTAACTCTTGTACTTGTTCACCTCGATGGTGTCGATGGTCTGCGGGATGTCGCGTGGCGCCGCAGGGATCCGGGTGGCGGTCGTCACCACCTCCGGGCGCACATCGTCGAAGTCATAGTCGGAGATGACCTCCACAGTCGGCAGTGTCGGCCCGGGTGAAGTCTGGGCGGCGGCCTGCGCGCCAAACAGGGACAGGGACGCTACCGCCAGAATGGTGGGGCAGGCACGCTTGAGGCGGACACGGTTGGCCATGAGGGTCTTCCTTGTTCGATCCGGTTTCGGGGTATATAAATGAAACTCATTATCATTTTTGTTTCAATTTATATTATGTCCGGATTGTAAGGAAAATACCCCTGTCGCGAACAGTGCGTTTCGCTCGGCCGCCAGGTGGCAGGCAAGCGGGTTAACATCCGAAGTCGCACAAAGGAGATCACCGGATGAACGCCCCCCATTCCCGCGCCAAGGCCGTCTTCAAGTGGGACGATCCGTTGCTGCTCGACGCGCAGCTCACCGAAGACGAGCGCATGGTGCGCGAGGCCGCAGCTGCCTACTGCCAGGACAAGCTGGCCCCGCGCGTGATCACGGCCTTCCGCAACGAGCACACCGACGTCGAGATCTTCCAGGAGATGGGCGAACTGGGGCTGCTCGGCCCGACCATTCCCGAGCAGTACGGTGGCCCGGGACTCAACTACGTCAGCTACGGGCTGATCGCCCGCGAGGTCGAGCGGGTCGACTCCGGCTATCGCTCGATGATGAGCGTGCAGAGCTCTCTGGTGATGGTGCCGATCAACGAGTTCGGCTCCGAGGAACAGAAACGCAAGTACCTGCCGAAGCTCGCCAGCGGCGAGTGGATCGGTTGCTTCGGTCTCACCGAACCCAACCACGGCTCGGACCCCGGCAGCATGGACACCCGGGCGCGCAGGATCGACGGCGGCTACGCCCTGTCAGGCACCAAGATGTGGATCAGCAACTCGCCGATCGCCGACGTCTTCGTAGTCTGGGCCAAGTGCGTGGGCGGTGACTTCGACGGCCGGATCAAGGGCTTCATCCTCGACAAGGGCATGAAGGGCCTGTCGGCACCGAAGATCCTCGGCAAGGTCGGCCTGCGGGCCTCGATCACCGGCGAGGTCGTGATGGACGGTGTCGAGGTGTCGGAGGCCCAGATGCTGCCTGGTGTCGAGGGCTTGAAAGGCCCGTTTACCTGCCTGAACAGCGCCCGCTACGGAATCGCCTGGGGCGCGCTGGGCGCCGCCGAGGATTGCTGGCATCGCGCCCGCCAGTACGTGCTCGACCGCAAGCAGTTCGGCCGGCCACTGGCGGCCAACCAGCTGATCCAGAAGAAACTGGCCGACATGCAGACCGAGATCACGCTGGGCCTGCAGGGCTGCCTGCGGCTGGGCCGGATGAAGGAAGAAGGCACGGCCGCGGTCGAGATCACCTCGATCCTGAAACGCAATTCCTGCGGCAAGGCCCTCGACATCGCCCGGCTGGCCCGCGACATGATGGGCGGCAACGGCATTTCGGACGAGTTCGGCGTAGCCCGCCACCTGGTCAACCTCGAAGTGGTCAACACCTACGAGGGCACGCACGACATCCACGCGCTGATCCTGGGTCGCGCGCAGACCGGCATCCAGGCTTTTTCCTGAGCGACCCTTTACCGGGGGGCCTGTTGCTGAAGACGCCCGCCCGTCAACCGGTGCGACGGGGCGCGTCTTCCGGAGCGGCGCGACGCGGTGCTTCGGCAAACAGCAGCAATCCGATCAGCAATACGAAAGCAGCCGCCGAGAACCTGAACAGGTCGTCGGCGGCGAGCGTGTATGCCTGCTGCTGGATCAGCCGGTCGGCCAGCGCGAGCTGCTGCACTGGCGACAGTCCGGCCTGGGCAAGTTGCCCGGCAAACTCGGTGAAGCCAGGCCGCCCTTCATCGATCGCCCCGATCAGCCACTCCCGGTGCACGGCAGCCCGACGGTCCCAGGCCGTGGTCATCAACGAGGTGCCGAACGCACCCAGCGTGTAGCGCAGGCTGTTGCTGAGTCCCGACCCCGATGCAATCCGGTCGGCCGGCAGTCCGCCCAGAATGATCGCGAGCAGCGGCACGAAGAACATTGCATTGCCCAGACCCTGCACCAGACTCGGGGTCGCCACCGTCAGGAAATCGACCTCGGTGCTGAAGCGCGAGCGCAGCCACAGCGAGAACGCGAAGACCATGAAGGCGCCGCCGGCCAGCCAGCGCGGGTCGTGGCGTGACACGACGCGGCCCACCAGCGGGGCGATCGCGATCGCCAGCAGACCCACGGGCGCCAGCGCAAGACCGGCCAGCGTCGCGGTATAGCCCAGGTGCTGCTGCAGCCACAGCGGCAGCAGCACCAGGTTGCCGAGGAACAGCGCATAGGCAAGCCCCATTGCGACACTGCCGACCAGGAAGTTGCGCGACCTGAACAGACGCAGTTCGACCACCGGCTCGGGAACGATCAACTCCCAGGTGATGAACAGGACCAGGCCCACGCCTGCGATCAGGGCCAGCACGATGATGTCGGGCGAACCGAACCAGTCACGCTCGCGGCCCAGGTCGAGCATCAGTTGCAGCGCGCCCACCCACAGCACCAGCAGTCCGAAGCCGATGCCATCGACCGGCACCCGCCGGATCGCGGTTTCGAGCGGCCTGAAGGCCCAGCCGGCGACCAGGCCGCAGACCACACCGACCGGCACGTTGACCAGAAAGATCCAGTGCCACGACCAGTTATCGGTGAGCCAGCCACCCAGCAGCGGCCCGATCACCGGAGCCACCAGAGTGGTCAGCGCGAGAATGGTCAGCGCCTGACCGATCCGGTCCGGGGGGTGGCTGCGCAGCAGCAGCGCCTGGCACAGCGGGATCATCGGCCCCGCCACGGCCCCCTGCAGCACGCGGCACAGCACCAGCGCCTCGATGCTCGTCGAGATCCCGCACAGAAAGGATGCCGTCGTGAACAGCAGGACGCTGGCGACGAACAGGCGCAATGTGCCGAAGCGCTGGGCGAGCCAGCCGGTCAGCGGCAACGAGATCGCGTTGGCCACCCCGAAGCTGGTGATTACCCAGGTGCCCTGCGACGGGCTGGCGCCGAGCGCACCGGCGATCGCCGTGATCGACACGTTGGCGATCGAGATGTCGAGCACGCACATGAAGGTGGCAAGCGACAGCGCGAGGGTGCCGATCAGCCGACGCCCCGAAGCCGGCAAGGCAACGGTCGCGGCCACCTGCGACGCCGCCATGGATCAGTGCGCCGCGGCCTTGGCCGGCGAGCGTCCGTTGGGCACAGCCCCGGCCGGCTTCTCGCCCAGATGCCGGTCGACGACCTGCGTGACTGCTGCATCGGCGGCGCGCAGCAGCGCAGCTTCCCGGCCGGTTTCCGCAGCCGGCCCGGCCCGTGCGCCGGCGGCGGCCGGGCGCAGCAACGGGCCATCGCGGTCGCGGGTGTCGACGCTGACCTGCATCGACAGGCCGACACGCAGCGGGTGCGCCTTCAGCGCCGGCGGATCGATCTCGATCCGGACCGGCACACGCTGCACGATCTTGATCCAGTTGCCGGTGGCGTTCTGGGCCGGCAGCAGTGAAAACGAGGCGCCGGTACCGGCGCCGAAGCCGACCACCCGCGCCGGGTAGACGACCGAGTTTCCGTAGAGGTCGGCCACCACGCTGGCCGGCTGGCCGATCCGCAGATCGCGCAACTGTCCTTCCTTGAAGTTGGCCTCGACCCAGAGCCGGTCGAGCGGCACCAGGGTCATCAGGTTGGCGCCGGCGTCGACACGCTGGCCGAGCTGGACGTTGCGTCGCGCAACCTGGCCGGCCACCGGCGCGACGATGCGGGTCCGCTGCAGTGCGAGCCAGGCTTCGCGCATCTCGGCAGCCGCCTGGGCAATCAGCGGGTGCTCGCGGGGAGCAACGCCCTCGACCAGTACCCAGCGGGCTTCGTATTCCTCGTGCGCCGAAGCCAGCGCAGCTTCGGCGGCGGCCAGCGCTCCGAGTGCCCTGTCGCGGTCGGCGCGCGCATTCTGGAGATCCTCGCTGGAGACCGCGCCGCGCTGGTGCAGCGCCTCGCGGCGCCGGTGGTTCTGCTCGGTACGGATCCGCTCGGCGCGGGCCCGCTCGACCTCGCTTGCCTGCATGGCCGCCGCCGCTCGCAGGGCATCGACGCCCCGGTACAGCGCGCGAACCTCACGCACCGTCCGGGCCAGGCTGGCCTCGGCGTGACGCAGCGCATTGCGGGCATCGGCATCGTCCAGGCTCACCAGCGGATCGCCGGCCGACACCCAGAAGGTTTCGTCGGTGTGCAGGCCGACCACCGTCCCCGCCACCCGCGGCGTCACCACGACCAGGTCGCCGTGGACATAGGCATTGTCAGTGGACACCGAACCGGTATCGGCCAGCAAGCGCCACACCGTCCAGCCAGCCACGATCAGGCAGGCCAGGAGCAGGAGAAGGAAGATGCGCACGCCGCGGCGCCTGCGATGGCGGGGCGGCGCGCCGGTCGAGTCGGGCGCGTCGGTCATGGAGGCCAACCGGGCCGGCCGATCCGGCCCGGTGCGCGCTGGATGATATCAGGCGGGGGTGATGCCGGCCTGCTCGATCATCGGCTTCCACAGTTCGATATCGCGCCGGATGCGCTGCGCGAAGACCTCCTTGGCCTGCCCGTCCTGCGGAATGATCCCGGCGCGCCCGAAGCGCTCCCGGATACCCGCGTCGGCCAGCATCTCGGTCAGCGCCTCGGCCAGGCGGTCGACCACACCGGTCGGCAATCCGGCCGGGCCGACCACGCCGTTCCAGGTCTCGATCTGGTGGCCCGGGATCGTTGCCGCGATGGTCGGCACGCCCGGCAGTTGCGGGATGGGTTCGAGGCTGGACACGGCCAGGAAACGCACCCGCCCGCCTGCGACGTGGGGCATGATTTCCGAGATGTTGGCCGAGTACAGGTCGGTCTGGCCGCCGATCATGTCGGCCAGCGCGGGGGCGCCCCCCTTGTACGACACCATCGTGGCCTCGATGCCGGCGCGCGCCAGGAAGATGTAGGCCGACATGTGCGACAGCGAGCCGACTCCGGCATGGCTGACGGTCAGCTTGCCCGGATTTTCCTTGCCGTAGCGGATCAGGTCATCGAGCGTCTGGAAACGACTCGACGACGAGACGGTCAGCACCAGCGGATTGCCGCCGACGTTGCAGATCGGGACGAAGTCCTTGAGCGGGTCGTAGCGGATCTTGTACAGGAAGGGCGCCAGCGAGATCTGGGTGATCGTTGCGAAGAACAGCGTATGGCCATCGGCCGGGGCGCGCGCCGCCAGTTCGGCAGCAATCGTACCCCCCGCGCCGGCCCGGTTGTCGGCGACCACCGAGTTGCCCAGCGCCTTGGTCAGATACTCGGCGGTAATCCTGGCCATGAAATCAGTGTTGCCACCGGGGGCATAGGGCACGATCAGCGAGATCGGCCGGCTCGGCCACTGCTGGGCGCGCAACCCCCCTGGCAGCGAGGCGAGCATGCCGCCGGAGACACCCGCGGCAAGCACGCGGTTGAAGCTGCGACGATTCATGATGAAGACTCCTGTGTGATGGATCAGCGAATCACGAGGCACCTTCCGCCCGCAGCGGATCGGTGAACTCGCGAAGCAGGCGGCCATGACCGGCGATCGGCGTATTGACGCCGAGCGTTCTCAGGCAGGCCCAGAAACAGGCGGTGTTGCTGGTGACCACGGGTTTGCCCAACGCCGCCTCGATCGCCTCGATGACATCGAGCGTGGCCAGGTTGGCGCAACTGATGAAGATCGCCTGGGCCTGCGGCGAATCGATCTCGACCGCCAGCCGGTAAACCGCCTCGGGCGATACGTGGCCGATGCAGCGCCGCTCCTGCTGGGTGTTGCCGAGCTCGAGCCCGAGATAGCGGGTGACCTCGAACCCATGCTCAGCCAGGAACTCGACCTCGCGCCGGTTCACGAAATCGAGATAGGGGGTACCCATCGCAACCCGCTCGACCCCCAGGGCCCGCAGCGCGGCCACCACGGCGCCGGCGGTGACCAACGCAGGCGTACCGGTCTGGTCCGACAGGGTCCGGACCAGTTCCGGAATGGGCACGATCACTGAACCCGCAGTGCAACCGTAGGCGACGATGTCGACCTCGGCCGTCGCCAGTTCGCGAGCGGCCCGACCGAGGTCGGCCGCCATCCGGTGATATGAGGCCTCGTCCATCTCGCCTTGCAACAGCACGCGCGAGGTATGGATCGTCACGCCCTCGGGCGCGAGCCGGTAGAACTCGGGCTCGTTGATGTTGTTGCTCGACGGGGTGATCAGGCCGATCTTGGCCCGCCACCCGTAGGGCCGCGCAAGCTGCAGGGCAAGCATGCCGGAGGCTGCGCTCAAGCCGCGGCCGCCTGACTTGCGCGCACCGCCTTCGCCTGCTTGCCGTAGCCCTTCTCGCCGACCACCTTGCCGTCGACGTAGACGGTCCGACCGCGCAGGATCGTGCGCACGGGCTTGCCCTTGACCTTGCGACCGGCATACGGGCTCCAGCCCACCAGGCTGAGCACGTCCTCGTCGCGGATCTCGTACGCGTTCTCCAGGTCGACCAGGACCAGGTCGGCGTCGTAGCCCGGCAGCAACTGTCCCTTGCGTTCAAGCCCGAACAGGCGCGCCGGCGTGGTCGAGCAGGCTTCGACGACCCGCTCCAGCGACAGCTTGCCCTCGAGGGCCGCGGTCAGGAACATGCTCAGGTAGAACTGCGTCGACGGCGTGCCGGTGTGCGCCTTCCAGCCATCGGTCCAGCCGATCTCCTTTTCCTCGCGGGTATGCGGCGCGTGGTCAGTGGCGATGATGTCGATGGTGCCGTCGCGTACGCCTTCCCACAGGCCGGGCACATTCTTCTCGGGCACCCAGTAGGACAAGGCATACGAGCCCAGGCGTTCGATCGCCGACCAGTCGCAGCCCAGGAACAGCGCCCACGGGTTCAGCTCGCAGGTCACCTTCTGGCCGGCGGCCTTGGCCTTGCGGATCATGTCGACGCTGCCGGCAGTCTGCGTGTGCAGGATATGCAGATGGCAGCCCGACGCGCGCTGCAAGCGCAGCAGCGTGGCGATTGCCGTCTCCCAGATCACGCCGTCGTGCGCGGCATAGGCCTTGGCATAGGCCAGTGCATCGCGTTCGCCGCGCGCCCAGAACTTCTGCTCGATCACGTCCATCAACGCCTGGTCGTGCGGGTGCACCATCAGCGGTACGTTCAGTTCGGCGCAGCGTTGCATGATCTCGAGCAGCTTGCCGTGGTCGTGCATGCCGATGCCCGGCATGTGCGGATAGCTGCGGCCGGTATCGACCACCATGAAGATCTTGAATGCAGCGATTCCGGTCGCAGCCATGCCTGCCATCTCGCTGTCGATCGTCGGCGCCGGATTGAAGTTCCAGTCGACGATCGAGTCGCTGCGGTAGATCGCGTACTGTTTCTCGAGCAGAGCCAGCGAGTTCGGCGGCGGCGTCACGTTGGGCATGCCGACGCTGGTCGTCACACCACCAGCCGCGCACTGCATCGTGGCGGTCAGGATTGTGTCCTTGTATTCGAAGCCGGGCTCCGATCCCTGCCGGTGGTGCGAGTGCATGTCGATGGCGCCCGGCAACACAGCCAGGCCGGAGGCGTCGATGACCTCGCGTGCCTCGGGCTCGCTGCCCGTCTCGAAGATCCCCGAGATCTGGCCGTTGCGGATGCCGATCGATGCCGGCAGGCGGCCGTCGGCCGTGATGATCAGGCCGTTCCTGATGAGGGTATCCACTAGAATCGCTCCTTGGATGGTGGGCAGATGAGGGCCGGCTACGAGACCGGAATCCGGCTGCGCAAGGTCTCGAACACCTCCAGAACGAAGGACTTGCTCAGACCGCGCGTGATGAAGACGATCCGCGAACGCGTATCGGCGTCAGGCCAGTGTTCGAGGCGCGCCGGCGGATGAAAGAGTCGCTGAACCGCCTGGACGACGATCGGCCTGGGCTGGCCCGCGACGTTCAGGATTCCCTTGACGCGCAGCAGGTCGTCGGCATGCGCAAGTACCAGTGCATCCAGCCACGCAGCGACATGCTCCCAGTGCAGCGGCTCATCGAAAACCAGACAGAAACTGCCCACCTCGGCGGAGTGCCGGTTGACGTCGTGGTGATGCGAGTGGTGG
>JBAYOD010000055.1:0-15779 GCA_041678445.1 Burkholderiaceae bacterium | reverse complement strand
TTTCCGAACTTCCGCTGCGTCTGGATGCCGATGGCCGATTCCTACTGGCACCAGTACGTCGTGTTCAACCGCAAGAACGAAGGCCTGCGCTTCCTCGACGACCAGAACCGGCTGATCCCCGAGATGCGCGAGATCCTCAGCATCATCGCCGACAACGACCTCGTGCTGTGCTGCGGCCACTACCCTTATCAGGACCTGAAGATCCTCTTCGAAGAGGCCAAGAAGATTGGCGTCAAGCGCATGGAGTCCGTCCATCCGACGTTGATCCACAGCAAGCACACGATGGCCAACTTCCGCGAACTGGCCTCCGAAGGGATCGCGATCGGATTGATGGGGGTCGCGTCGGTGAACATCCGGTTCATCGAGGGCTTCCGCTGGTACATCAAGTCGATCAAGGAGTTCGCCGATCACATGGTGGTCGGCACCGACTCCGGCCAAGTGCAGAACCTCGCCCACATCGACGGGCTGCGCTGGTTCGCCAAGGTGCTGCTGGCCTACGGCGTCACTCAGGAGGAAGTCACCAAGATCTTCAAGACCAACCCGGCACGCCACCTGGGGCTCGATCGTTGATCGCGCGTACGACCCTGAGCGACCTGCTGCTCGTCGCCGCCGGTGTGGTGGCCTGCATCGGTGGCTGGCGTCTGGGTGTCGGGGCCATCCGAGCTCCTGAAGCCGGCCTGATGCCGTTCCTGGTCGGTTTCATCCTGGTGCTGCTCGGCGGCTACGGGCTGGTGGTGCCGCGTGCGTTGCGGGCGTCCAGAGAGGACGCGGCGGCGCTGCCGCCACTGTTCAACACGCCATCGGCCTGGGCATTCGCGGTGCTGGCCACCATCGGCCTGGCGGTCGCCGTGCGTTTCCTGTCGCTGGCGCCGGCGGTCTTCCTGTTCGTGTTCGCGCTCCACGCCTCGGTCAAACCCCGGCGCCTGTCGGTATCCGCCTTTTACGCGGCGGTGGTGGCCACGGTCTCATGGCTGGTATTTGTCTACTGGTTCGGTCTCGCCTTCGTCTGACATGCTGAACGAGTTGCTGTTCGGATTCGAGGTCGCACTTGCCTGGCAGAACCTGCTGTTCTGCTTTGGCGGCGTCCTGCTTGGGACGCTGATCGGTGTGTTGCCGGGGATCGGCCCTGCCGGTGCGCTCGCACTGCTGATTCCCGCGACGATGGCGCTGCCGCCGGTGACGGCGATCATCGCCATGGCGGGGATCTACTACGGCGCAATGTACGGCGGGTCGACGACGGCGATCCTGGTCAATATTCCCGGCGAGGCGGCATCGATCGTCACCACGCTCGACGGGTACCGGATGGCCCAGGCCGGGCGGGCCGGCCCGGCGCTGGCGATCGCGGCGCTGGGCTCCTTCGTCGCGGGGCTGCTGGCCATCGTTGGCCTCGTGTTCGTCGCTCCGCCGCTGGCCGATATCGCCCTGCGCTTCCAGTCGCCAGAATTCGTTGCACTGCTGCTGTTCGGCCTGACCCTGACGAGCTATGTCTCGTTCGGCTCCAAGCGCCGCGCCTTCATGATGGCAGCCTTCGGCCTGTTGCTGGGGACCATCGGACTCGATCCGGTCGACGGCATCGAGCGCCTGACCTTTGGTTCGACCTATCTGATGGACGGGATCGGTCTGGTGCCGTTGGTGATGGGCCTGTTTGGTGTGTCGGAGGTGCTGGTCAACATCGACGACGATATCCGCCAGTCGGCCCTGGCGAAATCGGTGGGCCGGCCGATGCCGACCCGCCAGGACGTTCGCGACTCGACGCTTCCGATTACCCGGGGCAGCGTGCTCGGGTTCCTGATCGGCATCATTCCGGGTGGCAACGCAATCATCGCCTCGCTGTTGTCTTACATGCTCGAGCGCAAGGTGTCGTCGACGCCGGAGCGGTTCGGCAAGGGCGCGATCGAAGGCGTGGCCGGCCCCGAGGCGGCCAACAACTCGGCGGCAGTCAGTGCCTTCGTGCCGCTCACCACACTGGGAATCCCGACCAATTCGGTGATGGCGCTGATGCTCGCCGGCCTGATGGTCCAGGGGGTTTCGCCGGGGCCAACCTTCATCACCGTCCACGCCGAGGTGTTCTGGGGCCTGATGGCGAGCATGGTGGTGGGCAACGCGATGCTGCTGGTTCTGAACCTTCCGCTCATCGGCCTGTGGATCAAGTTGTTGCACGTTCCGTACCGGTATCTGTTCCCGATCCTGCTGCTGTTCTGCTTCATCGGTGCCTACGTCGTCAACAATTCCTTCTTCGACGTGGGCGTGATGATGGTGGCAGGCCTGCTCGGATACTGGATGCGTCGCAACGCACTCGAGGCCGCACCGCTGATCCTGGCCTTCGTGCTCGGGCCGATGCTCGAGGAGAACCTGCGTCGGACGCTGATCATTTCGGAGGGCTCGTTCGCGGTCTTCCTCGATCGACCCATTGCACTGGCGTTTCTCGGCATCGCCGTTCTGTTTCCCCTGATCGGATTGTTGCCGGCGATCAACGCCCGGCTGACGAAGGTTCGTGCGCCAGGGGACTTCTAGCGCGAACCGGCAGTTGATGAACTCTTAGGAGGCAATAGATGTTCAAGAAACGCAGTACTCGATCCCGTCTGGTCGCCGGACTGGCCGCCCTGCTCCTGGGTGGAGCGGGCAGCGTGGCACTCGCCGATTACCCGAGCAAGTCGATCGATATGGTCATCCCGTGGCCGACTGGTGGCCGCACCGACGTGTCGATCCGGATGATCGCCCCCTATATGGCGAAGGCACTGGGTCAGCCGGTCATCGTTCAGAACAGAGTTGGAGGAGCCGGTATCGTCGGCATGAGCGCGGTTCGCGACGCTGCGCCCGACGGCTACACGATTTCGACGGGTGGCATCGCGCTGGCGAGCATTCAGTACCAGAAGAGGAATGCGCCGAGCCTGAAGGATTACACCTGGATCGCGCGAACCTACTGGACGCCGCTGGTGGTCGCGGTTCCTGTCGATTCACCGTTCCAGACTGCGAGGGAACTGGTCGACTTTGCCCGGGCCAATCCTCGCAAGGTGAGCCACGGCAACAGCGGGACGGGCAGCTCGACACACCTTGCCTCGGCTGCGATGGCGAAGAAGCTGGGCATCACGATCAGCCAGGTTCCGTACAAGGGCGAGGGGCCTGCTGTCGTCGGGCTGGCCGGCGGTGAGGCGGCGTTCTCGCTGGGCCTGATGCCGGCGTTCAAGTCGTTGCTCGATGCTGGCAAGCTGCGCATCCTGGGGGTGGCGGACACCCAGCGCAGCCCGCTCTTCCCGGATGTTCCGACCCTCGTCGAGCAGGGGGTCGATTTCGTTTCGATTGCCTTCGAGGCCCTGCACATGCCGAACGGGGTTTCGCCGGAAGTTCTGGACAAGCTGCGCAGCGCGTCCCGGCAGGCGCTGACCGATCCGGAGCTGCGCGACAAGCTGGCAATGATCGGACTGAGCCTGGATTATCAGGACGCTCCCGAATTTGTCCAGTGGCTCGAACAGTACGATCGAGAGACGAAGGAACTGATCCGTGAACTTGGTCTGCTCGTCCAGGAGTAAAGACCGTTGACCGCGCTCGACCAGCTCCTCGATTTCTGCCACGACACCCGTTTCGATGATCTTCCCGCATCGACGGTCGATCGCGCGAAACGCGCGATCCTCGACACACTGGGGGTGGCCATTGCTGGGTCGACTGCGCCCGCGTTGCCCGGGCTGAGCAGTCTGGTCGAACACTGGGGCGGACGTCCGGAAGCGACTCTGCTGACGAGCGGCGTGCGGGTACCGGCTCCGCTCGCAGCCTTGGTGAACGCGACAGCCGCCCGCGCCTGGGATCTCGACGATCTCCATGAGGCGAACACCTGCCACATCACCGCCAGTCTGGTACCGGCACTGCTTGCTGCGTGCGAGGCGCGGGCGCCGGTTTCGGGGCGGGAACTGATCGTGGCGGTGGCGCTGGGCGCTGAGATCATCTGCCGGCTGTCGGCCGCACCCCGGATCGGTTTCACCGAGACGGGCAGCATCATGAGCTACCAGTGCGGCTTATACGGCGTTGCGCTGGCGGCCGGCAGGTTGCTGGGCCTGAGCCCGCGGGCGATGCGCGATGCCGCGGGGCTCGCGCATGCGCGGGTCGCCGGCAATCAGCAGGGCTTTCTGTCGGGGGCGATGGCCGTGCGGGTCATGCAGGGTGTGACCGCCGAGGCCGGACTGGTGTGCGCGCTGATGGCCGAGCAGGGCATCAGCGGTGGCGACGATGTTCTCGAAGGGCGCTATGGCTACTATCGTCTTCACCATCGCAACCTGTACGAACCTGATGAGCTGACCCGCGCACTGGGTCAGCGCTTCCTGTTTGACGAGGTCAGCATCAAGCCGCTCTACCCATGCTGCCGGTTCACCCATGGGCCGATCGAGGCCACGTTGCTCGCGCTTGAAGAAAGCGGCATCGCCACGGATGAGATCGACGAGATTCGCGTCAAGGTCACCAATCGCGAAGCCCGTGACCTGGTCTGCGAGCCGTCCGAGCGAAAACGTGCGCCCCGCAGCGTCGCTGATGCACAGTTCAGCCTGCCTTATCTGGTAGCGGCGGCTGCGCTGCATCGCCGTGTCGATTTCGACACCATCGAGCCTGGCCGCCTTCAGGATCCTGCTGTACTGGCGCTGATCGACCGGGTCCGCGTCGAGCTTGAAGTCGATGCTCAGGGAGACGGGCGTGGGGTGTTTCCCATGCCAGGCGATGTCACGATCGTCGATCGGGACGGGCGAACCGTGCGTCGTGAAGTGCGTTTCGTGACGGGGCACCCGCGCAGCCCGATGGACTACGGGCAGGTTGCCCGGAAGTTCCTGGCGTGCGCGCAGCGTGCAAAGCCCGGCTGGCAGGCAGGCGCGGTGCTGATCCGCGAGGTCGCGGCGCTCGAGACCCTTGCCGACGCCGGCCGCCTCGTGTCGATGTGTACGCAGACCCAAACCGTCTGACCTGTACAGCGCGATGGTATAGTGCGGCGGTTCCGTACAGTCGATTCCGAGCCCCGCGTCCCGATGGCTTTCCTTCCGGCCCGACCGATCCCGTCCTCCCTGGCCCCCTGCCGGTGGCGATGGCGCGAGTGGCGTTGGCGTTGATCGCCTGCGTCGCGGGCCGGCATGCGCCGGCTTCGTCGACGACGCCTTGAGCCGGCACGCCGGGCCGGTCCCACGGCACAGCGCAGCGTGATTCCGGCCGCTATCCCCGCAACAGCATTTCCAGGCTTCGCGCCGCATTCCGGCGGTCCGCCCCAGGCCGGCAGCCGTGGAATCCGGCGAGCCTGCGCAGAGAGACGAGATGACCGAACTCGAATTCAAGGCGATTGCCGCCCAGGGCTACAACCGCATCCCGCTGCTGCTCGAGTGTTTTGCAGACCTCGACACGCCCCTGTCGCTGTATCTGAAGCTGGCCCACAAGCCCTACAGTTTCCTGCTCGAGTCGGTGGTCGGCGGCGAGCGTTTCGGGCGCTACTCGTTCATCGGCCTGCCGGCCAGCACCATCATCCGTTCCACCGAAACCGGTGCCGAGGTGGTGCGCGACGGGCAGGTGGTCGAGCGCTTCGAGGGCAATCCGCTCGATTTCGTCGATGCCTACCAGAAGCGCTTCAAGGTAGCGGTGCGTCCGGGGCTGCCGCGGTTCTGCGGCGGGCTGGCCGGCTACTTCGGCTACGACACGGTGCGCTACGTGGAGCCGAAGCTGGCCGGGGTCCGGAAACCGGACCCCATCGGGGTGCCGGACATCTTCCTGCTGGTGACCGAAGAGCTGGCGATCATCGACAACGTGACCGGCAAGATCTATCTGATGGTCTACGCCGATCCGGCCGGGGCCGAGGCCTACCAGCGGGCCCGCAAGCGCCTGCGCGAACTGTACGTGCAGCTGTCGCGGCCGATCGATGTGCCGTCGTTCAAGCCGAGCTACGAAACCACGGCGCGGCGCGGCTTCCGGAAGGAGGACTATCTGGCGGCGGTGGCGCGCGCCAAGGACTACATCATGGCCGGCGATGCGATGCAGATCCAGGTCGGCCAGCTGATCGAGAAGCCGTTCCGGGATTCACCGCTGACCCTGTACAGGGCCTTGCGCTCGATCAATCCGTCGCCGTACATGTACTTCTACAACCTCGGCGGTTTCCACATCGTGGGCGCGTCGCCCGAGATCCTGGTGCGCCAGGAGCGTCATCCCGATGGCGACCGGGTCACGATCCGTCCGCTGGCCGGCACGCGCAAGCGCGGCGGGACGCCGGCCGAGGACGAGGCGCTGGCCAATGAACTGCTGGCCGATCCGAAGGAGATCGCCGAGCACGTGATGCTGATCGACCTGGCCCGCAACGACATCGGCCGGATCGCCGAGACCGGCACGGTCCGGGTGACCGAGCAGCTTGCCATCGAGAAGTACTCGCACGTCATGCACATCGTCTCGAACGTCGAGGGCAAGCTCAAGCGCGACATGGGCGCAATCGACGTGCTGCGGGCCACCTTCCCGGCCGGCACGCTGACCGGTGCGCCGAAGATCCGCGCGATGGAGATCATCGACGAGCTGGAGCCGACCAAGCGCGGCATCTATGGCGGTGCCTGCGGCTATATCTCCTTCCTCGGCGATCTCGACCTGGCGATCGCGATCCGCACCGGGGTCGTCAAGGACGGCACGCTGTTCGTGCAGGCGGCTGCCGGCGTGGTGGCCGACTCGGTGCCCGAGAGCGAATGGCAGGAAACCGAGAACAAGGCGCGTGCGCTGCTGCGCGCGGCCGAACTGGTGCAGGCCGGGCTCGACGGTCAGCTCTAGGGTTGCCCCGTGTGAACCGGACCTGCGCGGACTTCGGATGGCCCGGTCGAGCGTGACCACCCTGCGATGAACCTCGAGCTGCTCCTGGTTCTGGCACTGCTGGGCGTTGCGATCGTCATGTTCGCGCTGAACCGGCCGCGCAGCGACGTGGTCGGGCTGACGATGATCGCCGCATTGCCGCTGACTGGTGCGATCGACATCGGGCAGGCCCTGGCCGGTTTCGCCGATCCGAACGTGGTGCTGATCGCGCTGCTGTTCGTGGTCGGCGAAGGGCTGGTGCGCACCGGCATCGCGCAGCGCACCGGCGACTGGCTGGTGCGCCGCGCCGGCGCCAGTGAAACCCGCTTGATCGCGCTGCTGATGGTGCTGGTGGCGACCATCGGTTCGGTGATGAGTTCGACTGGTGTCGTGGCGATCTTCATTCCGGTGGTGTTGCGTATTGCCGGCAAGACCGGAATCGCCGCCGGGCGGTTGTTCATGCCGATGAGCGTGGCCGGGCTGATCAGCGGCATGATGACCCTGGTCGGTACCCCGCCCAATCTGGTGGTGCAGGGCGAGCTCATGCGCAGGAATCTGGAAGGCTTCGGCTTCTTCGCCTTCACGCCTTTCGGCGTGCCGGTCCTGGCGCTGGCGATCGGCTACATGCTGCTGGCGCGCCGCTGGCTGCGTCCGCTGCCGAGCACGGCACCGGCTGCGGCGAGCCCGCGGCCCAGCCTCGCGAGCTGGATCGAGGCCTATGCGCTCGAAGGTCGCGAACACCGGCTGCGGGTGGGCGCGGCTTCGCCGCTGGTGGGGCGGACGCTGCAGGCGGCCAGCCTGCGCGCCCGCGACGGCATCAATGTGCTGGCGATCGAGCGCCACGAGCGGTTCGGGCGGCGACTCATCGAACCATCGGCCAATACCCGTCTGCACGCCGGCGACGTGCTGTTGCTCGATGCCTTCGGCATGCAGCAGGATCTCGACACGCTCGCCGGACGCTACCGGCTCGAGCGGCTGCCGTTCAGCGGTGCCTACTTCTCGGATCTGGCGCAGGACATCGGAATGGTCGAGCTGATCGTACCGGCGCACTCGCCGCTGGCCGGCAAGAGCCTTGCCCAGCTGCGTTTCCGTTCGATCTACGATCTGGCCGTGATCGGCATCAAGCGCGGTCGGGCACCGTTGGCCGAGCAACTGGCCGAGGTGCCACTGCAGATCGGCGACACGCTGCTCGCGGTCGGACCCTGGCGGGCCATCCGCCAGCAGACCCAGGCGGGCGGCGATCTCGTCGTGATCGGACTGCCGGTGGAATTCGACGAAGCGGCCCCGGCATCGTCGCGGGCCGGCGCAGCGCTTGCCGTGCTCGCCCTGATGGTGGGGTTGATGGTCAGCGGCGTGGTGCCGAACGTGCAGGCGGCGCTGATCGCCTGCCTGCTGATGGGCCTGTTCGGCTGCGTCGACATCAACGCCGCCTACCGTTCGATCCACTGGCAGACCCTGGTGCTGATCGTCGGCATGCTGCCGTTCTCGCTGGCGCTGCAACGTACCGGCGGGGTGGACCTGGCCGTCTCCGGGCTGCTGGCCGTGGTCGGCGATGCCAGTCCGCGCGGCGCCCTGGGCGCGGTCTTCGCCGTGACGGCGGTGCTCGGCCTGTTCATATCGAACACGGCCACGGCCGTGCTGATGGCGCCGGTGGCGCTCGCGGTGGCGGCTGCTCTGGGCGTTTCGCCCTATCCGTTCGCGATGACCGTGGCGCTCGCCGCGTCTTCGGCCTTCATGACGCCGGTGTCCTCACCGGTGAATACCCTGGTGGTCGGACCGGGCGGCTATACCTTTGCCGACTTCGTGCGTGTCGGGGTGCCGCTGGCCGTGCTGACCGGCGTGAGCTGCGTATGGCTGGTGCCCTGGCTGCTGCCCTGGTGAGCAGCCGCTCAGAATCCGGCCTGCTGGATCAACGTCGCGACGGCCGCGTCCAGCCACTGGCTGGCCAGGCTTTCGCGCTGGCCTTCGAGGCGGGCACTGACGGCCCGCACGCCGGGCAGGGGCGGGCCCTCGTCGATCCTGCCTTCGACGATGACGCGGAACCAGACGGCCGCCGGTTCCAGCGCCGCAGCCGGTGCGCTCGGGTTCAGCGGGATCGGCCCACCGTGCGGCTGGGCGAGCAGCAGGTGCGGCAGGCGCCTGACGGCCGAGCCGTCGATGGCCAGGATGCGGCCCTGCAGCTTGCGCGGGCGCCCCTCGATCACCAGCGTGGCCGGCTGGTCTTCGAGCAGCCGCTGGCGCTGGCGTTCGGAAACCAGGACTTCGGCGCGCCAGCGCTGCGCGTCGACCACCACCGCGATCGGCTGTGACGGGGCAACCCAGACGCCGGGCGCCAGCAAGGGATCGAGGTCGCGCACGACGCCGGCATGCCGGGCGATCAGCTGCAGGCGCTGCAGTTCGGCATCGCGGGCGCTGCGCTCGGCCTGCCAGCGACTGGCCTGCTGTTCGGCCAGCGCCAGCCTGGCGGCCTGTGCCTGGTCCAGACCGAGGGCACCCCGGGCGGTGTCCGCATAGGCGCTGGCCAGCGCCGCCGCCTTGTCGCGCGCGCTGCCCTGGGCCGGGGCGTCCAGGGTGAGCAGGCGCTGGCCTGGAGTGACGGTGCTGCCTTCGGTGATGTCCAGGGCGATCAGTTGCGCCCCATAGGGTGCGAACACCGGCTGCTCGAAGGCCCGCACCACACCGGGTGCGCTGATCCGGCTCTGCCAGGGCAGCAGGAGCAGTCCGGCGGCCAGGCCCAGCGTGGCGATGAGCAGCAGGCGCCGGCGTACGGGAATCTCGGCGCGCCGCGCATGCCAGACGCGCAGTTCGGCCATCACCGGGCGGCCGATGAAGACAGCGATCTCGACCACGAACAGAAACACGCCCAGCGCCTTGAAGAAGGCATGGTAGACGAGCAGGGCGATGCCCAGGAACAGGATGAAGCGGTAGATCCAGGTCGCGAAGGCGAAGCCGATCAGGAAGCGGCGCAGCCCGGTGGGCAGGACTTCGGGGGCTGGCTCGTGCAGATCGAGCAGCCAGCGGCGCAGCGCGCGCCGGGCCTGCTGGCCGGCACGTTCGTGCAGACCGGGGAAGTCGAGCGCGTCGGTGAGCATGTAGTAGCCGTCGAAGCGCATGAACGGGCTGCCGTTGACGGCCAGCGTGAGCACCCAGGCCGTCGTGGCGAGGAAGAACAGCGCGTTGCGGGCGTCGCCATCGGGCAGGAAGGCCCACAGCAGGGTGCACCAGGCGGCCAGCGCCAGCTCGGTGCAGATGCCGGCCGCGGCGATCGCGAAGCGCTGCTTCGAGCGTTCGAGCTTCCAGCTCTCGCCGGTATCGGTGTAGGCCATCGGCCACAGCACCAGGAAGGCGATGCCCATGTGGCCCACGCGCACGCCGTGGCGGGTGGCCGTCAGCGCGTGGCCCAGCTCGTGCAGCAGCTTGGAAACGATCAGTGCCCCGGCAAAGCCGAGGATGCCTTCCCAGCTGAGTGCGCCGCGCAGCTGGGCCAGTACCGCGTCCCACTGGCGGGCGGCCAGCAGCAGGCCGGCCAGGGCTGCCAGCAGGGTGGCGATGACGAAGCCGGGGGTGTAGAGCCAGCGCACGCGCGGCAGGAGCCGGTCGAGCCACTGCTGTGGCCGGACCAGCGGGATGCGGATGAACAGGTAGTTGTCGAGCAGCCAGCGCCACGCGGGTACCGCGGCCTTGGGCCGGGCGGCGCGCACGAGCTGATGGTGCAGCAGGAAGGCCTGCAGTGACTCCACGTGCTCGGGAGTGGCGGCCAGCGTGGTGCGGGCGGCGATGTCGGCCGCGATGCGGCGGGCGTCGCCCATGGACCAGCGCTGCAGGATCTCGAACTCCAGCCAGCCGATCCGGAAGAACAGGTTGCGTACCGGGTCGCAGACATGCCAGGCTGGCGAGCCGTCGCGATTGTTGTTCGCGGGTTCGAGCTGGAGCTCCTCGCGCAGCGCCGGCCAGGGCTTGCGCCGGCCCATGTCGCCAGCGGCCACGGGCGCTGCGCCGGCCCCCACGGGCACTGCGGCGGTCGCCGGCGCTGCGCCACGGCTCAGCATCCGCACCACTCCCGCAGGGCGGCCAGGGGCCGGCGGAACATCAGGTAGCCGAGCACGGTCCAGTCGCCGGCCACCCGCGCCGTGCCGCGCAGGCCGATGCGTGCCACGCTCGATTCGTCGGTCACCTGGCCGCGCAGCACGTAGCTGGCCACGCCGCCGGGCGATTCGACCGCCTGGTAGCCGGCGTAGTCGAGCCGGGCGCTCAGCGGTGACAGCGGCGCCACGCTCAGGAAGACGGTCATGGTCGCGCCAGGCTGCAGGTTCACCGCCTCGTTGACCGGCGCCCAGGCCTGCACGCCCAGCTGCTCCGGGTCGGCGAGCAAGCCGATCCGCTCACCGGTCTGCACCGGCCGGCCGGCCCAGTCGTCGGGGTCGGAGTAGACGAACACCCCGGCCACCGCGGCCCGGATCGACAGCTGTTCCAGTTCGCGTTCCAGTGCCGCGACGTCGACCTCGCGCTCGCGCAGCCGGCCGGTGGCCAGGCTGAGCTCGGCCTTGGCTGCCTGGGTCTCGATGGCCCGCCGGGAAGTCTGGTGCAGCTCCAGTTGCGCCGTGGCCAGCGCGGCGCGCGCCACCGCCAGCCGGTTGTCCAGCGTGGTGCCGTCGAGCTCTGCGATCGTCTGGCCGGCCTGCACCCCGGTATTGGGCGGCACCGTCATCCGCCTGATCACGCCGTCGCGCGGCGAGGTCACCACCTCACTGCGGGTGGAGACGATCTCGACCGGCAGCAGCGCGTACTCGCGCACCGGAACGAGGAGCAGCAGCGGGATCAGCAGCATGAGCCGCCGCGCGCGCCGGTCGGTCCACAGCCGGGCGAGCAGGCTTGCGAACGCGCGCCGCCTTGCGGTCAGCGCCCACCAGGCGTGGCCGTACATGTCGGCCGCCTGCAGCAGCAGGTATTCCGGACTGCGGGGGTCGAACTCGGTTGGCCAGGGCTGTTCGCGGGCGAGCAGCAGGACGGCGCGTACCTCACCCTCCGGGTCGGTGAGCGGCAGCAGCCAGACGTGCTCGGGCAGCCATTCGGCCCAGCCGGCGGCCAGCGTCGGCGGCAACTGCTCGCGGGCGAGCGGCAGCACGCGGGCCTGCGCCGGCAGCTGGCCGAGCCGGGGGCGCAGGTGGTCGGCGAGCTCGGCCAGCCACAATGCGTAGGGGGAGTCGGTCTCGACGTCGGCCAGCCCGGAATGGCCGGCCAGCCGGGTACGGCGCCGCCCGAAGAAACCGATCAGCGCGGCCTGCCGATAGGGGACGAGGGCGTGCGTCTCGTTGCAGGCAATGAAGGCCAGGTCGGCAGCGCGCCGGGCGCCGTGCACTTTGGCGGCCAGGGCGTGGTAGACGAGGTCGGTCATGGGGGGGCAGGAAACGCAGCTGCGATGCCGGCCTTGCGCCGGGGCGGGCCGGCGGCTTCAGCCGCCGGTGAACGGCTGTGCCTGGCCGCTCATGCCCGGCAGCACCTGGTTGCCGGCGCCTTCGATCGTTGCCTCGATCTCCACGGTCTGGCTGACGGCGTCGACCCGCGCGGCGATCCGGGCCACCCTCAGGTCGACGGCTTCGCCGGTCTCGTCGATCCGGCCGGCCAGGTGGGCGCCGCGCCTGAGCCAGGCCAGCCAGTGCGAGGGCACGTTCATGCGCGCCTTCAGCGGGCCGGTGCCGACGATGTCGACCACCGGTGCACCCGGGCTTACCCCCTGGCCGACCTTGACGTGTACGCGGGCGATCCGGCCGGCGAACGGGGCAAGAAAATTGCACTGAGCCAACTGCGCGTCGAAGACGCGCACCTGGCTCTGGGCGCGGTTGACGTTGGCCGCGGCCAGGCCGACTTCGATCTCGGCGGCCGACTGCAGCCCCTGCAGCGTGAGCTTGCTTTCGTGCTGCAACTGGGCAGCTTCCAGTTCGGCGCGTGCCGTGTCGCGCCGCGCCCGGACCTCGTCGCAGTCGAAAGCAGCCAGCAACTGGCCCGCCCGCACCGTGTCGCCGAGGTTCACCTGCACCCGCGCGAAGCGCCCGGTGGTACCGGCAGCCAGCGTGCTTTCACGGGCTGCCGCGACCAGGAAGCGCACCGGTGCGGCGTCGAGCACCGCGGGGTCGATGACCGTCGTGCCGTCGAGCGTGCGCGGTGGCGGGGCCGGCAGCACCGGCTGCTTCTGCGCAACGGCCGGCGTGCCCAGCCAGGCCGCACCGAGCAGGCTGGCCAGCAGGGTCGCCCGCAGGCCGTGCAGCGGCTTCATTTTCCGGACGCCGCCGGTGCCGCGCCGCGGGTATGGCGATGCAGATCCGGGATCACCGACAGCGTGGCGGCTTCGGCGAATGCCCCGACCGCCCGCTCGGTGACGGTGGCGGGAACGTAGCTGGTGTAGCGCTGGGAGAACAGCTGCTGGCCCGAAGGCTCGCTGAGCGTCAGCTGCCACTGCACGCGGGTGGTGCCGCGTTCGGCGGTCGCCGGCTGCCAGGTCAGGGCCAGGCGCAGCGCTTCGGCGCCCTGGTCGGTGCGCAGCGCATTGCGGGCAACGATGCGCTCGACGGCCTCGCGCACCTTGAGTTCGCTGACGCCCTGCGGGATGCCGCGCACGCTCACGGCAACCGGGCGCGCGTGCTGCGGCTCGATCGTTGCGGCCACGAAGGCATGCTGCTCGGCCCGGGCGGCGCCTGCCTCGATCGCGCTCGTCAGCGTCGGAATGTCGGTGCCAGTCACCGTGGCCGGGAGCAGGTCGATGCCGACGGTGTTGAGGACTCGCGCATACGATGCCTGGGTGGCTGCCTGGGCGGTGGCCAGCTGGAAGCGCGAAACCAGCGCACGCGACTCGGTGCGCAGCGCCTCGAGTTCGCTTTCGAGCCGCTTGCCCACGCTGGCGCGCTGGATGCTCGACAGGCGCTGGTCGACGCGACTGGATTCGGCGGCCAGTTCCTGGTCGACCAGGGCGAGCCGGTAGCGCTCGGCGGCCACCCGCACCTGGGTCAGGACGGCCATCGACAGGGCCATCCGGCGGGCCTCGTCGGTGCTCTGGCGGGCCTGGTTGGTGCGTTTGATCGCAGGCAGCGCAGCCAGGCGGAACAGGTTCAGGGACAGGCCCACCCCGGCCTCGTTCCAGTTGTTGTTGTACAGGTAGTCGTTGGAGTCGTAGCGCACGCCTGCATAGAGATTCAGGCTCGGGAACAGCGCCGTGATCTGCTTCCTGGCCTCGTGCACCCCGATGCGCGCCTTGTAGTCTTCCTCACGCAGCTCCGGCCGGTGGGTCAGCGCGGCTTCCTCGAGCTGCCCGATGTCGAGCAGCACGGGTGCGGTGCCGGCGTCCTCACCGTTGTCGGCCAGCGTGAACGCGGTGTTGGGCGGCAGGCTCATCAGCGCCGCCAGTTCGTGCTTGGCGAACTGCATCTCCTGGCGCTTGGCGTTGACCAGCGACATCGTGTCGAGCAATGCCCGCTGGTAGGCCAGCCCCTGGGCGGGCGGCAACACGCCGGCCCGCTCGGCCTCGCGCGAGCTGGCCAGCGCCTGCTCGATCCGCCCGGCCAGTTCATCGGCATCGGCCAGCAGGCGCTGCGCGCCGAGTGCCCGCCAGTAGGCGTCGCGCACATCCTGGGCGATGTTCTGCAGGATCTTGCGGCGGCGTTCCTCGGCGATGTTGACCTCGTCGGCAGCCTGCTTGGCGCGGTAGTAGCTGATCCCGAAATCGAGCACGTTCCACGACAGGGTGGCGCGGCCGTAGTAGTGCGACCGTTCCTCCGAAGTCGACGGCCGCAGGCTGATCTGCCGGTCCTCGATGCCCAGGCTCACGCCGCCCGAATCATTGTTGCGGTCGTTGTAGCCGGCTTCGGCGACCAGCCGCGGCAGCATGTCGGCCGCCGAGACATCGGCCAGGCCGCGCGCCAGCGCGCTCTCCATCATCCGCAGCCGGTAGTCGAGGTTGTACTTGAGGGCCCGGGCCAGCGCTTCCGAGTAGGTGATCGGCCCGGAGACCGGCGCCTGATCCTGGTACATCCGGGCACGATCGTCGCGGACCCGTTCGGCCACTTCGTCGGGGGTCACCGCGACGGGGGTGACGCTGCAGCCGGCCAGCAGCAGCGCGGCGGCGGCCGCCGCCCAGGTCGGTCGTACAGGGTTGCGGAGCTTCATCGGAACAGGTGGGGTCATGGTCGGTGACTCGGCAGGATCGGAATCGGGTCGCATCAGGGCGCCGGAACGAGCGAAGCGGATGCCGTTCATGCGGACGGCCCCGCTGCGACCCGGATGCGGACAGGAGTATCGGCGATGGTGCGGGCGCTGCCGCGCTGCCCGGCGCTGGCGGCCAGGCGCTCGGAGAACGAGCGGGCGCTTGCCGGGGCCTGCGTCGGCGCCTCGCCCCTGCCCGGGGCCCCGGCGTGCGGCTCGGCCGGCGTTTCGGCCGGCGTTTCGGCCGCGCCAGTCTGCGGCAGCGCGAGGCTGCCGGGTTCGCCGGACAGTGGCCCCCGGTCGGCAGGCAGGTCGGCGCCCAGTCCGCGGGCGGCCAGCGTGCGCTGGATGTCGCGGATCAGCTGGCGGGAGAAGGCGACTCCGTCGCGGCCGACATGCTCGGCCGGTGCCATCGACTGGTCGATCTGGCCGAGGTCGGCCGCCTGGCCGTCCGTCAGGAAGTCGCCGGCGCCCCCGGCAGCCCGGCTGCCGATCCGGGCCATCAGGTTGTGGCTCAGTTCGCGCGACTCGGCCACGGCCCGCTGGACATAGACCGCGGGTGTCATGCCCTGGTCGATGGCGCGATGCGGCGGGAGGAACCCGGTTGGCCAGACCCGGTCGGGCCAGACCGGGTCGCGCCAGACCGGGTCGCGCCAGACCGGGTCACGCCAGACCGGGTCACGCCAGACCGGGTCACGCCAGACCGGGTCACGCCAGACCGGGTCGAGTGTCCCCGGCGGCAGCCGCTCGAAGTCGTCGATCGGCGGGGTCGGCGGGGCCGGCTCGCGGACCGTGACGACGAC
>JBAYOD010000054.1:0-16113 GCA_041678445.1 Burkholderiaceae bacterium | reverse complement strand
TTCTTCAACAACTATCGCCCGCAGTTTTACTTTCGCACGACGGACGTGACGGGTTCGGTGCAGTTGCCCGAGGGTGTCGAGATGGTGATGCCCGGGGACAACGTGCAGATGGTGGTGACGCTGATTGCGCCGATTGCGATGGAGCAGGGTCTGCGCTTTGCGATCCGCGAGGGTGGCCGCACCGTCGGCGCCGGCGTCGTCGCCAAAGTCATCGAGTGATCGGGCTCATCGAGTAAGGTAAGCGTGAAGGCTCCAGGGGTATAGCTCAACTGGCAGAGCGTCGGTCTCCAAAACCGAAGGTTGGGGGTTCGATTCCCTCTGCCCCTGCCATCTTCCGCTTCAGGCATGTCGAACCAGGCTGTTGAAACCGTTACCTCGGCGACCGACCGGGCCAAGATGATCGCAGCGATCGCTGCGGTCGTGGCCGGTATCGTCGGCTTTTACATGCTCGCCCAGCAACCGACGATCTTCCGGCTCGGTGCGATGCTGGCCGGATTCGTCGTCGGCGGCGCGATCGCCTGGTTCTCCGGGCCGGGCCAGCGCTTCTTCGCATTCGCGAAAGACTCCTGGATCGAAACCCGGCGCGTGTTCTGGCCGACGCGCAAGGAGACGATCCAGGTCACATTGACCGTCTTCGCGTTCGTGGTCGTCATGGCGATTTTTCTGTGGCTGGTCGACAAGGGCCTCGAGTGGCTGCTTTACGGCCTGATCCTGGGTTGGAAAGGTTAAATGTCGAAGCGTTGGTATGTCGTGCACGCCTACTCCGGAATGGAGAAGAGCGTCGCGCGCGCCCTCAGGGAGCGGATCGAACGTGCCGGGATGACCGACAAGTTCGGTGAGATCCTGGTGCCGACCGAAGAGGTCGTCGAAATCAAGGCGGGCCAGCGCAAGACGACCGAGCGTCGCTTCTTCCCGGGCTACGTGCTGATCGAGATGGTGCTCGATGACGATACCTGGCACCTGGTCAAGAACACGGCCAAGGTCACTGGTTTCGTCGGCGGCGCCGGCAACCGGCCGACCCCGATCTCCGATCGCGAGGTCGAGAAAATCCTTGCCCAGATGCAGGAAGGCGTCGAGAAGCCGCGCCCCAAGACGCTGTTCGAGGTCGGCGAGATGGTGCGGGTCAAGGAAGGGCCGTTCACCGACTTCAACGGCAACGTCGAGGAAGTCAACTACGAGAAGAGCCGCCTGCGGGTGTCGGTGTCCATCTTCGGACGGGCGACGCCGGTCGAGCTCGAGTTCGGCCAGGTCGAGAAGGTCTGAGCCTGGCGGGAAGGTCCGGGCGGCAGGCCCGGAGCGAAAGAGGTTTGAAGCCGGGCCCGACGGGTCCGGCGCGGCACCCCGGCCTCGCCGGGGCGCGCAAGAGGAGCTCCAGTAGGGCGCAGGCCCGAACGGGCGTTATCACTCGCAATCGGAGTAGTGATTCATGGCGAAGAAAATCGTCGGTTACGTGAAGCTGCAGGTCCCTGCAGGCAAGGCGAACCCCGCGCCGCCGATCGGCCCGGCCCTCGGCCAGCGCGGTCTGAACATCATGGAGTTCTGCAAGGCGTTCAACGCCCGGACCCAGGGCATGGAGCCTGGTCTGCCGATCCCGGTGGTCATCACCGCGTTCGCGGACAAGAGCTTCACCTTCATCATGAAGACGCCGCCGGCGACGACGCTGATCAAGAAGGCGGCGAAGATCGAGAAGGGCTCGGCGCGCCCGCATACCGACAAGGTCGGCTCGATCACCCGCGAACAGGCCGAAGAGATCGCCAGGACCAAGCAGCCCGATCTGACTGCCGCCGACATGGACGCCGCGGTCCGGACGATCGCCGGCTCGGCACGCAGCATCGGCATCACGGTGGAGGGTCTGTAAATGGCCAAGCTGTCCAAACGTGCAAAGGCGCTGAGCGCCAAGGTCGAGCGGCAGAAGGCCTATCCGCTGGCCGATGCGCTCGCGCTGGTCAAGGAATGCGCGGTCGCCAGGTTCGACGAATCGATCGACGTGGCCGTCCAGCTCGGTGTCGACCCGAGGAAGTCCGACCAGGTCGTGCGGGGCTCGGTCGTGCTGCCGGCCGGCACCGGCAAGGCCGTGCGGGTCGCGGTCTTCACGCAGGGTGACAAGGTCGACGCAGCCCGGGAGGCCGGCGCCGACATCGTCGGCATGGACGACCTGGCCGAACGGGTCAAGGCCGGCAACATCGATTTCGACATCGTGATCGCGTCGCCTGATGCGATGCGCGTGGTCGGCACGCTGGGCCAGATCCTCGGCCCGCGCGGCCTGATGCCGAACCCGAAGGTCGGCACGGTCACGCCCGACGTCGCCACCGCGGTCAGGAACGCCAAGGCCGGCCAAGTCCAGTACCGGACCGACAAGGCAGGGATCATCCACGCCACCATCGGCCGCGCATCGTTCGACGTGGTCCAGCTCGACACCAACGTGCGGGCCCTGGTCGAGGCGCTGTCGCGCGCCAAGCCGGCCACTTCGAAGGGCGTCTACCTGCGCAAGGTGGCCGTGTCGAGCACGATGGGGGTCGGGATCAAGATCGATCCCGCAGCATTTACCGCGGCCGCGACGGCGGCCTGACGGGTTCAGGAACTTTGGGCCGTTCGTAACCGGCCGGCAAGTCGAGCGGGGACGCCCGCCCGGCAACGCCAGCCGAACGGACGGGTTGTCAAAGACCGCAGGGGGTGATCCGGCGTTCGCGCCGTGTCCCTTAATGCGACGGGCCCAGGCCCGGCAGTCCGCTGCCGGGCGCGGCCCTCGGCCCTGCGCAGATGGCGGTCCCGAAGCGAGGGTTTTCTGCATGATCCGGTTCCCGAACCGGGTTGCGAAGGAACTCACACTCGGTCGCCGTGGGAAAACGGGGCCCGAGCACTGGCCGCAGACGTCGTCCTGACGTCGGTGGGCGGTGCGAAGGTTTCCATACTGGAGCAAGACCGTGGCTCTCAATCGAGAAGAGAAAGCGGCAGTCATCGCCGAAGTCTCCGCCGAAGTGGCGAAGGCCGAAGCGATCGTCATCGCCGAGTACCGTGGTCTGGAAGTCGGTGCGCTCACCGCGTTGCGCAAGCAGGCGCGGGAGTCCGGTGTGTACCTGCGTGTGTTGAAGAACACGCTGGCGCGCCGCGCGGTGGCCGGCACGCCGTTCGAGAAGCTGAGCGACCATCTGGTCGGTCCGCTGATCTACGGCCTGTCGAGCGATCCCGTAGCGGCTGCCAAGGTGTTGAACGGCTTTGCCAAGGACAACGACAAGCTCGTGCTGAAGGCTGGCGCGATGGCCGATACCGTGCTGGACCTCGACGGTGTCAAGGCTCTCGCGAACCTGCCGAGCCGGGAGGCGTTGCTGGCGACGCTGCTCGGCACCATGCAGGCGCCGGTCGCGAAGTTCGTGCGCACGCTCAACGAAGTTCCCGGCAAGTTCGTGCGCACTGTCGCGGCGGTCCGGGACCAGAAGGAAGGGCAGGCCGCCTGAGGCTTCACGCTTTCGTTCACCGATTTCCAGATATTCGCAACCTGTTGATTCGTACGGAGTAATTGAAAATGGCCCTGAACAAGGAAGAAATCCTCGACGCGATCGGCGGCATGTCCGTCCTCGAACTGTCCGAGCTGATCAAGCTGATGGAGGACAAGTTCGGCGTGTCGGCCGCGGCTGCGGCCGTTGCCGTGGCCGCACCGGCTGCGGGCGGCGCTGCGGCCCCGGCCGCCGAAGAGCAGACGGAGTTCACCGTGGTGCTGGCCGGTGTCGGCGAGAAGAAGGTCGAGGTCATCAAGGTCGTGCGGGCTGCGACCGGCCTCGGTCTGAAGGAAGCCAAGGACCTGGTCGACGGCGCTCCGAAGCCCGTCAAGGAAGGCATCTCCAAGGCCGACGCCGAGGCGCTGAAGAAGCAGCTCGAAGACGCGGGCGCGAAAGTCGAGCTGAAGTAATCAGAGCGCAAGCAGCTTCCAGTTTGCTGAGCGCGCTCTCGCGTCGCCCGGACGCCACTCACCCGACGGGGTGGGTGGCCCCGGGTTTTCGTGTCTCGCGGCACGCGGCCTGCCGGTTCGTCACCGAGCCGGCAGCCCACGTCCCGCATCAGGCCCCCCGCCGCGGCGGGCGAGCCCCTGTCCCATTTGTCTGACCAAGACACGGAGTGTCCATGGCCATCGCCTCCACTTACTCGTTCACCGAGAAGAAACGCATCCGCAAGAGTTTCGCCAAGCGGCGTGTCGTTCTCGACGTCCCGTTCCTGCTGACGACCCAGATCGAGTCCTACGACCGCTTCCTGCAGGCGGACGAACGCCCCCAGGACCGGACCGAAGAAGGCCTGCAGGCGGCATTTCGCTCGATCTTTCCGATCGTCTCGCACAATGAGTTCGCGCGCCTGGAGTTCGTCAGCTACCAGCTCGGCACGGCGCCCTTCGATGTCAAGGAATGCCAGCTGCGCGGCCTGTCCTACTGCGCGCCGCTGCGCGCTCGTGTGCGCCTGGTCATCATGGACCGCGAGGCGGCCAAGCCGACCGTCAAGGAAGTGAAGGAGCAGGAAGTCTACATGGGCGAGATTCCGCTCATGACGAACAATGGCTCGTTCATCGTCAACGGCACCGAGCGCGTCATCGTCTCGCAGCTGCACCGCTCGCCGGGCGTGTTCTTCGAGCACGACCGGGGTAAGACTCACAGCTCGGGCAAGCTGCTGTTCTCGGCGCGCATCATTCCCTACCGCGGCTCGTGGCTGGATTTCGAGTTCGACCCGAAGGACATCCTGTTCTTCCGCGTCGACCGGCGGCGCAAGATGCCGGTCACCATCCTGCTCAAGGCCATCGGCCTGACGCCGGAACAGATCCTCGCGCACTTCTTCGTCTTCGACAGTTTCCGGCTGATGTCCGAGGGTGCCCAGCTCGAACTGGTGCCCGAGCGGCTGCGCGGCGAGATCGCCCGTTTCGACATTGCCGACAAGAGCGGCAAGCTGATCGTCGCCAAGGACAAGCGGATCAACGCCAAGCACATCCGCGACATGGACGCCGGCGGCCTCAAGCATGTGTCGGTGCCCGAGGACTATCTGGTCGGGCGCACGCTGGCGCACAACGTCATCGACCCGGAAACCGGCGAGATCGTGGCGCGCGCCAACGACGAACTCACTGAAGAGCTGCTCGCCACGCTGCGTGACGCGAACGTGCGCGAGATCCGCACGCTCTACACCAACGACCTCGACCAGGGCGGCTACATCTCGCAGACGCTGCGCACCGACGAGACGGCCGACCAGACTGCTGCGCGCATCGCCATCTACCGGATGATGCGTCCTGGCGAGCCGCCGACCGAAGACGCGGTCGAGGCGCTGTTCAACCGGCTGTTCTACAGCGAAGACGCCTACGACCTGTCCAAGGTCGGCCGGATGAAGTTCAACCGGCGGGTCGGCAACGAGGAACTCACCGGCCCGATGACGCTGACCAATGAGGACATCCTCGCGGTCATCAAGATCCTGGTCGAGCTGCGCAACGGGCGCGGCGAGATCGACGACATCGACCACCTCGGCAACCGGCGCGTGCGCTGTGTCGGCGAGCTGGCCGAGAACCAGTTCCGTGCCGGCCTGGTGCGGGTCGAGCGGGCGGTCAAGGAGCGCCTTGGCCAGGCCGAGACCGAAAACCTGATGCCGCACGACCTGATCAACAGCAAGCCGATCAGCGCCGCCATCCGCGAGTTCTTCGGGTCGAGCCAGCTGTCGCAGTTCATGGACCAGACCAACCCGCTGTCGGAGATCACCCACAAGCGGCGTGTCTCGGCCCTGGGTCCGGGCGGCCTGACCCGCGAGCGTGCCGGCTTCGAGGTGCGCGACGTGCACCCGACCCACTACGGCCGGGTCTGCCCGATCGAGACGCCGGAAGGTCCGAACATCGGCCTGATCAACTCGCTGGCGCTCTTTGCGCAGTTGAACGAGTACGGCTTTCTCGAAACGCCGTACCGCAGGGTCGTCGACAGCCGGGTCACCGACGAGATCGAGTACCTGTCGGCGATCGAGGAAGGCCGCTACGTCATCGCCCAGGCCAACGCCACGGTGGACGAAGAGGGCCGGCTGGTCGGCGATCTGGTGTCGGTGCGCAAGGCCGGCGAATCGGAGCTGACCTCGCCCGAGAACGTCGAGTACATGGACGTTGCGCCGTCGCAGATCGTGTCGGTGGCGGCCTCGCTGATCCCCTTCCTCGAGCATGACGACGCGAACCGCGCGCTGATGGGCTCGAACATGCAGCGCCAGGCCGTGCCCTGTCTGCGCCCGGAGAAACCGGTGGTCGGTACCGGCATCGAGCGCACCTGTGCGGTCGACTCGGGCACGGTGGTCACCGCGGTGCGCGGTGGCGTCGTCGACCACGTCGATGCGAACCGGATCGTGGTCCGGGTCAACGACAACGAGGCCACCGCCGGCGAGGTCGGGGTCGACATCTACAACCTGACCAAGTACACGCGCAGCAACCAGAACACCAACATCAACCAGCGTCCGGTGGTCCGCAAGGGAGACCGGATCTCGGTCGGTGACGTGGTCGCCGACGGCGCCTCCACCGACCTGGGCGAACTGGCACTGGGCCAGAACATGCTGGTCGCGTTCATGCCCTGGAACGGCTACAACTTCGAGGACTCGATCCTGATCTCGGAGAAGGTGGTCTCGGACGACCGCTACACCTCGATCCACATCGAGGAGCTGTCGGTGCTGGCGCGCGACACCAAGCTCGGCCCCGAAGAGATCACCCGCGACATCTCGAACCTGTCCGAGCAGCAGCTCGGCCGGCTCGACGAGTCCGGCATCGTCTACATCGGCGCCGAGGTGCAGGCCGGCGACACGCTGGTGGGCAAGGTCACGCCGAAGGGCGAGACCCAGCTCACGCCCGAGGAGAAGCTGCTGCGCGCGATCTTCGGCGAGAAGGCTTCCGACGTGAAGGACACCTCGCTGCGCGTGCCCTCGGGCATGACCGGCACCGTCATCGACGTCCAGGTGTTCACCCGCGAGGGCATCCAGCGCGACAAGCGGGCGCAGTCGATCATCGACGACGAGCTCAAGCGCTACCGCCTCGACCTGAACGACCAACTGCGCATCGTCGAGAACGACGCCTTTTCGCGCATCGAGCGGCTGCTGGTCGGCAAGACCGTCAACGGCGGTCCGAAGAAGCTGGCCAAGGGCGCGGCGATCACGGCCGAGTACCTGACCGACCTCGACCGCTACCACTGGTTCGAGATCCGACCGGCCGACGAAGCCGTGGCCAACCAGCTCGAAGCGATCAAGGAATCGATCGAGCAGAAACGCCACCAGTTCGACCTGGCTTTCGAGGAAAAGCGCAAGAAGCTCACGCAGGGCGACGAGCTGCCGCCGGGCGTGCTGAAGATGGTCAAGGTCTACCTGGCCGTCAAGCGCCGGCTGCAGCCGGGCGACAAGATGGCCGGCCGGCACGGCAACAAGGGTGTCGTGTCGCGGATCGTGCCGGTCGAGGACATGCCCTTCATGGCCGACGGCACCCCGGTCGACATCGTGCTCAATCCGCTCGGCGTGCCGTCGCGGATGAACGTCGGCCAGATCCTCGAAGCCCACCTGGGCTGGGCGGCCAAGGGTATCGGTCACCGGATCGGTGAACTGATGCGCCGGCAGACGCAGGTTGCCGGGCTGCGCCAGCTGCTCGACGAGATCTACAACACGGGCAGCCAGAAGGGCAGCCTGGCCGGGCTGAGCGACGACGAGATCCTCGAGCTGGCCGACAACCTGAAGGACGGCGTGCCGTTCGCCACACCGGTTTTCGACGGGGCTTCCGAGGAAGAGATCAGGCAGATGCTCGACCTCGCCTATCCGGACGACGACGCCCGCACCCGGTTGATCGGCTTCACGCCGAGCAAGACCCAGGTGCGGCTGTACGACGGGCGCAACGGCGATGCCTTCGATCGCCCGGTCACGGTCGGCTACATGCACATGCTGAAGCTGCACCACCTGGTCGACGACAAGATGCACGCCCGTTCGACCGGCCCGTACTCGCTGGTCACCCAGCAGCCGCTGGGCGGCAAGGCGCAGTTCGGTGGCCAGCGCTTCGGCGAAATGGAAGTCTGGGCACTGGAAGCCTACGGTGCCTCGTACATGCTGCAGGAGATGCTGACCGTCAAGTCCGACGACGTGACCGGCCGCACCAAGCTGTACGAGAACATCGTCAAGGGCGAGCATGCGATCGAAGCCGGGATGCCGGAGTCGTTCAACGTGCTGGTGAAGGAAATCCGGTCGCTCGGCATCGACATGGATCTCGAGCGTAACTGAGGCCCGCCGCCAAAGGATTCAGGAGCAGCAAATGAAAGCCTTGCTTGATCTCTTCAAACAGGTTCAGGAAGAGGAGCATTTCGATGCGATCCGCATCGGTCTGGCCTCGCCCGAGAAAATCCGGTCGTGGTCGTACGGGGAAGTGAAGAAACCCGAGACGATCAACTACCGGACCTTCAAACCCGAGCGCGACGGTCTGTTCTGCGCCAAGATCTTCGGTCCGATCAAGGACTACGAGTGCCTGTGCGGCAAGTACAAGCGTCTCAAGCATCGCGGCGTGATCTGCGAGAAGTGCGGCGTCGAGGTCACGCTGGCCAAGGTGCGCCGCGAGCGCATGGGCCACATCGAGCTGGCCAGCCCGGTCGCCCACATCTGGTTCCTCAAGAGCCTGCCGAGCCGCCTGGGCATGGTGCTCGACATGACGCTGCGCGACATCGAGCGCGTGCTGTACTTCGAGGCCTTCGTGGTCATCGAGCCGGGCATGACGCCGCTCAAGCGCGCGCAGATCATGACCGAGGACGACTACAACTCGAAGGTCGACGAGTATGGCGACGAGTTCGTCGCGATGATGGGCGCCGAGGGCGTGCGCGAACTGCTGCGCACGATCGACATCGATCGCGAGATCGAGACCCTGCGCCGCGAGCTCGAGGCCACCGGTTCCGAGGCCAAGATCAAGAAGATCGCCAAGCGGCTGAAGGTGCTCGAAGGCTTCCAGCGGTCGAGCATCAAGCCCGACTGGATGGTCATGGAAGTGCTGCCGGTGCTGCCGCCCGAGCTGCGCCCGCTGGTGCCGCTCGACGGCGGCCGCTTCGCCACCTCCGACCTCAATGACCTGTACCGCCGCGTCATCAACCGCAACAACCGGCTCAAGCGGCTGCTCGAGCTGAAGGCGCCCGAGATCATCGTGCGCAACGAGAAGCGGATGCTGCAGGAGGCGGTCGACTCGCTGCTCGACAACGGTCGCCGCGGCAAGGCGATGACCGGCGCCAACAAGCGCGCGCTGAAGTCGCTGGCCGACATGATCAAGGGCAAGGGCGGGCGCTTCCGCCAGAACCTGCTCGGCAAGCGGGTCGACTATTCGGGCCGCTCGGTCATCGTGGTCGGTCCGCAGCTCAAGCTGCACCAGTGCGGGCTGCCCAAGCTGATGGCGCTCGAGCTGTTCAAGCCCTTCATCTTCCACAAGCTGGAGACGATGGGCATCGCGACCACGATCAAGCAGGCCAAGAAGTACGTCGAGAGCCAGGAGCCGATCGTCTGGGACATCCTCGACGAGGTGATCCGCGAGCATCCGGTGCTGCTCAACCGCGCACCGACCCTGCACCGGCTCGGCATCCAGGCCTTCGAGCCGGTGCTGATCGAAGGCAAGGCCATCCAGCTGCACCCGCTGGTCTGCGCCGCCTTCAACGCCGACTTCGACGGCGACCAGATGGCCGTGCACGTACCGCTGTCGCTCGAGGCGCAGCTCGAGGCCCGCGCGCTGATGCTGGCCTCGAACAACGTGCTGTTCCCGTCCAACGGCGAGCCGTCGATCGTGCCGTCGCAGGACATCGTGCTGGGCCTGTACTACACGACGCGCGACAAGATCAACGCCAAGGGCGAAGGCATGCTCTTCGCCGACGTCGCCGAGGTGCAGCGCGCCTATGACAACGGCGAGGTCGAGCTGGGCACGCGGATCAGCGTGCGCCTGGTCGAGTACCTGAAGGATCGCACCAGCGGCGAGCTGGTGGCGAACCCGATCCGGCCCGAGACCACGGTCGGCCGGGCGCTGCTGTCCGAGATCCTGCCCAGGGGGCTGCCCTTCTCGCTGATGAACAAGGCGCTGAGCAAGAAGGAGATCTCGCGGCTGATCAACGCCTCGTTCCGGCGCTGCGGGCTGCGTGCCACCGTGATCCTCGCCGACCAGCTGATGCAGAGCGGCTTCCGGCTGGCGACGCGTGCCGGGATCTCGATCGCGATGGACGACATGCGCGTGCCGACGCAAAAGGCCGAGATCCTGTCGCTGGCCGAACGCGAGGTCAAGGAAATCGAGCAGCAGTACACGTCGGGCCTGGTCACCCAGGGTGAGCGCTACAACAAGGTCGTCGACATCTGGGGACGCGCCAGCGACCAGGTCGGCAAGGCCATGATGGATCAGCTGGCCACCGACGACGTCGTCGATCGCAAGGGCAACACCGTCAAGCAGGAGTCGTTCAACTCGATCTTCATGATGGCCGACTCGGGGGCCCGCGGCTCGGCGGCGCAGATCCGCCAGCTGGCCGGCATGCGCGGCCTGATGGCCAAGCCTGACGGCTCGATCATCGAGACTCCGATCACCGCGAACTTCCGCGAGGGCCTGAACGTCCTGCAGTACTTCATCTCGACGCACGGCGCCCGCAAGGGTCTGGCCGACACTGCGCTGAAGACGGCCAACTCCGGCTACCTGACGCGCCGCCTGGTCGACGTCACCCAGGACCTGGTCGTGACCGAGGACGATTGCGGCACGATGAACGGCGTGGTGATGAAGGCGCTGATCGACGGTGGCGAGGTCGTCGAGCCGCTGCGCGAACGGATCCTCGGCCGCGTGGCCGCCACTGACATCGTCAATCCCGAGACCCAGGCCACCGCCTACGAGGCCGGCACGCTGCTCGACGAGGACGTGGTCGAGCATATCGAGGCGATCGGCGTCGACGAGGTGCGGGTGCGCACCCCGCTGACCTGCCAGACCCGCTACGGCCTGTGCGCGAAGTGCTACGGTCGCGACCTGGGCCGCGGTGCGCTGGTCAACTCGGGCGAGGCGATCGGCGTGATCGCCGCGCAGTCGATCGGCGAGCCCGGCACGCAGCTGACGATGCGCACCTTCCACATCGGGGGGGCCGCATCGCGGGCAGCCGTCGCCAGCTCGGTCGAGGCCAAGTCGAACGGCACCGCGCGCTTCACCGGCACGATGCGCTACGTCACCAACGGCCGAGGCGAGTTGATCGTCATCACCCGCTCGGGCGAGATCGTCGTTGCCGACGACGTCGGCCGCGAGCGCGAACGCCACCGGGTGCCGTACGGCGCCGCGCTGCTGGTCACCGACGGCAAGGCCATCAAGGCCGGCACCAAGCTGGCCACCTGGGATCCGCTGACCCGTCCGATCATCACCGAATACGCGGGCACGATCCGCTTCGAGAACATCGAAGAGGGGGTCACGGTGGCCAAGCAGATCGACGAGGTCACCGGCCTGTCGACGCTGGTCGTCATCGATTCGAAGCGGCGCGGCGCGAACCGCTCCGTCCGCCCGCAGGTTCGCCTGATCGACGAGAACGGTGAGGAGGCGAAGATCGCCGGCACCGACCACGCGGTCGTGATCGGTTTCCCGGTCGGTGCGCTGATCACCGTGCGCGACGGTCAGGAAGTCAGCCGCGGCGAGACCCTCGCGCGGATCCCGCTCGAATCGCAGAAGACCCGCGACATCACCGGCGGTCTGCCGCGGGTGGCCGAGCTGTTCGAGGCGCGTTCGCCGAAGGACGCCGGCATGCTGGCCGAAGTCACCGGCACCGTTTCCTTCGGCAAGGACACCAAGGGCAAGCAGCGCCTGGTCATCACCGACCTGGACGGCAATGCCCACGAGTTCCTGATTCCGAAGGACAAGAACGTGCTGGTCCACGACGGCCAGGTGGTCAACAAGGGCGAGATGATCGTCGACGGCCCGGCCGATCCGCACGACATCCTGCGCCTGCTGGGCATCGAGGCGCTGTCGCGCTACATCGTCGACGAGGTCCAGGACGTCTACCGGCTGCAGGGCGTGAAGATCAACGACAAGCACATCGAGGTGATCGTCCGCCAGATGCTGCGCCGGGTGCAGATCACCGACCCGGGCGACGCGCCGTTCATCACCGGCGAGCAGGTCGAACGCTCGGAGATGCTCGACGAGAACGACAAGGCGATCGCGAAGGACAAGCGTCCGGCCAGCTACAGCAACCTGCTGCTGGGTATCACCAAGGCCTCGCTGTCCACCGACTCGTTCATCTCGGCGGCTTCGTTCCAGGAAACCACCCGGGTGTTGACCGAGGCGGCGATCATGGGCAAGCGCGACGAGTTGCGCGGCCTGAAGGAGAACGTCATCGTCGGCCGGCTGATTCCGGCGGGCACCGGCTTGGCTTTCCACCGCGCGCGGCGCGCCAAGGAAGCCTCCGAGGCCCAGGAACAGGCAGCGCTGGCCGCGGCCGAGGCGCTGTTCGCGCCGATCACCGAAACCGAGTCGACGACCGACGAGGCCGGCGAGCCGCAGCTGGGCGCCGGCGAATGAGTGCCTGCGGCACGCCGGCCGACAGGTTGGCGTGCCGCAACGGGTGCAGCCGGAAGCAGGGTCCTGGTGCCGAGGGGCTTGCCCCATCGGCGACCGAGGCTTATACTGGCAGGCTTTCCGAATAGTACGGATTCACGTTTCCGGCGGTGTCGCCGGGAGCACCAGCGGCGCAATCGATCGCCGCCGCCGGCAGGCGTAACAGGCATAACACAAGGATCAACGCAGATGCCTACCATCAACCAGCTCGTGCGCAAGGGGCGCGAGTCGGAAGTCATGACGAGCAAGAGCCCGGCGCTGCAGAACTGCCCGCAGCGGCGCGGCGTCTGCACCCGTGTCTACACCACGACGCCCAAGAAGCCGAACTCGGCGCTGCGCAAGGTCGCCAAGGTGCGCCTGACCAACGGCTTCGAGGTCATTTCGTACATCGGTGGTGAAGGCCACAACCTGCAGGAGCACTCGGTGGTGCTGATCCGCGGCGGCCGGGTCAAGGACTTGCCCGGCGTGCGCTACCACATCGTGCGCGGCTCGCTCGACCTGCAGGGAGTCAAGGACCGCAAGCAGTCCCGGTCGAAGTACGGGGCGAAGCGTCCGAAGAAGAGCTGAAACCGGTTCAAGCGGCAGGAGCGCGGGCCGGATCGAAGGGCTCGCGCTCTTGCGTTCAGGGGTGCCGGAAGGCGCCGGGCGACCGCCCGGTGGCGTCCGGGTCCAGTAAGCGGCTGCTCCCGGGTCCGCCGGCCGGCGGAACGAGTCGGGCAGCCACGTCGGCGGCGTCCATGGCGGGCGGCGCCGGCGAGCTGAATCAGAGAGGTGATTCCAATGCCACGTCGTCGCGAAGTTCCCAAGCGTGAAATCCTGCCCGACCCGCTGTATGGCAGCGTCGAGGTCTCGAAGTTCGTCAACGTGCTGATGCTCGACGGCAAGAAGGCCGTTGCCGAGCGCATGCTCTATGGCGCCTTCGAGCAGATCCGCACCCGCTCGGGCAAGGACCCCCTCGAAGTCTTCGGCCAGGCGTTGCAGAACGTCCGGCCGATGGTCGAGGTCAAGAGCCGCCGCGTCGGCGGTGCCAACTACCAGGTGCCGGTCGAGGTCCGTCCGATCCGCCGCCTTGCGCTCGCAATGCGCTGGCTGCGCGAGGCGGCCAAGAAGCGCGGTGAGAAATCCATGGGCCAGCGGCTCGCCAACGAGCTGATGGAAGCTGCCGAGAACCGCGGTGGTGCCGTCAAGCGGCGCGACGAGATTCACCGCATGGCCGAGGCCAACAAGGCGTTCTCGCATTTCCGCTTCTGACGCCCTCCAAGAAACCAGAGAAGCAATCATGGCTCGCAAGACCCCCATCGAGCGGTACCGCAACATCGGTATCTCCGCTCACATCGACGCCGGCAAGACGACCACCACCGAGCGGATCCTGTTCTACACGGGTGTCAGCCACAAGCTCGGCGAGGTCCACGACGGCGCTGCCACCACCGACTGGATGGCGCAGGAGCAGGAGCGCGGCATCACGATCACCTCGTCTGCGGTCACCTGTTTCTGGAAAGGCATGGACATGTCCCTGCCCGAGCACCGGATCAACATCATCGATACCCCGGGCCACGTCGATTTCACGATCGAGGTGGAGCGCTCGATGCGCGTGCTCGACGGGGCCTGCATGGTCTACTGCGCGGTCGGCGGCGTGCAGCCGCAGTCCGAAACCGTCTGGCGCCAGGCCAACAAGTACGGCGTTCCCCGTCTTGCGTTCGTCAACAAGATGGACCGGATGGGCGCCAACTTCTTCAAGGTCTACGAGCAGATGCGGCTTCGCCTGCGGGCGAACCCGGTGCCCATCGTCGTGCCGATCGGCGCCGAGGAAGGCTTCCGGGGTGTCGTCGATCTGCTCAAGATGAAGGCCATCCTCTGGGACGAAGCCTCGCAGGGCATGAAGTTCGAGTACGCCGAGATCCCGGCAGACCTGCGCGAGCTGTGCGACAAGTGGCGCGAGAACATGGTCGAGGCAGCTGCCGAAGCCGACGAAGACCTGATGAACAAGTACCTCGAGGAAGGTGAGCTCTCCGAGGAGCTGGTCCGTCAGGGCCTGCGCAAGCGCACGATCGCTGGCGAGATCCAGCCGATGATGTGCGGCACCGCGTTCAAGAACAAGGGCGTGCAGCGCATGCTCGACGCCGTCGTCGAGTTCCTGCCGTCGCCCACCGACATTCCGCCGGTCGTCGGCCACGACCTGAACGACGTCGAGATCCTGCGCAAGGCCGACGACGGCGAGAAGTTCTCGGCGCTGGCCTTCAAGCTGATGACCGACCCCTTCGTCGGCCAGCTGACCTTCATCCGCGTCTTCTCGGGCGTGCTGAATTCGGGCGACACGGTCCTGAACTCGATCAAGGGCAAGAAGGAGCGCATCGGCCGTCTGCTGCAGATGCACGCGAACAACCGCGAGGAAATCAAGGAAGTCCGCGCCGGCGACATCGCCGCGGCGGTCGGCCTGAAAGACGTCACGACCGGCGAGACGCTGTGTGACGTCGAATCGCCCGTCATTCTCGAGCGGATGGAGTTTCCCGAGCCGGTCATTTCGCAGGCTGTCGAGCCCAGGACCAAGGCCGACCAGGAGAAGATGGGCATCGCGCTGGGCCGGCTGGCCCAGGAAGACCCGTCGTTCCGCGTGCGCACCGACGAGGAGTCGGGCCAGACGATCATCTCGGGTATGGGCGAACTGCACCTCGAGATCCTCGTCGACCGGATGAAGCGCGAGTTCGGTGTCGAGGCCTCGGTGGGCAAGCCGCAGGTCGCCTATCGCGAAACCATCCGCAAGACCTGCGAGGAAGTCGAAGGCAAGTTCATCAAGCAGTCGGGCGGCCGCGGCCAGTACGGTCACGTCGTGCTCAAGCTCGAGCCGCTCGAGCCGGGTGGCCCGAACTTCGAGTTCGTCGACGCGATCAAGGGTGGCGTGGTGCCGCGCGAGTACATCCCGGCGGTCCAGAAGGGCATCGAGGAAACGCTGCCGGCCGGTGTGCTGGCCGGCTATCCGGTCGTCAACGTGAAGGCCACGCTGTTCTTCGGCTCCTATCACGATGTCGACTCGAACGAGAACGCGTTCAAGCAGGCTGGCTCGATTGCCTTCAAGGAAGGCATGCGCAAGGCCGATCCGGTGCTGCTGGAGCCGATGATGTCGGTCGAAGTGGAAACCCCGGAAGACTATGCCGGCGCCGTCATGGGCGACCTGTCGTCGCGGCGCGGCATGGTGCAGGGCATGGAGGACATCGTCGGGGGCGGCAAGGCGATCCGCGCCGAAGTCCCGCTGTCCGAGATGTTCGGCTACGCAACGACGCTGCGTTCGCTCAGCCAGGGGCGCGCGACGTACACGATGGAATTCAAGCAGTACGCCGAGGCGCCGAAGAACGTCGCCGACGCGATCATCTCGGCCCGCACACGCTGAGGGCGGCGGGCAGCAATCGGTTTGTTCGAGACATTTCGCTTAGGAATCGGAGTTTCAGATGGCAAAGAGTAAGTTCGAGCGTACGAAGCCGCACGTGAACGTAGGAACGATTGGGCACGTGGATCATGGCAAGACGACGCTGACGGCGGCGATCACGACGGTGCTGAGCAAGCAGTTTGGT
>JBAYOD010000053.1:0-16157 GCA_041678445.1 Burkholderiaceae bacterium | reverse complement strand
GTTTTCGGCGAAGTGGGGCGGCAGGTACATGGCGGTCGGCCGGTCAGCGATTCAGTGATTCCTCTCCTCGCAGTGTAGCGCGCGGCCGGAACCGGACGCCTTGCCGGGCGCAGCCGACGCGGTATCCTGCCGGCGGCCGCGCCCTGCTGCGCGGCCCGAGTGCGCGCCGGACCTGCCCGGACGCCCTGGCATTCACCCTGCTGATGAAGGAGACTCCCACGTGACGACCCGAGTGTTCGCCGCCGGTGGCTACCGGTTCATTCCTGCCGTATCCCAGTATTCCGGCGGCGTTGCCGCCGAGCCGGGCTTTCGCATCGAGCGGGTGCGTTTCTCGCGCGTCGTGCCGCTGAGCGAAGGCTTCGAGCGCATCGAGCGCCATCTGGCATCGATCGGCCGGCCCAATACCGCTTTCTGCGCCTGCGAGCTGCGTTCGCCGGCGCCGTTCACGGAACAGGGGTTCCGCGATTTCAATGCGGTCTATCTCGTCACCCTGCGCAAGTGGGGAATCCTGAGCGACGAGGCAAACCCGGTGGCGCGCAGCAACGTCTGTCCCGAACTCGACCCGCCTGCGGAGCCGGGTTTCCACGCCTTCAGCTATACGGTTGCCGACGAGGCCGCGGCCGGATCCTTCGTGGTTGCCGGCAGCGCCGAAGCGGCCGAGGGCAAGGGCGACTACCGGGACAGCATCATCGCCCGCGGTGATGTGTCGCCGGCGGGGTTGCTCAAGAAAGCCCGCTGGGTGCTCGACGAGATGGAAAACCGGATGCGCGTGCTCGGTTTCGACTGGTCGGCGACGACCGCGACGCAGGTCTACACGGTGCACGATTTCCACCCCTTCATCGGCGACGAACTGGTCCGGCGCGGCGCGATGCACAGCGGCCTGACCTGGCATTTCAATCGCCCGCCAGTGCGCGAGCTCGAATACGAGATGGATTGCCGCGGTCTGCCGGTGGAGCGGGTGCTGGCCGTCTGAGTCTGCCGGCGGGGCGCTGCAGGCGCCCCGCCGCCGTCGATGCGATACTGCCTGCCGTCGGGGTGACGGGACGGGAGGTGGGAGCGTGACAACGATCGAGCGCAGCGCGCATGCGAGCGTCGAGATGACGTCCGGGGGCATCGCGACCCTGACGATCACCGATGCCCGCTCGATGAACATCCTTGGGTCGCCGGTGATCGCCGACCTGAGCGCGATGCTGGCGCGCCTGCGCGATCGCAGCGACCTGCGGGTGTTGATCCTGCGCGGATCGGGCGACAAGGCCTTCGTGGGTGGCGCCGACATCCACGAGATGGCGACGCTGGCGCCGTCGACGGCGCGTGACTTCATTGCCCGGCTGGCCGAACTGTGCGAGGCGGTGCGACGCTTTCCCGTGCCGGTCATCGCCCGTCTGTCCGGCTGGTGCCTGGGCGCCGGGCTGGAGCTGGCGTTGTGCTGCGACATCCGGATCGGCAGCCGCGACTCGCGTTACGGCATGCCCGAGGTGCTGGTCGGCATCCCGTCGGTGATCCAGGCCTGTCTGCTGCCTCGCCTGATCGGAGGTTCGCGTGCCGGCTGGCTGCTGCTCACCGGCGACAGTATCGATGCCGGCACCGCGCTCGACTGGGGGCTGATTCACGAGCTGGCGGCCGACGGCGATCTGGACGCGGCGGTCGCCGCCCGGGCCGCTCAACTGGCCGGGCTCGGGCCGGCGGCGCTGGCTCTGCAGAAACGCCTGCTGCGCGCCTGGGAGGGCATGGACACCGGCGCTGCGGTGGCGATGAGCATCGAGGCCTTCGGCGAGGCCTTCCAGACCGACGAGCCGCAGCGCTACATGGCGGCGTTCACGTCCCGCAAGCAGCGCAACTGACCTGCAGGCGTTGCAGCCGGTCCGCCCGGCGCGGGGTTCCGCACCAGCGTAGAATGCTGGCGCGCCATGACCGAGCACCTGCTTCACACTGCGGCCGCCGGCTTCGAATCCGCCTGCCGGATCGACGTCCTGCCTGCCGGCCACCGTGCGCGTCGCCTGCACGGCCACAGTTTCCTGGCCAGGGTGCGCGCCGCGCTGCCCGATGGCTGGGCCGCCTTCCCGGGGGGTGAGGTCGCTGCCCTGCGCGAGCGCCTGGAGGCCGTGCTCGCGCCGCTCGACTACCGGCTGCTCAACGAAGTCATTGCCGTGCCCACCGACGAGAATCTGGCCCGCTGGATCCGGGCCTGCCTGACCGAGCCGGGCCGGGAGGTGCCGGGGCTGGGCCAGATCGGTGTCCAGAGCACACGCGACTCGGGCGTCGACCTCGATGCCGATGGCCACGCCCATGTCTGGCGGCGCTACGTGTTCGAGGCGGCGCATCAGCTCACCGGCGTGCCGGCCGACCACAAGTGCGCACGCATGCACGGTCATGGCTTCGAAGTGATCCTGCACGCCGACCAGGATCTCGGCGCGCGCGACCTCGGGGTCGACTACGACCACCTCGATGCCTGCTGGGCGCCGCTGCATGCCCAGCTCCACCATGCCTGCCTGAACGACATTCCGGGCCTGCAGAATCCGACCAGCGAGCGGATCGCCGCGTGGCTGTGGGAACGGCTCGCGCCGGTACTGCCGGAGCTGTCGTGGGTCACGGTCTATGAAACGGCCAGTTGTGGGGCCCATTACGACGGCCGCAGCTTCCGTATCTGGAAGGAGTTCAGCCTGGACAGCGCGGTGCGACTGCACCATGCGCCCGACGGTGATCAACGCCGGCGCATCCACGGTCACACCTATACGCTGCGCCTGCACCTGCATGCGCCGCTCGACGAGGTGCGCGGCTGGACGGTGGACTTCGGCGAAGTGAAGGCGCTGTTCGACCCGGTCTTTCGCGCGCTCGACCATCAGCCGCTGTACGCGCTGCCCGGGGTGGCCGACAATGATCCGGCCAGCCTGGCGCGGTGGATCCGCGCGCGAGCCCAGCCGCTGCTGCCGGCGCTCGACCGGATCGATCTGTACGAGACACGCGGCAGCGGCGCGATCCTGTCGTGGGGCGCGGAAGGTCCCGCCCTGCCGGTCTGAGCGGTCGGGCAATATCGTGAATCGGGCAGGTGTCGTGAATCCGAAGCGCCATTCTGGGTTGCCGACCCGCCGTTCACGATGAGCTACGCTGTCAAGGAGATCTTCTACACGCTGCAGGGCGAGGGTGCGCAGACCGGCCGTCCGGCTGTGTTCTGCCGCTTTGCCGGCTGCAACCTGTGGAGCGGGCGCGAGCAGGATCGCGCCACCGCAGTGTGCAGTTTCTGCGATACCGATTTCGTCGGGACCGACGGTCAGGGCGGCGGCAAGTTCGCCACGGCAGCCGCGCTGGCCAGCGCCATCGCTGCGCGCTGGCCGGCTGCCGACCGCTCGGGCCGGCGCTACGTGGTCTGCACCGGCGGCGAACCGCTGTTGCAGCTCGACGCGACGCTGGTCGAGGCGCTGCACGACGAGGGCTTCGAGGTGGCCGTCGAAACCAACGGCACCCAGCCGGCGCCGGCCGGCCTGGACTGGATCTGCGTGAGTCCGAAGGCTGCCGCGCCGGTGGTGTTGACGCGCGGCGACGAACTGAAACTGGTCTTCCCGCAGCCGCTGGCCATGCCCGGACGCTTCGAGGCGCTCGACTTCCGGCATTTCTTCCTGCAGCCCATGGACGGCCCCGACCAGGCGGCGAACACGCGGGCAGCGATCGACTACTGCCTGACCCACCCGCGCTGGCGGCTGAGCCTGCAGACGCACAAGATCATCGGTATCGACTGACCAGATCGTCTGACGACAGGCGGATCGCCGCTTGAGTTTATGGGCCAACCGGATCGATAATGCGCGACCCATCCAGTGTCGCCCTGGCTTCTCTTGCGCGACTGCGGGTTTGCTCAATCGAGGCGAGACAACACATGATCAAGAAAACCGTCATCGCTGGCCTGATCGCCGGCAGTGTGGCCCTGGCCGGGCTCGCTCAGGCCCAGGTCACCAAGCTGCGGGTCGCCGGCAACCTGCTTGCAACCGGCCTGATCCTGCAGCACAAGGAGCAGCCGTTCTTCGAGAATTTCAACCAGATCAGCGGCCTGAATTTCGAAATCGACTACAAGCCGATGGACGCGCTCGGCATCAAGGATACCGAGGGCCTGCGCACGCTGCGCTCGGGCCTGTTCGACATCGTGTCGCTGCGCCTGGCCCAGGTCTCGCGCGACGAGCCCTTCTTCCTGGGCCTCGACCTGGTCGGCCTGAACCCGGATTACGAGACGGTTCGCAAGGTCATGGATGCCTATCGCGAGCCTTTCGACAAGCGATTGCAGCAACGCTTCAATGCGAAGCTGCTGGCGTTGTGGCCGTTCGGCCCGCAGGTGCTGTTCTGCAAGCCCGAGATCAGTGGTCTGGCCGACCTGAAGGGCAAGAAGGTCCGCGTCTATGACCAGTCGCTGGCGGTGTTCATCGAGCAGCTTGGCGGCATCCCGGTCACGCTGGCTTTCGGCGAAACCCAGCAGGGCCTGCAGCGCGGCGTGGTCGACTGCGCGATCACCGGTGCGAGCTCGGCCAACAGTGCCGGCTGGCCCGAGGTCAGCGATTACTTCATGCCGATCGGCTTCCAGTCGGCGGTCCAGGCCTATGCGATCAATCTGGGCACCTGGAACAAGATGAGCGCCGACCAGCAGCAGAAACTCATGGCTGCGTTCGACAAGCTGGAGAAGGACATCTTCGCCTATTCGAAGGAGCTGTTCGATGACGCACTGCGTTGCAACGTCGGCAAGGAGCCTTGCACGACGGTCAAGAAGTTCTCGATGAAGGAAGTGCCGGTGTCGGAAGCCGACAAGGCGCTGGTGCGCGAGGCGGTGAGCAAGGTTTCGTTCCCGGCCTGGGCCGAGGTCTGCGAGCGCACCTACAAGGGTTGCGGCGACATCTGGAAGAACGCGCTCGGCGACGTGACCGGCATCAAGTAAACGCAAGGCGGTCTTTCGACCCGAAGCGTCAGTCCGGCCGCAGGGCCGACAGACGTTCGCCGGGCGGGCTGCAGGGGCAGCCTGCGCCTGCCCGGCGGGCGGAATCCATTGCGGGAGTTTCCATCTTGTCCAGATTCACTGGCTTCCTGTCCAGCCTGTTCGGCTGGCTGTTCGTCGGCCTGTCGTTGATCGTCGTCGGCGAAACCGTTGCGCGCAAGCTGTTCTCGTTTTCGCTGCAGGGCGCCGACGAACTCGGGGGCTACATCCTGGCAGTGGGCTCGGGCCTGGCGTTCACGGTCGCGTTCGTCGATCGCGCCCATATCCGGATCGACCTTCTGCACGCCAAGCTGCCTCCCAGAGCTCGCATGCTGATCGACTGGTTCTCGGTGGTTTCATTGGCCGCGCTCGCGTTGCTGCTCACCTATACCGGTTGGCTGGTCGTCGATGAGACGATCGAGTTCGGCAGTACGGCGCCGACTCCCTGGGCCACGCCGATGATTTATCCGCAGGGCGCCTGGTTCGTGACCCTGGTGATCTTCGCGCTGGTCACGCTGGCGGCCGCGGTGCGCGCCAGCTGGCTGCTGGCCAGTGGCCGCCGGGCGCAGCTGGCCGCCGAATACGGGCCCAAGAGCGCCGAGGAAGAGCTCGAGGCCGAGCTCGAAGACCTCAACAAGCGCTGATCGGGAGCACCGACATGGCAATCTCCACGATCACGATCAGTTTCCTGGTTGCGCTCGCGACCCTGCTCTTCAGCGTGCCGGTTGCCGTCACGCTGGCCGCCGCCGGCCTGATCGGCGGCCTGGTGATGATCGGTGCGCCGATGGTGCAGTCGCTCGGCAGCGTCGTCTGGGGGGTGCAGAACGAGAACGCGCTGACCGCGATTCCGCTGTTCATCCTGCTGGGCGAACTGTTGTTGCGTACCGGGCTGGCCGACCGGATGTACGGCTCGCTGTCTGCCTGGGTGGACCGGCTGCCGGGCGGACTGATGCACACGAACATTGCTTCCTGTGCCCTGTTTGCGGCCACCTGCGGCTCGTCCGTCGCTACCTCGGCAACCATCGGAACCGTTGCGCTGCCGACGATGCAGGAGCGTGGTTATCCGATCGCTCCGACGCTCGGTTCGCTTGCAGCCGGCGGCACACTGGGCATCCTGATCCCGCCCAGCGTCGCGATGCTGGTCTATGGTTCGATCACGAACAACTCCGTGGGCAAGCTGTTCATCGCCGGCATCATCCCCGGCATCCTGCTGTCGCTGATGTTCATGCTGTGGATCCTGGTCGACAGCCTGCGCCGCAACGGCCTGACGCGAGCCGAGGCGCCGATCCCGCTGGCCGAGAAGCTGCGCCTGTCGCGCCACCTGGTGCCGCCCTTCCTCATCTTCGGCGTCGTCATGGGCAGCATCTACACTGGCCTGGCGACGCCGACCGAGTCGGCCGGGCTCGGCGTGCTGATGGCGCTGGTCCTGGCCGCGCTGTCGGGCACGATGCGCTGGCAGGCGCTCAACCAGGCCTTTCGCAACACCGCCTCGCTGACCGGCATGATCGCGCTGATCATTGCGGCAGCCTTCATCCTGAACGTGACGCTGAACGCGCTCGACGTGCCGCAGATGCTGAGCCGCGCCGTCACCTCGATCGGTGTGACGCCGACGCTGTTCATCCTGATGATGATCGTCTTCTACGTCATTCTCGGGATGTTCCTGGAGGTGCTGTCGATGCAGGTGACGACGATTCCGATCGTCTATCCGATCGCGATCTCGCTGGGTATCGACCCGATCTGGTTCGGCGTGTTCATCGTCCTGATGAGCGAGATCGCGCTGATCACGCCGCCGGTCGGCATGAACCTGTACGTGGTCCAGGGCGTGCGCACCGACGGCGGGCCGATCGGTGATGTCATCAACGGCATCTGGCCCTACGTGGTGATGCTGATCCTGTTCACCCTCCTGCTCTGGTTTGTGCCGGAACTGGTGACCTGGCTGCCGCAGAAGATGATGTCCTGACCGATGCCTGGAACGGAGTGCACCCGAATGACCGATTCCTCTCCTCTCTGGCAGCGCCCGGCCACCCGGCTGGCAGCCGGGTTCGGCGCTGGCGGCCCCGATCCGGTCGAAGTCCTCGACGCGGTGCTCGCGCGCCGTGAATCCGTCGATCCGACCCTGAATGCCGTCGTCACCCTCGATGCCGACGGTGCGCGGCGGGCTGCCGAGGCCAGTGCGGCGCGCTGGCGCAGTGGGGCGCCGTTGTCGCCGATCGACGGGGTGCCGGTTACCGTCAAGGACAACATCCCGGTTGCCGGCATGCGCAGCACCTGGGGCAGCCTGCTGTATGCCGATCACGTGCCCGAGCGTGACGAGCTGCCGGTGGCCCGGCTACGTGCGGCCGGTGCGGTGATTGTCGGCAAGACCAACGTCCCCGAGTTCACGCTGCAGGGCTATACCGACAACCGCCTGTTCGGGCTCACGCGCAATCCGTGGAACACCGGGCTGACCCCGGGCGGCTCCAGTGGCGGTGCGGTGGCTGCAGTGGCGGCGGGGATCGGCCCGGTGGCGATCGGCACCGATGGCGGCGGTTCGATCCGCCGTCCGGCCGCGCACACCAGCTTGGTCGGCCTGAAACCGTCGACGGGGCGTGTGGCGCGCATCGACGGCTTCCCGGCGGTGCTGCACGACTTCGAGGTGATCGGGCCGATCGCCCGCAGTGTCGACGATCTGGTGGCTTTCATGCGGGTGATCTGCGATGCCGATCCACGTGATCCGCTGTCGGCGCCGTTCGCCGGCCGGCCCTTCGGTCTGCCGGCCGAAGTGGCGCCGGCGCGGATCCGTTTCGTGCCGCGCTTCGGCGACTCGCCGGTCGATCCCGAAATCGCGGCCTCGGTGGCGCGGGCCGCGCAGCGGCTCGCCGCGCTCGGTCACCGGCTCGACGAGGACGCGCGCTTCGATCTGGCCGATGGCGTGAACCGGACGGCCTGGTCGGTCATCAGCCAGACTGCTCTGGCCTGGTTGATGGCGCAGCACCCAGGCCAGGAGGCCGCGCTCAGCGAGCCGTTGCAGGCGATGCTCGCCGACGCGCGCGCGCTGAGCGCTGCGCAGTATCTCGATGCGCTGGGCGAGGTTGCCCGCTTGCGCCGGCGTTTCGCCGAACTGTTCGAAACGGTCGACGTCGTGATGACGCCGACCACCGCAGCCCTGGCCTGGTCCTCGTCCGAAGTGTTCCCTTCGGTCATCGACGGCCGGCCGGCGGGGCCGCGCGCTCACGCGGTCTTCACCGCCTTTGTCAACGCTGCCGGCCTGCCGGCGATCACGATTCCGGCGGATCCGTCAGCCGAGGGCCTGCCGCTGGGCTTCCAGCTGATCGGACGCCCTGGCGCCGATGGCATGCTCTGCGCGCTGGCCCGTCAGTTCGAGGCCGCCCATCCGTGGGCCGGGCGCTGGCCGGCGATCTGAGTACGCCGCCCGGGGCCATCAGGCCCGCGTTGCGCGGCCCTGCCGCACGGCCGCGCTACCCGGCCTCGGCAGCAACGGCCCGGGCCGCCTCGAAGGCTGCGTCGATCGTGGCCTCGATCACCGCATCGTCGTGCACGGCCGACAGGAACCAGGCACCGCGCTCGAGCGCGCGGACCCGTCGCGCCAACAGCTCGCAGCAAAATCGTACGTAGCGCGCCCGGTCGAGCCGGGCCAGATCGCGGTGGTCGCGGGCGGGCTCGGTGAGCCCGAAGCCGACATGGAAGATCTGGGGAAAGCCCGCCACGACGGCCGTGATGCCGGCTTCGCGCAGCGCCTGCCCGAGCCCCTGCATCAGCCGTTCGCCGCGGGGTGCGATCGATTGCAGCACGCTGCCGTCGGCCAGGGCCTGCAGGGTGGCCAGGGCCGCGGCCATGCTGGCCGGATTGGCGTTGTAAGTGCCGCCGTGCAGCGCGTTGCCCGAGACGAACAGGTCGAGCAGGTCGGCGCGGCCAGCCACCGCCGCCACCGGGAAGCCGCTGGCGACGCACTTGCCGAAGGTGGCCAGGTCGGGTGTGACGCCGAACAGTTGCTGGGCACCGCCCGGAGCAAGCCGGAAACCGGTGATCACTTCGTCGAAGACCAGCAAGGTTCCGTGCCGGCTGCAGGCCGCGCGGGCGCCTTCGAGGTAGCCGGGTGCCGGGTGGATGGCGCCGGCGTTGCACATGGCCGGTTCCATGATCACGGCGGCGACATCGCCGCGGGCCAGGCGAGTCTCGAGCGCGGCGAGATCGTTCCAGCAGAGCAGCTCGACTTCGCCGGCCGGAATCCAGCCGTGGTAATGCCCTTCGAAGTCGATCACCGTGTGCCGGCCGGTGGCGGCCCGGGCGAGGGCCAGCGCCGCCTGCACGGCTTCCGAGCCCGAGCTCGTGAAGCGCAGCTTCTCGGCGCAGGGCACAAGCTCGCAGAACAGTTCGGCCGCCCGGGCCTCGAGCCGGCTCTGGCCGCCGTACAGGATGCCGCGCCCGAGCTGCTCGCGGACCGCGTCGAGTACCGCGGGCGGCGTGTGGCCGAGGATCATCGGGCCCATGCCGAGGTAGTAGTCGATCAGCCGGTTGCCGTCGATGTCGAACAGCCACGGTCCGTCGGCGCGCTCGAAGACGAGCGGCGTTGGTGCGATGCCGTAGCGGAAGTTGCTCGAGACGCCGCCCGGCAGCCGTCGGCCGGCTTCGGCAATCGCCGCACGTGAGGCGTCGAAGCTGGCCAGCGGCCGGTTCAGCTGCGCATCGTTTTCAGTGCCTTGGCCCATTTCACCATCTCGTCGAGCAGGGTGGTTGCGGACTTGTCGATCAGTTCGTTCGACGGGAAATTCCGGTTCTCGTCGAGCAGGCGCGCCACCATGGGGACCGCCACGCCTTCGGTCATCGGCACCACCTTCAGCGTGGTGAGCAGCTGCTTGGCGGTCTGTGCCGAGCGCAGGCCGCCCGAGACGCCGCCGTACGAGACAAGGCCCGCCGGCTTGTAGTTCCACTCCCTGTAGACGTAGTTCAGCGCGTTGTAGAAGGCTGGCGGCGGGTTGTAGTTGTACTCGGGCAGCACGAAGGCGTAAGCGTCGGCCGATGCGACGCTCTCGGCCCATTGCCTGGTGTGCGCGTGCTGGTACTTCTGCAGCATCGGATGCTCGGGCTCGTCGTAGACCGGCAGCTTGAAGTCGGCCAGGTCGACCGGCTGCACGACGAAGCCGCCGTGGGCGGTGGCGAAATCGCAGAACCAGCGGGCGACCGAAGGGCCGACCCGGCCGGGCCGGGTGCTGACAGTGATGACGTTCAGTTTCAGGGACATGGGATGCGCTTCCGATCGGGAACCAGCCCGCATCTTACGTGTCGGCGCCGGGGGCCACACCCGCTACAGCATCTCCAGGGAAGTGGGTCCGGTGGGGGCGGCGAACAGCCGGTCGAGTTCGGCCAGTTGGGCTGCGTCGAGCTGGTGCGCGAGTGCGCCGGCGTTCTCGCGCACCCGCTGGGCATCGGCAGCTTTCGGAATCGCGATCACGTCGTCATCGCGCAGCAGCCAGGCCAGAGCGACTTGCGCCGGACTCATCCCGTTGTCGCGGGCGAAGTCCTGCAGGGCGCGCCGGCGCAGCAGCCGGGCCTGCTCGATCGGCGAGTAGGCCATGACCGGAATCCGGCGCTCGCGCAGCCAGGGCAGCAGATCCCATTCGATGCCGCGCCGCTGGAGGTTGTACAGCAACTGGTTGGTCGCGACCCGCTCGCCACCGGGCAGCGCGCACAGCTCGGCCATGTCGGTCAGGTCGAGGTTGCTCACGCCCCAGTGACGGATCTTGCCTGCGCGCTGCAGGGCCTCGAACGCAGCGACGGTTTCGGCCAGCGGCCACTGGCCGCGCCAGTGCAGCAGGTAGAGGTCGATCCGGTCGGTGCGCAGCCGCCGCAGGCTGCGTTCGCAGGCCGCAATCGTCCCTTGCCTGGAGGCGTTGTGCGGATAGACCTTGCTGACGATGAAGGCGGTGTCGCGGCGGCCGGCGAGGGCTTCGCCGACCAGTTCCTCGGCCAGGCCCTCGCCGTACATCTCGGCCGTGTCGATCAGCGTGAGCCCGAGGTCGAGGCCAGTGCGCAGGGCAGCGAGTTCGGCAGCTCTCGTGCCCGCGTGCTCGCCCATCATCCAGGTGCCCTGGCCGAGCGCGGGGACGGTTTCGCCGCCGGGAAGCGTGACAGTGGTGACGGTGCGCATGACATGACCATAGCCGATCCGTTGGCCGCTGCCGAGTGTGCGGCCATTACAATCCGCGACAATCCGCGGGTGCCCGGAGTGCAATCGGCGATGGAGGCAGCGTGAACCGGATCTTCCTGGTCTTCGTTCTGGCGGCCTTCGGTACGGCTGCGTGGCGCGAGCTGAACTGGCCTGACGGCGCCGGTGGCGAGTCGCCGATGCAGGCGCTGTCGTCGGCGATGATCGCGTCGGCCGGCGGTGCGGTCGAACTGGCGATCGGCCTGGTCGGGGTGATGGCGTTGTTCCTCGGCCTGATGAAGGTTGCCGAAGCCGGCGGGCTGCTGACCGTCATTGCGCGCCTGATCCGGCCGCTGATGACGCGCCTGTTTCCCGATGTGCCGCCGGAACACCCGGCGATGGGTGCGATGATCCTGAACCTGTCGGCCAATGCGCTGGGGCTGGGCAACGCGGCAACCCCGTTCGGCATCCGGGCCATGCAGGAACTCGAGCGCCTGAACACGCGGCCGGGCACGGCCACCAACGCGATGGTGCTGTTCCTGGCGATCAACACCTCGGGCGTTACGCTGCTGCCGACCAGCGTCATCGCGATCCGGGCGGCCGCGGGTTCGGCCGATCCGGCGGCGATCCTGCCGACGACATTGTTTGCAACCGTCTGCTCGACGCTCGCGGCCATCGCCGCGGCCAAGCTCTACCAGAGGTTCGTGCCGCTCGGTGGCGGCGCGCCGGTCGTCGCTGTAGTGCCGCCTGCCGCGGAAACCGGGCAGCCGGCGTCCGCGGCCGGCGATCTGTCCGGGGCCGGCAAACCGGCTGCGGCGCCCGAGCCCGCATCCGAACCGGAACCCGGCTATCCGGTCTGGGTCAGCGTGGCCGCGCTGGTGACGATCGTCGCGTTGATCCCGGCGAGCATCGTCTGGGGCCGGGTGGTGTCGCCGTGGATCCTGCCGGCGTTGATGGCCGGCTTTCTGTTGTTCGGCGCCTGGCGCCGTGTTGCGGTCTACGAGGTTTTCGTCGACGGCGCGAAGGAGGGTTTCCAGGTCGCGCTGCGCATCATTCCCTATCTGGTCGCGATCCTGGTTGCGGTCGGCATGCTGCGCGCCAGCGGTGCGCTGGCCGCGCTGGTCGATGCGATCGGTGGCGTGACAGGCCGCTTCGGCCTGCCGGCCGAGGCCTTGCCGATGGCGTTGTTGCGACCGCTGTCCGGCTCGGGCGCCTACGGCGTCATGGCGTCGATCATCCAGGATCCGGCCATCGGTCCGGACAGCTACATCGGCTACCTGGTCACGACGCTGCAGGGTTCGACCGAAACGACCTTCTATGTGCTGGCCGTGTATTTCGGCGCGGTCCAGATCCGGCGGATGCGCCATGCGCTGGCGGCCGCGCTGACCGCCGACGTCGCTGCGGTGGTGGCTGCCGTGGCGATCTGCAGCTGGGTGTTCGGTCGCGGCTGAGGGGGCGTGAGGTGCCCCTTGCGCCGGATTCGGCTAGACTTCGTCGCGTGCGTTGCAGGCCGTCAGGCCGGCACGCCGTTGCTGGGGGTGCTGCGCGCCGGTTCGCCGGTGCAAGGCTGAGACCAAACCCTTCGAACCTGACCGGGGTAATGCCTGCGCAGGGAAGCGAACATGACGACCATCGCCCGTAATACCGCTCTCATTCCCATTCCGGCCGCCGAACGCCTGTTCGGCTGGCGTGATCATGCGTCGCTGTGGCTGAGCCTGGGGGTCGGCCTGCTGGTCATGCAGGTCGGCGCCTTCCTGGTGCCGGCGCTCGGTACCCAGGCGGCCCTGCTGGCCATCGTCGCCGGCTCCCTCCTCGGTGCCGGCCTGCTGGCCTGGACGGCGAAACTGGGCTGCGACAGCGGGCTGGCCAGCGCCGGGTTGATGCACGCCGCCTATGGCAGCGGCTTCGCACGGCTGCCGGTGCTGCTCAACATCGTCCAGCTCGTCGGCTGGACCACTTTCGAGCTGGTCGTGATGCGCGACGGCGTGCTCGCGATCGGCCGGCGGGGCGGCTTCGATTTTTCGATGGTGCTGGTCACGGCGGCCTTCGGGGCGCTGCTGATCGTGCTGCTGTCCGGCTCGATGGTCAGGCTGGTGCGCAAGTTCATCGGCCGCTTCGTGCTGCCGCTGGTGATTCTTTCGCTGGTCTGGCTGAGCTGGCAGTTCGTCGGCAAGGCGGCCGCGCTCGGCTGGGGCGAGCTCTGGCAACGGCCGGGGGCGGGCGGGATGGGCACGATGGCGGCGCTCGATCTGGTCATCGCGATGCCGATCTCCTGGCTGCCGCTGGTGGCCGATTTCTCCCGGCACGGCCGCGACGGCCGCAGCGCGCTGAGCGGCACCTGGCTGGGTTATGCAGTCGCCAACATCTGGTGCTACGCGCTCGGCGCCCTGGTGGCGCTGACCACCCCGGCCACCGACCTGGTCGCTGCGCTGCTGCTGGCGCAGGGCGGCCTGATCGCGCTCGGCCTGATCCTGATCGACGAGGTGGACAACGCCTATGGCGACCTCTATTCGGGTTCGGTGGCCGGCCACAGCCTGCTGCCGCGCTGGAGCACGCGCCGCTGGGCGATCGCGCTGGCGGTCCTGTGCACGGGGCTGGCGCTGGTGTTGCCGATGCATTCGCTCGAACCCTTCCTGCTGATGCTCAGCTCGGTGTTCGTGCCTTTGTACGGGGTGATTCTCGGCCGGCTCGGCGGGCGCAGCGACGTGGCCGGTCTGGTCGGCGCGAGCCGCGTCAACCTCGTGCCGGTCGCGATCTGGCTGCTGGGCGTGGCTTGCTTCCACCTGCTGCCGCAGGTCTCGACCCAGTTCGGGTCGGCGCTGCCCACGCTGGCGCTGAGCTTCGTGCTCGCGCGGCTGACACGCGGGGCGACGGGAAACGGCAGGAACGCAGGAACGTAGGGACGGCAGGAACGCAGGGACGGCAGGACGAAGCGAGGGAAGAGCGGAGGAACGCGGTAGCATTGCGCGCATGATTCCGCTATCTGTCCTCGACCTGGTCCCGGTCCGTGTCGGCGAAACGCCGGCGCAGGCCCTGCGCGACACCCTGGCGCTGGCCCGGCACTGCGAGCAGCTGGGCTACCTGCGCTACTGGATGGCCGAGCATCACAACATGACCGGCATCGCCAGTGCGGCAACCTCGGTGGTGATCGGCTACGTGGCGGCCGGCACCCGAACGATCCGGGTCGGCGCCGGCGGCATCATGCTGCCGAACCATTCGCCGCTGGTCATCGCCGAACAGTTCGGCACGCTCGAATCCCTGTACCCGGGCCGCATCGACCTGGGCCTGGGCCGGGCGCCGGGCACCGACCAGGCCACACTGCTGGCGCTGCGCCGTGACTACCACGCGGCCGAGCGCTTTCCGGACGACGTGCGCGAGCTGCAGGCCTTCTTCGAGCCGGTGCGGCCGGGCCAGCGGATCCGCGCGGTACCGGGTGCGGGGCTGCGCGTGCCGCTGTGGATCCTCGGCTCGAGCCTGTACGGCGCGCAGGTGGCGGCGCACTACGGGCTGCCTTATGGCTTCGCCTCGCACTTCGCCCCCGATGCGCTGTTCGACGCCATCCGCATCTACCGCGAGCGCTTCCAGCCGTCGGCGCAGCTCGAGCGCCCGTACGTGATGCCCGGCATCAACGTGGTGGTTGCCGACACTGACGACGCGGCGCGCCGGCTGTTCACCAGCATCCAGCAGCGCTTCGTCGACATGATCCGCAACCAGCGTGGGCAGTTGGGGCCGCCGATCGACGACATCGAGCAATACTGGAATCCGGCCGAGAAGGCGCAGGTGTCGCGGATGCTGACCTGCTCCTTCGTCGGCTCGAAGGACACCGTGCGGCGCGAGCTCGAACGTTTCATCGAGCAGACCGGCGCCGACGAACTGATGGTCGCCGCTGCGATCCACGATCAGGCCGCGCGGCTGCGATCCTACGAACTGCTGGCCGAGATCGGCAGGAGCTGAACATGTCGGTGAATCCCCTGTGCTCTGACCCCGAAAGCGATCCGCGCGTGCGCGCGGTGTTCGACGACATCCGGGCCACGCGTAAATCGGATTTCATCAATGCCTTCTGGCAGCATCTGGCCTTCGACGCCGAACTGCTCGAACGGACCTGGGCCGAGATCAAGGCGGTGATGGTTGCGCCGTCGGCGCTCGATCCGCTGACCAAGGAGCTGCTCTACATCGCCGTGTCGATGACCAACGGCTGCTCGTACTGCGTGCATTCGCACACGGCGGCCGCCCGCGCCAAGGGGATGACCGACGCCCAGCATGCCGACCTGCTGCGGGTTGCCGCGCTGGCCGCGAAGACCAACCAGCTGGCCACCGGCCTGCAGGTGCCGGTCGACCCGGTCTTCGATGCCGAACGCAACTGAAGAATCACTGATTCCGATGCGCGCAGACGACCCGATCCGCAACGACTCCTCCCGCAAGGCCGACGCCGGCCAGCCGGCTGCGCGCACACGTGTGGTCGATGCCGGCCGCCGCTTCGACGTGCCGATCGCGACGGCCAACCTGCCCGTGTCGCGCGCCTCGACCGTGCTGTTCGACTCGCTGGCCGAAGCCGATGCGATCGGCGGCGCCACTGCCCGTGGCGAGCTTCATGCCAGCACCTACGGTACGGCGGGCACGCAGAGCACGCTGGCGCTGGCCGATGCGCTCGTTGCCGTCGAGGCGCCGGGCCACGACTGCCGCGCAGCCTTGATGCCGTCGGGTCTGGCTGCCATCTCCGCGGCGCTGCTGGCTTTTCTTTCGCCCGGCGACCATCTGCTGGTTCCGGACTCGGTCTACGGCCCCACCCGGGCTTTGTGCGACGGCATGCTGGCCGGCCTCGGGGTGCAGACCGAGTATTACGACCCGGCGATCGGCGCCGGCATCGCCGCGCTGATCCGGCCGCAGACCCGGCTCGTCTACCTGGAAAGCCCGGGCAGCTACACCTTCGAGATCCAGGATGTGCCGGCGATCTGCGCGGTCGCGCGGGCGCGGGGCGTGCTCACGATGATCGACAACGCCTGGGCGTCGCCGGCCTTTGCCCGGCCCTTCGACTGGGGGGTCGACGCGTCGATCCTGCCGCTC
>JBAYOD010000052.1:0-16422 GCA_041678445.1 Burkholderiaceae bacterium | reverse complement strand
TCCCGCCGCTTTGCGGCGCTCGCTGCGCTCAGACAGTCGGCGGCAAGTCAGATGATTGGTGCGCGCTGACGCGCGTGGCCCCGAGCCCTGCGCTCCTCGGCTGCGCACAAGGCGCCGGCCCCCGCCCAGCCCCCGCACCTTGGCCGGCAACGTTGTGCCCGTTGATGGAAAGCCATCCGAGGGGCGTGGCATCGGGGCAGTGCGACGATCCGGATAGCGCAGCAATTCGGGCACCGTGACAGTCAAGTTGCCGGTCGCGGGCGCCTTGCCGGAATGCCGGTGAATCGAGCTCGGAGGCTCGTCAGGCCAGCTTCAGGAGGTCGTCACGCCAACTGGGTGCGCGCAGCCCGATTGCCGCCAAGCCAGATTCCGCTCGTGCTGCCGAGCCGAGCCGAGCCGAGCCGATACCGCTTTGCGTTCGATCCCAGGCCACAGTCTGCCAAGACGCGGGGTGAGGTTTTCGGCGCCCGCCTTGTGCGCAGCCGAGAAGCGCAGCGCTCGTGGCCTGCGCGCGCAGCGCGCATCCAACTATCTGACTTGCCGCCGACTGTTTGAGCGAAACGAACGGAGCGAAGCGTAGGGAGTGCAGCGAGTTTCGGCGGCAGGCCACGAGCGCGAGCATCACAGGGCACCCCGCGAAGCGGGGCAAGCACCCGGCGGGGGCCGAAAACCTCACCCCGCGCCTTGGCCCGCTTGCCCCCCAGCCGTTCGAATGACAGTGGGTAGCGGCCGGTTCGGCCCGTCGTGCTTCACCACTTGCGGGGCCCCCACAACGCTTCGAAGCGGGCGCAGATCGCGGCCCGGTCCACCGGGTGGTTCTGTGCGCCCTGGTATTCGATCTTCACGCTGCCCATCAGTGAGCCGAGCCGGGCTGCATCCAGCCACGACCAGCCGGCCGACAGGCCGAACAGCAGCCCGCCCCGGTAGGCGTCGCCGCAGCCGGTCGGGTCGACCGGGATGTCGACCGGCACGGCCTCGATGAGCTGCTGACGGCCGGATTCGTACAGCACCGAACCCTCGGCGCCGCGCGTCACGATCAGCGCCTGCACGCGCGACGCGATCTCTTCTTCGGACCAGCCGGTCCGTTCGGTCAGCAGGCCGGCCTCGTAGTCGTTGACGGCGACCGCAGCGGCCTGTTCGATGAATTCGCGCAGTTCCGCACCATCGAACATCGGCAGACCCTGCCCGGGATCGAACAGCCAGGGCACACCGGCCAGCGTCAGTTCACGGGCGTGCGAGAGCATGGCTGCGCGGCCGTTCGGTGCGACGATGGCCCAGGCAGCGCCGCCGGCTGCCGCGGTACTGGCCGACACCTGGTGACCCTCCGACATGGCTCCGGGATGAAAGGCGGTGATCTGGTTGTCGGCCAGGTCGGTGGTGATGAAGGCCTGGGCGGTGAACAGTGCCTCGCAGCGAACGATCGCCGTCGTGTCGACGCCCAGCGCGGCCAGTCGGTCGATGCAGGCTTCGCCATCGTGGCCGATCGTGGCCAGGACCACGGCCTGGGCGCCCAGGCCCTGCAGCGTGTAGGCGATGTTGGCGGCGCAGCCGCCGAACTCGCGCTTGAGCCGCGGCGTCAGGAAGGCGACGTTGAGCATGTGGACGCGCTCGGGCAGGATGTGGTCGCGGAAGTGGCCGTCGAAGACCATGATCGTGTCGTAGGCGACCGAGCCGCTGATCAGAACGCGACGGGACATGGGGACTCCTGTTCGATGTCGGAAGGGCGGGGTTGCGGGCGCACGCCAGGGGTTCAGCGGTAGAAAAGGGTGACCGAATAACCGGCCGGTTCCACGCCGGGGGCTTCGAGAGCCAGCCGGATCGGGCGTTCGGAGCGTGCCCGCAAGCCGGCGGCCACGTCGGCGGGCGCCAGGAAGTCGGCGGGGTCGATCGCCTTGCGCAGCAGCACGCGGCTGGCCGGGTCGGTCAGCGTGAGCAGCATCGACGGCCAGCGCACCGGATGCACGGCGTCGTTGCGCACGATCGCAGCCACCGAGAACAGGCCCGGCGCACCGGTTGTCTGCAGTTCGAAGGATTCGATGGCCAGCGCGTCGAGTGTCCTCGGCAGTTCGACACTCAGCCCGAACGGCGAGGCGAGCGCAACGATCGCCGGTTCGAGGGCCGGATAACGGGCGGCCAGCCAGTGACGGTTGGCGAGCACGGCCTGGATCGCGAGCAGCCCGATCAGGAAAGCCGCGATCGAGAGCTTCAGGCCGCTGAGGCGGCCGATGAAGCCCAGCCGCTTGCGGTCTGCCGAAAAGTAGTCGATCGCCTGTTCGTCATCGGCACTGGCCTCGATCTCGCGGGCGACAGCCTCGAGCTCCTGCGCAAAGCGCAGGTCTTCACTGTCGGGCGAGGAGGTGAGCAACGGGGGCAGATCGTCGGCCGCGTCGAGCGGGGGATCGAAGGACGGATCAGCGGGGGAGCCAGGCAGCGAGTCGACCGATGGCTCAACGGGCGTGACCGGTGCGGCGGTGTCGTGGTCGCGCCGCTGGCGCTGGCGGGGCGTGCGGAACACCGAGACCGGTGGTGCAGGGGAAGGGCCGGCCGCCGGCTTCGGTGGCTTGTCGGGGATCCGGCGCAGTCGATCCAGTCCCGAGAAGACATTCTGGCATTTGCCGCAGCGGACGAGGCCGCGATGCAGTTTCAGCTGATCGGCGACGACTCGGAAACTGGTCTGGCAGTTCGGGCAGGTCGTGATCAGGCTCATCGGGGCAGCCTCATTCACTCGCGCCGGCGGCCTGCCAGGCAGGTCCAGCCTTCCCGGCTGAGCCAGGGTTCGAGGGCGATATCGGGATAGCAGGCGGCGATCTCGTCGGCCTGGCGATCGAGCAGGCCGGCCAGCACCAGCGAGCCGCCGGGCCTGACCAGCTTGCTGAGCAGCGGCGCGAGCATTCGCAGCGGGTTGGCCAGGATATTGGCCAGCACGACATCGGCCGGTGCCGGCCGGAGTTCGGCGGGCAGGCCCGCTTGCACCGTGACCCGGTTGATCCGCGCATTCTCCCGGGTGCTCTCGATGGCCTGCGGGTCGATATCGATCGCCTGTACCTGCGCCGCGCCGAGCCGGGCCGCGGCAATCGCCAGGATGCCCGACCCGCAGCCGTAGTCGACGACAGTGGCCGCCGGCGGGAGGTTCGCGTCGAGCCACTCCAGGCACATCCGTGTGGTCGGATGGCTGCCGGTGCCGAACGCCAGGCCGGGATCGAGAACGATCGGCAGTCGCGTGCCGGCGTCCTGCGACAGGTGCCAGGACGGGGTGATCCACAGCCGTGTTCCGACTGGAATCGGCGAGAACTGCGCTTGCGTGAGCCTGACCCAGTCGAGTTCGGGCACGGCGCGCAGCGTGTGGGTGGCCGGTGCGCAGGCGCCGCACAGCGCGGCTGCGGCCGCCAGCAGTTCGGCGGCGACGATATCCGGCCCGACCATTGCGCTCAGCCGCGTGCGGCGCCAGCCTTGCGCCGGAGGCGGTTCGCCGGGTTCGCCGAAGATTGCCTGCTCGTCGGGGGCGCCCTCGTCGGCGTCCTCGGCCTGCACCGAGGCCGCACCGCACTCGAGCAGGGCGTCGGACCAGGCATCGACGTGGTCGCGGTCGACGATGAAGATCACCTCATTCCACATCTGTTGCTCCGCCAAGGGCAGGTCTCAGCGCAGGGCCAGCTTCTGCTCCAGGTAGTGGATCGACGTGCCGCCCAGGACGAAGCCCGAGTCGGCGAGCAGTTCACGGTGCAGCGGCAGATTGGTCTGGATGCCCTCGACCGCCATTTCGGACAGGGCGATCTGCATCCGCCGGATGGCCTGTTCGCGCGTCTCGCCGTGTGCGATGACCTTGGCGATCATCGAATCGTAGTGTGGCGGAACGAAGTAGTTGGTGTAGACGTGCGAGTCGACGCGGATACCGGGTCCGCCCGGCGGGTGCCAGCCGGTGATCCGGCCGGGTGACGGGGTGAACCGGTAGGGATCCTCGGCGTTGATCCGGCATTCGATCGCGTGGCCGCTGAGCGTGATGTCGCGCTGGCGGAAGCGCAGCTTCTCGCCGGCCGCGATCCGGATCTGTTCCTCGACGATGTCGATCCCGGTGATCATCTCGGTGACCGGGTGCTCGACCTGGACCCGCGTGTTCATCTCGATGAAGTAGAACTCGCCGTCGGCATAGAGGAACTCGAAGGTGCCGGCGCCGCGGTAGCCGATCTTGCGGCAGGCATCGACGCAGCGCGCGCCGAGCCGATCGAGCTGCCGGCGGTTGATGCCGGGCGCCGGCGCCTCTTCGATCACCTTCTGGTGGCGGCGCTGCATCGAGCAGTCGCGTTCGCCGAGGTGGATGGCGCTGCGGTGCGTGTCGGCCAGGACCTGGATCTCGATGTGCCGCGGGGTTTCGAGGTACTTCTCCATGTACACCGACGGGTTGTTGAAGGCGGCCTGCGCCTCGCTGCGGGTCATGGCCACCGCGTTGGGCAGTGCGGCCTCGGTATGGACGACGCGCATGCCGCGCCCGCCACCGCCACCAGCGGCCTTGATGATCACCGGATAGCCGATCGCGCGTGCAACGCGCAGGATCTCGCCGGCATCGTCGGGCAAGGCGCCGTCCGAACCCGGTACGCAGGGAATGCCGGCCTTGCGCATCATCTCCTTGGCCGAAATCTTGTCGCCCATCATCCGGATCGATTCGGCGCGCGGTCCGATGAAGACGAAGCCGCTGCGCTCGACCCGCTCGGCAAAGTCGGCGTTCTCGGACAGGAAGCCGTAGCCGGGGTGGATCGCCTCGGCGTCGGTGACTTCGGCGGCGCTGATGATGGCCGGCACGTTCAGATAGCTGTCGCGCGACGGCGGCGGTCCGATGCACACCGACTCGTCGGCCAGCTTGACGTACTTGGCTTCGGTGTCGGCCTGTGAGTGGACGACGACGGTCTTGATGCCGAGTTCGCGACAGGCGCGCTGGATCCGCAGGGCGATCTCGCCGCGATTGGCGATCAGGATCTTCTCGAACATGTCACTGGATCACGAACAACGGCTGGCCGAACTCGACCGGGGTGCCGTTCTCGACGAGGATCTCGGTGATCGTGCCGCTGCGATCGGCCTCGATCTCGTTCATCAGCTTCATCGCCTCGATGATGCACAGCGTCTCGCCTTCCTTGACCTGGCTGCCGAGTTGCACGAAGGGATCGGCCGTCGGGTTCGCCGAGCGGTAGAAGGTGCCGACCATCGGCGACTTCAGGACATGGCCGTCCGGCGGAGCGGGGGCGGCCGCGGGGGCGGCCGGTGAGGGTGCGGCCTGGGCAGGGAGCGGCGCCGCGCCCATCGCCACGGCGGGCGCGGCGACGATCTGCGCGGCGGGAGGCGGGGCCTTGACGATCCGTACCTTGCCGTCGCCTTCGGTGATTTCGAGCTCGGAGATACCCGACTCGGCCACCAGGTCGATCAGAGTCTTGAGTTTTCTGAGGTCCATCGTGTCTTGCCTTCCGGGGTGGCCGGGCGGTCACCCGTTGGTGTCTTTTCAGGAGGGGTCGGAGCGTCGCCGTCAGGCGCTGGCCACGGAATGCGGCCCGGTGCGGCGGGTATCAGCGGTTCGCGCCGGCATGGCTGATCGCATAGTCGAGGGCGAGCCGGTAGCCGGCCGGCCCGAGCCCCGCGATCACGCCCACTGCGAGATCCGAGAAGTAGGAATGGTGGCGGAAGGGCTCGCGGCGGTGGATGTTCGACAGGTGGACTTCGATGAAGGGCACTGCGACCGCGGCGAGCGCGTCGCGGATCGCCACGCTGGTATGGGTGAACGCTGCCGGGTTGATGACGATGAAATCGACCCCGGCGGCGGGGGCCGACTGGATGCGGTCGACCAGCGCGCCTTCATGATTCGACTGGAAGCTCGCTACCCTCGCGTCACGCTTCTGCGCGTATGTCTGAAGATCTTCGTCGATCTGGCTCAGCGTGCTCGCGCCATAGACGCCAGGTTCGCGGGTTCCGAGCAGATTCAGATTGGGGCCGTGAAGAATCCAGATCAGTTTCGCCATGAGGTTTTGGGCGGAATTCAACCCGCTATTGAGCGAAGATGACGGACTTTACAGGAAAATAAGCGATCTTGCGGAAAATTCGGCGTCCAGCGGGAGGCAGGGCGCCCGGTCGCCGGGCTTCAGCCGACGACCGCTTCGATCGCATCGCGCAGATCCGCATAACGGAAGCGCCCGATGATCCGCCGGGTGATCCGCCCGTTCCGGTCGACGACGACCGTGTAGGGCAGGCCGCCGGCCTGGTTGCCGAAGCGGCGGGTCAGCTCGCTGCCCCCGGCACCAGCGACCAGCAGAGGATACACGACCGGCCGCTCGACCGAGAACTTGCGGATGTTGTCAGGCGAATCGATGCCCAGGCCGATGATCTGCAGCCCGCGCGGTCCGTAAGCGCTCTGCAGCTCGCTCAGCTCGGGCATTTCCTCGACGCAGGGCGCACACCAGGTGGCCCAGAAGTTGACGACCATGGGCTGGCCGCGCCACTGGCCGACCCCGATCGGTGCGCCCTGTGCGTCGGGCAGATTGAGGGCGAACAGCAACTCGGTGGCCTCGACGTCCGGCGAGCCCGGCGCGTAGCGGCGCCAGGCGGTCAGGGCGCCGAGCCCGCCGGCGATCACGCCCACGGTCCCCAGTGCAAGCCAGCGGCGACGCGTGCTCATTGGCTGGCTCCGGGAACGAGGCGGCGGGTGTCGGCCGGCGTCTGCAGGCGGCCCAGCAGCGCGGCCAGGTCGCCGCGCTCGGCGCCTGCCGGCCCGCCGCGCAGGGCGCCGCGCAGATCGTCTTCGTCATAGAGCGACAGCAGCACCGGCTCGTCATGCCACCAGAAGACGATGGCCTCGACCTCGTCGCGACGGGCGTCGCGGAAATGCGCAGTGGTTTCCACATCGAAGCGGATACCGTCGTTCAGTAAATGAATTGCCACGTCCTTGGGATTGTCATGAAAGAGTTGCAGGTGGATCGGTGCATGTTCGGCGACGATCCCTTTCCAGACCGCGCCGGTCAGGAACGGGCGGAAGGCTTCCAGCCTGCGCATCAGCGCGGCGGCGACCCGTCGCCTGCGTTCGACCCGCTCGGCGTGATTGTCGTCGAAGAGCGCGAGATGCTCGCGCAAGGCGGCATCGACTTCGTCGTTGTCGGGCGTCGAAACTTTCCGCGCTGCCGCATCACCGAGCAACTGGCGGGCTGCCTTGCGCTTCGCGGACACGTAGTCGAGGCCGCTGTCGGCGATCAGGCGGGCGGCGGCGGCGGCGATCTCGCGTCGCAGCATGTCGGAGGAGGAGTCGGTCATGGCGTTAGAATCCGGGGCCTTTCCGGATTATCGCTTCGATGCACATCCACGTTCTCGGAATCTGCGGCACCTTCATGGGCGGCGTTGCGGCGATCGCCCGCGAAGCCGGCCATCGGGTGACCGGCTGCGACGCGAATGTCTACCCGCCGATGAGCGACCAGTTGCGGGCGCTCGACATCACGCTGATCGACGGTTACGACCCGGCCCAGCTCGCGCTCGCCCCCGACCTGTGGGTGGTGGGCAACGTCGTTTCGCGCGGCAATCCGCTGATGGAGGCGATCCTCGACGCGCGGCTGCCCTATGTCTCGGGGCCGCAGTGGCTGGCCGAGCAGGTGCTGCGCGGCCGGCCGGTGGCTGCCGTGGCCGGCACGCACGGCAAGACGACGACGGCGGCGCTGCTGGCCTGGGTGCTCGAGCAGGCCGGCCTGGCGCCGGGCTTCCTGATCGGCGGGCTGCCGCGCGACTTCCCGGTGTCGGCCCGGCTCGGCGGCGGCGACTGGTTCGTCATCGAGGCCGACGAGTACGACACGGCCTTCTTCGACAAGCGTTCCAAGTTCGTCCATTACCGGCCGCAACTGGCGGTGCTCAACAATCTCGAATTCGATCATGCCGACATCTTCCCTGATCTGGCAGCGATCGAGACGCAATTCCATCATCTCGTCCGGACGGTGCCGCGCAGCGGCTGGCTGCTCGCCAACGCCGGTTCGCCGGCGCTGGACCGGGTCCTGGCGCGCGGAGCCTGGAGCGGCCGGGTCGCGCTGGATTCGCCCGACGGCTGGCATATCCGCAATGTGGTCGAGACTCCGGAGCACACACAGTTCGAAGTCTTCGAAGGCGACCACTCGCATGGCCGCGGTGCGCTGCCACTGGCCGGTGCACACAATCGCTCGAATGCGCTGGCGGCGATTGCCGCGGCAGCGAAGATCGGCGTGGCACCGGCCGAGGCGCTGGCCGCGCTCGCGCGCTTCGGGGGCGTGCGGCGCCGGCTCGAACTGCGTGGTGAGCGGGCCGGCGTGCGGGTCTACGACGATTTCGCCCATCATCCGACCGCCATCGCCACGACGCTGGCCGGGCTGCGTGCGCGGCTCGCTGCCGGCGAGCGCATCCTGGCCGTGTTCGAGCCGCGTTCGAACACGATGAAACTGGGCGCGGTGGCTGCCGAGTTGCCGGCCAGCCTCGCCGATGCCGATCGGGTCTTCTGCCATGCAGCCGGCCTCGACTGGAACGTGGCGGGTGTCCTGGCGCCGCTGGCCGATCGGGCCCAGGTCTTCGACGCGCTCGATCCGCTGGTGGCGGCCGTCGTAGCCCAGGCACGGCCTGGCGACCATGTGCTGGTCATGAGCAACGGGAGCTTCGGCGGCATTCACGAACGACTTCTCGCCAGCCTGGACTGATCCGCATGCCGAAATCCGCAGCGACCGCCGAATGACTGCCGAATCCCTCCATCCCGTCGCGCCTGCCGCATCCCGACTGATCTACCTGCACGGTTTCCGCTCCTCGCCGGGCTCGTTCAAGGCGAAGTTGCTGGAGCGCCGGATGACCGAACTCGGCCACGCCGAACGCTTCGTCTGTCCGCAGCTGCCGGTCTCGCCGGCCGAGGCCATCGCGCTGATCGAGCAGCAGATTGCACCGCAGCCCGGCGATACGCTGGTCGGCAGTTCGCTGGGCGGCTACTACGCCACCTGGCTGGCCGAGCGCCATGGTTGCCGGGCCGTGCTGCTGAACCCTGCCGTGGATCCGGCCGAAGGGCTGCGCGCCCATGTCGGGGTGCAGACGATGTACCACAGCGACGCGCCGTTCGTGTTCGAGGCGCGCTATCTGGACGAGCTCGCTGCGCTGCGGGCCGGGCCGGTCGCAGCCTTCGCGCAGCGCCTGCTGCTGGTCGCGGCCAAGGGCGACGAACTGCTCGACTGGCGCGACATGGTGGCGCGCTACCCGGGGGCGCAGCAGATCGTCCTCGAGGGCAGCGACCACGGCCTGTCCGATTTTGCCGACCTGCTCGACGACGTGCTGCGTTTCGCCGGGTTCATGCCGGTTGGCTGAGGCGGCTTCGATCGCGTTGCCCGGACCCGTCCCGGGCCGGGTGCCGTGGCGGCTTCCCGGACTTCAACTGCGAGCAGTTTTCAGACCTCAAACCTCGGAGCAAAGGGAGTAAGCATGCGTCTTCAGAACAAGGTGGCGATCATCACCGGGGCGGCCAGCGGGATCGGCCTGGCCACGGCCCGGCGGTTCGTGCGCGATGGCGCGAGGGTCCTGGTGGCCGACATCGACGAGAACCGGATCGGCGCGGCGATCGGCGAGATCGGGGCGGCCGGGAGCCAGGTGGCCGGCCAGCGCGTCGACGTGACCGATCGCGGCAGCGTCGACGCGATGGTTGCCGCCGCACGCGAGCAGTGGGGGCGGATCGACTGCCTGATCAACAATGCCGGCGTCACGATGGACGCGCGGCTGGTGAAGATGAGCGCCGAGCAGTTCGACCGGGTGATCGACGTCAACCTCAAGGGTGTCTTCAACTGCACGCAGGCGGTGGTCGACACGATGATCGTCCAGGGCTCGGGGGTCATCCTGAATGCCTCGTCGGTGGTGGGCCTGTACGGCAACTTCGGCCAGACCAACTACGCCGCGACCAAGGCCGGGCTGATCGGTTTCACGAAGACCTGGGCGCGCGAACTGGGTCCCAAGGGGGTGAGGGTTGCCGCGGTCTGCCCGGGGTTCATCGAGACCCCGATCCTGGCCACGATCCCCAAGGCCGTCATGAGCAAGATGGTCGACAAGGTGCCGCTGGGGCGGCTGGGCAAACCGGAGGAGATCGCCGCCGTCTATGCCTTCCTGGCCAGTGACGATGCCAGCTACATCAATGGCGCGGTGATCGAGGTTTCCGGCGGAATCATGCTGTGAGGGTGCTTTGCTGCGAGCGGGCCGTCGACTGCGGTAACCTGTGTCGACGATGAAGTATCTGCTGTTCGAAGACACGGGTGATTTCAAGGCCGGCACCGTGATGTCGGAGGCCGGTTCGTCCCTGCAGGTCGAACTGGTGAGCGGCAAGCGCTCGAAGATCAAGGCCTCGCATGTCCTGCTGCGTTTCGATGTTCCGGAACCCGACGGGCTGCTGCCGGCCGCGCGTGCGCTGGCCGACGGGATCGACGTCGATTTCCTCTGGGAATGCGCGCCGCAGCAGGAGATCTCGTTCACCGACCTGGCCCGCGAGTATTTCGGCGACCCGGTTTCGCCGGTGCAGGCTGCCGCGTTGCTGCTGTGCCTGCATGGCGCGCCGATCCATTTCCATCGCAAGGGGCGTGGCCATTACCGGCCGGCGCCGGTCGAGACCCTGAAGGCGGCGCTGGCGGCGCTCGAGCGCAAGCGCGAGCGGGAGGCCCGGGTCGAGGCGATGGCAGCCGAGATGGTCGCCGGTCGCCTGCCGGCCGAGGTCGCGGAACAGGCGGCCTGGCTGCTTGCCCGGCCCGACAAGATGTCGCTGACCTGGAAGGCGCTGGAGCGCGCGCTGGCTGACACCGGGAGGTCGCCCGAACGCCTGCTGCTCGAACTCGGCGCCTTCGCTTCGGCGCGCGAGCTGCATCTGGCGCGCTTCGCCGCCGAGCATTTTCCGCATGGCCTGGGCATCGCGCTGCGGCGCGACCCGCTCGAAGGTTTCGCCGATGCGGTTGCAGCGCTGCCGCCGGCCGGGGTCGAGGCCTTTTCGGTCGACGACTCGACCACGGTCGAGATCGACGACGCGCTGTCGGTGCGCCGCGTCGACGGCGGCTGGCAGGTCGGCATCCACATCGCCGCCCCGGCGCTGGCAATCGCGCAGGGCAGCGAGCTCGACCTGATCGCCCGCGAGCGGATGTCCACCGTCTACATGCCGGGCGGCAAGATCACGATGCTGCCCGAGGCGATGATCGCCGCCTGTTCGCTCGACGAAGGGCGGGAGATGCCGGTGGTGTCGCTGTATCTCGACATCGATGCCGACGGCCAGACGATCGTCGGACGTTCCTCGCGGGTCGAGCGCGTGCGGGTCTCGGCCAATCTGCGCCACGACCTGCTCGATGGCGTCTATACCGCCGAAATGCTCGATTCCGGTCAGCAGCCGCGGCAGGATGCCGAAGGCCGGCCGCTGCCCTTTGCCGACGAGCTCGCGCTGCTGTGGCGGCTGACGCAGGCACTGGGTGCCGAGCGCGAGCGGGTGCGCGGCAAACCGGAGCCGCGATTCCGGGCGGACTTCAGTTTCTACCTCGATCCGCAGGGCGAGGAGGACGAGCCGCGCGTGCGGATCGTGCCGCGCCGGCGCGATTCGCCGCTCGACCGGATCGTCGCCGAGATGGCGATTCTGGCCAACAGCGAATGGGGGGGCCTGCTCGGTGAGCATGAAGTGCCGGGCATCTACCGTTCGCAGCAGAACGGCCGGGTCCGGGTCACCAGCCATCCGCTGCCGCACCAGGGCCTGGGCGTGGCCCAGTACATGTGGGCCAGCTCACCGCTGCGCCGCTATGTCGATCTGGTCAACCAGCGGCAACTGGTCGCGGTGCTGACCGACCAGTCGGCGCCGTTCGGGCGCAACGATGCCGACCTGTTCTCGGTGATGAACGCCTTTGATGCGAAGTACGCCGCCTATGTGGACTTCCAGCAACGGATGGAGCGCTACTGGTGCCTGCGCTGGGTCGACCAGCAGGGGCTGAGCCGGGCCGACGCGGTCGTCGTGCGCGACGACCTGGTCCGGCTGGTCGAGGCGCCGCTTTACTTCCGTCTGCCCGGCATGCCGATGCTGGCGCCGGGGCAGCGCTTCACGGTCGACATCCTCGCCACCGACCCGCTCGACCTGTCGGTCGAGGCGCGCTTCGTCGAGGCCGGACCGGCCGGCAGCCTGTTCGACGAGACCGACGAGGCGCCGGCAGTGGGGACGCTGTAGGGCGCAATGACGGCTACGACCCCGCTGACGACGGTGATGCCGGGTCCGTCGCGGCTGCCCGGCTGGCTGCGCGACCGGCTGATGATGGCGATCGCGGTGTCGCTGCTGCTGCACGCGGCCCTGCTGTCGCTGCACTTCGCACCGCCGGCGCCGCTCAGGCTCGCGCCGACCGATCCCCGTCTGGAAGTCATTCTGCTCAACGCACGGACCGAGGCTCGGCCGGCCGAGCCCGAGGTGCTGGCCCAGGTCGACATGGTGGGCGGCGGCGATCGCGACAGCGGCCGGGCCACCAGCCCGCTGCCGGCGATGACCGAGGCCAGCGATGGCGACGCGCTGGCCGAGCAGAGCCGGCGGGTGGCAGAGCTCGAAGCCCGCCAGCGCGAGCTGATGAGCCTGGCGGCCGGCCAGCCGATGCCGCTGCCCACCGATCGTCCGGCCGTCGAAGCCCCGGTGCGGCCGGACGGCAGCGACGAGGAGGATGTCGATGCCGTGATCGCCCGGCTGCAGGCCCGGATCGACCAGCAGATCTCCGACTACAACAAGCGTCCGAAACGGCTTGCCTTCGGGATCAACGCCGTCGGCGTCAGCTACGCCCGCTACGTCGAGGACTGGGCGGAGCGCATCGAACGGATCGGCACCGAGCGCTATCCGGTCGAGGCGCGTGGCCGACTCTACGATTCGCTGATCATCACCGTCGAGATCGACCGCGACGGCAGCGTGGTCGACGTCATCATCGACAAGCCGTCGAAGCACGAGGCCTTGAACCGCGCGGTGCGAGAGATCGTGCTGGCCGGCGCGCCGTATCCGCCGTTCAGTGCGGAGATGGCGCGCGAGGGCGATATCCTGCAGATCGTGCGGACCTGGAATTTCACCCGCGGCGGGCTGGAGACCGAATCGCGCGAAGGCTCGTAGCGAATCGCGCGAAGGCCCGCAGGGAAAGGGCCGCGGGAAAGATCCGCGGAAGGGTTCATGGCATCATCGCAGGGCCATGGAACAGAATCGTCCGGACCGCTACGCCGTCATCGGCAATCCGATCGCGCACAGCCGCTCACCGGCCATTCATGCCCGCTTTGCCGAAGCCACCGGCGAAGCCCTCGTCTACGAACGCCTGCTGGCGCCGGTCGACGGCTTTGCCGAACTCGCGCTGCGCTTTCGCGACGAGGGCGGGCGCGGACTCAACGTGACGCTGCCCTTCAAGGGCGAGGCCTTCACGCTCGCCACCGAGCGCAGCGCGCGGGCACAGGCTGCCGAAGCCGTGAACCTGCTGAGGTTCGACGGCGAGCGCATCATCGGTGACAACACCGACGGCGCCGGCCTGGTTGCCGACATCGGTCAGCGGCTCGGACTGGCGCTGGTCGGCCGGTCGGTGCTGATCCTCGGCGCAGGCGGTGCGGCGCGCGGCACGCTGCGGCCGCTGCTCGATGCCGGTGCGGTGCGGATCGCGATCGTCAACCGCAGCGCGGACAAGGCGCGCGCGCTGGCCGCTGCCGCGGGCGACGCCCGCGTCGAAGGCGGTGGCTACGACGAGATCGGCGCGATGCTGGACGGTGGCGGGCCCTTCGACCTGCTGCTCAATGCGACCTCGGCCAGCCTGGGCGGCGAGCGGCTGCCGCTGCCCGATGCGCTGTTCGCGCCGGCCCGGCTCGCCTACGACATGTTCTACGCTGCCCGGCCCACCGATTTCATGGCGCAGGCCAGCCAGGCCGGTTGCCCGCGGGTCTCCGACGGCCTGGGCATGCTGGTCGAGCAGGCAGCCGAATCCTTTCTGGTCTGGCGCGGCGTACGGCCGGCGACCGACGCCGTCTACGAGGCACTGCGCGCGGAGCTGGCTGTCGGGTCGGCGCGCTGACCCGTCCGTCCATGCTCGGGCGGGCACTGGCCTGGACCGCTGCGCTGGCGGTGACGGCAGTGCTGGCGCTGCAGGCCTGGTATTTCGGCCATGTGCTGTGGTGGAGCCAGATCGACCCGGATTCGACGGCCTTCATGCGGGCCGAGCTGGTGCGCCTGCGTGAGCAGGATCCGGATGCGGCGCTGCGCTTCGAATGGGTTCCCTACGACCGGATTTCGGTGCACCTGAAGCGGGCTGTGATCGCCGCCGAGGACGCTCGTTTCACTGAACACGACGGGGTCGACTGGGCTGCGATCGAGCAAGCCTGGCAGCGCAATCTCGAGCAGGGCCGGATCAGTCACGGCGGCTCGACGATCACGATGCAACTGGCCAAGAACCTGTTCCTGTCGGGCAAGCGCAGCTACCCGCGCAAGGCCCAGGAGCTGGTCATCACCTACATGATCGAAGCCGTCATGAGCAAACGGCGCATTCTCGAGATCTACCTGAACGTCGTCGAATGGGGCGTCGGGGTATTCGGAGCCGAGGCCGGGGCCCGGCATCACTTCAGCGTGTCGGCGGCCAGGCTGTCGTCGGCGCAGGCGGCCCGGATGGCTGCCATGCTGCCCAGTCCGCGTCACTATGACGCCAACCCCGGATCTGCTGCTTTGGCGCGACGCTCGGCATTCGTGACACGCTGGATGGGGTCGATCGAGCCGCCCTGATCTAGAATGACCAGGCCATGGCCGACGAAGATGCCCTGAACGCCGAGCTGGCTGAAGCCACCGATCGGCGCGATGAAGAACCCGGGCCGGATGCGTCGCAGCCGCGCGATCCGGAGGCCGCGTCGCGCGCGCTCAGCGAGGTTCAGGAACTGCTTCGCCGGCACCGCGTCGTCGTCGACCTGGCCCACCGGCAAAGTGAGGGCGACCCGGCCGAGCGGCGCGAGCTGGTCGAGCAGTTGGTCGAGAAGCAGCACCTGAACGAGCTGCGCGCGCGGCTCGACCGGCTGCACTCGGCCGATATCGCCTACGTTCTCGAAGCGCTGCCGCACCCCGACCGGACGATCGTCTGGGATCTGGTCAAGTCCGAGCGCGACGGCGAGATCCTGCTCGAGGTCTCCGATTCGGTGCGCGAATCGCTGATCCAGTCGATGGATCACGAGGAGCTGGTCGAGGCGGTCGAGATGCTCGACACCGACGAGATCGCCGAACTCGCCCCCGACCTGCCCAGTGACGTGGTCGAGGAGGTCAGCCAGGGGCTGAGCCACGAAGAACGCGCCCAGCTGCGCGCATCGATGTCCTACCCCGAGGACTCGGTCGGCGAGTTGATGGACTTCGAGGCGATCACGGTGCGTGACGACTTCACGCTCGACATGGTGCTGCGCGAGCTGCGCACCCTCGAGGAACTGCCCGATCACACCGACCAGGTCTTCATCGTCGATGCCCAGGGGACGCTGCTCGGCGCGCTGCCTTTCGACCGTCTGCTGATCAACCAGCCGGACGTGCTGGTCGGCGACGTGATGAAGCGCGACGTGCTGACCCTGCAGCCGCTCGAAGACGCCAGCGAGGCCGCCCAGGCCTTCGAACGCTACGACCTGGTGTCGGCGCCGGTCGTCGACCCGTACAACCGGGTCATCGGCCGGGTCACGGTGGCCGAAGTGCTCGACCTGATCCGCCACGAGGGCGAATCCGAGGTGCTGGCCAAGGCCGGTCTGCGCGAGGAGGAAGACCTGTTCTCCAGCGTCTGGGATTCGGCCCGCAACCGCTGGCCCTGGCTGGCCGTCAACCTGTGCACGGCTTTCTTCGCCTCCCGGGTCATCGGTCTGTTCGAGGGCACGATCGAGCGGGTGGTCGCGCTGGCCACGCTGATGCCGATCGTCGCCGGACTGGCCGGCAACACCGGCAACCAGACGATGACGCTGCTGGTGCGCTCGATCGCCCTCGGCCAGGTCACCGCCTCGAATGCCCGCCGGCTGTTGTTCAAGGAGTTCGCGATCGCCGGGCTGAACGGCGCGGCCTGGGGGACGATCGCCGGGATTGCCGCCTGGCTGCTGTACCGTGACTCGCCTCAGGGCTGGCTGATCGGCGTCACGATGGGGCTGGCCATCGTGCTCAACCTGCTGGTGGCCGCGTTGATCGCGTTTGCTGTGCCGTTCACGCTGGAGCGGCTGGGCCGCGACCCGGCGATCGGCTCCTCGGTGCTGCTCACCTTCAGCACCGACAGCATGGGTTTCATGATCTTCCTGGGCCTGGCGACCCTGTTCTTTGCCTGAGCGGCCTGCCTAGGAGTCTGTCGGAGTATCGGCCACCACGATGAGTCGGTGGCCGGCTAAGATCGAGCCTTGAGCGTAGCGCACTGGGTGGGTCCTGGGATGAGCAGATTTGTTCCGATTGATCGAGACACG
>JBAYOD010000051.1:0-16564 GCA_041678445.1 Burkholderiaceae bacterium | reverse complement strand
CGTCAGGCCCACGGCATCGAACATCCGGCGAACTTCACGATTGCGCCCTTCGGCGATCACGACCCGATACCAGGCATTGGCGCCATCACCCCCCAGGTCCTCGACCGCGGAGAACCGTGCCGGCCCGTCTTCCAGCTCGACACCCTCCAGCAGCCGGGTGCGCAGCGCGTCGTCGATCCGTCCGAGCACGCGCACCGCGTACTCGCGCTCCCAGCCGTAGCGCGGATGCATCAGCCGGTTGGCGATGTCGCCCGAGGTCGTGAAGATCAGCAGACCCTCGGTGTTGTAGTCGAGCCGGCCCACGGCGACCCAGCGCGCGCCCTTGAGCTTGGGCAGGCGCTCGAACACCGTTGCCCGGTGCTCGGGGTCGTCGCGCGTGCAGATCTCGCCGGCCGGCTTGTGATAGAGCAGCACGCGCGGCGCCTGGTACAGATTGCGCCGCTGCACCGGGCGCCCGTTGACACGGACCTGGTCGTTCGGTCCGATACGCTGGCCGATGTGGGCCGGCTGGCCGTTGACCGACACGCGCCCGGCCACGATCAGTTCCTCCATGTCGCGCCGCGAACCCAGGCCGGCATCGGCAAGCACCTTGTGCAGTTTGGGTTGATCCTCCTCGGGAACCACTGCGGCCTGGGAGGAACGGCTGCGCCGGTTCTCGATCGCATCGACACCGACCGTGCGCTCGGCATCGGCGACCACCGGCAGCGGATCCGGATCGACCGGCGTCCGCGCCCCCCGGGGTCGCCGCCCCGGCTGGCCGGACGTGTCCGCCTGGGCGCCGGTATCGGCATCGCGGGAAGCGCCGCCATCGCGGGCGGCGCCCCCGTCATGACCGCCCCCGTCACTACGCTTGCCACGCCCCTTGCGCGGGCGCCGCTGGCCCTGCCCGGCGGCTCCGACCGCATCGGCCGGTGGTCCGCCCTCGGCAGGCTGGGCCGCACCGTCGACCGGCCGCTCCTCGGCCGGTGGCCGGTTGCGGTGGCGCTGGCCACGCCGGCGGTTGAAGATCGATCGCGGTGTCCGGGGACCGCGTTCGCCATCGTTCGAGGCAGCGCCGCCGTCGGCCGCAACCGGCTCGCGGACTTCAGCTTCGGCAGCCGCTGCCGCCTGGACTTCGTTTCGGGGGGATTCGTTGCTCAAGGTTCCCTCTTGGGTTCTTCATTCATCCGGATCGTCTCGCCATCCGGAACATCCTGCGGTTGGTCATCCCGCGGTTCGTCGTCTCGCGGTTGGTCATCCCGCGGTTGGTCACCGCCGGCGGGGGTTTCGAGCGGCGGCAGTTCCGACAGCGCCCGCAGGCCGAGGTCGTCGAGAAAGCGCCGCGTCGTCCCGAACAGCGCAGGCCGGCCCAGGACTTCCTTGTGACCGATCACTTCGATCCAGCCGCGATCTTCCAGCGTCCGGATGATCTGCGACGACACGGTGACCCCGCGGATCTCCTCGATGTCGCCACGCGTGACCGGCTGCCGGTAGGCAATGATGGCCAGCGTCTCGAGCACCGCACGTGAGTAGCGGGGCGGTTTCTCCGGATTCAGCCGCTCCAGGAAGGGCGCCATCGTCGGCATGGTCTGGAAACGCCAGCCACTGGCCAGCGCAACCAGCCCGATGCCCCGCCCGTTCCAGTCGACCCGCAGATCCTCGAGCAGGGCCCGCACGGTATCGGCACCGATTTCATCGGCAAACAGTTTCCGCAATTCTGCAATGGTCAGCGGTTGCTGTGCGCAAAGCAGCGCGGCTTCGATCACGATCTTGGCTTCGTGAGTGTTCATCGACGGGTTCGCCCGTGCGCGGAATTCAGTTCGGATCAGTTCGGAAACGTCGGACCGCCGGACCAGGCCAGGCGTCGGACGACATGTCTCAAGCGTTGCAACGCCGCCTGCGAGGGCTGACCGTCTGGCAGCCGGGCCGCGATCGGATGGCGGCGACGGGTCTGCCGGGAAACATGGGCCTGCGGTAGACGGTGTGTACCTGCAATGAATGGTGGCGCGTTGGACAAAGCCCGACCACCGTCTGCGAGGAACCGGTCCGGCAAGGATACACCAAGTTCGCACCATCTGTACCAGTGCCCGTGCGGCTGGCATTATTGGTGTCTCAGCATGCTCGACCGCCATCGACGACACCTGCCAGCACCGCTGCGCCGGGGGTCTCTTTGATGCATTCCGAGCCGATCCGATCAAGCTCCTGCGCCGACCGACCGTGCCGAAAACGATGTCCGCGTGCTAGATTTCGCGTCCCGATTTACTTCAACCGGTAGTCAACATCATGTCCGATATCCGTGCCCTCAAGCCGAGCTTCGACGGTCAAACGTCACTTCCGGAATTCCTGGAACGGCTGAAGGCACGGGATCCGGCCCAACCGGAGTTCCATCAGGCGGTCAAGGAAGTCTTCGAAAGCATCTGGCCGTTCATCGAAGCCAACCCGAAGTATCGGCGCGACGCGCTGCTCGAGCGCCTGGCCGAACCGGAACGGGTGGTCATGTTCCGCGTGCCCTGGGTCGACGATCGTGGCCAGGTGCATGTCAACCGGGGCTTCCGGGTGCAGATGAACAGCGCGATCGGCCCGTACAAGGGCGGCATCCGCTTCCACCCTTCGGTGAACCTGAGCATCCTGAAGTTCCTGGCCTTCGAGCAGACCTTCAAGAACTCGCTGACCACCCTGCCGATGGGCGGGGGCAAGGGCGGTGCCGACTTCGACCCGAAAGGGCGCAGCGACAACGAGGTCATGCGCTTCTGCCAGTCGTTCATGGCCGAACTGCATCGACACATCGGTGCCGACGTCGACGTGCCGGCCGGCGACATCGGCGTGGGGGGACGCGAGGTCGGCTACATGTTCGGCATGTACAAGAAGCTCGAGGGCAGGTTCAGTTCCGTGCTGACCGGCAAGGGCATCCCCTTCGGCGGCAGCCTGATCCGCCCCGAAGCCACCGGCTACGGCACCGTCTATTTCGCCGAGGACATGCTGAAGCGGCGCAACGAGTCGCTCGAAGGCATGCGCGTCATCGTCTCCGGTTCGGGCAACGTTGCCCAGTATGCGGCCCAGAAGGCCATGCACCTGGGGGCCCGCGTCATCGCCTTGTCGGATTCGACCGGTACCGTCCATATCCCCTGCGGACTGACCGACGAGGACTGGCTCGCCCTGGTCGAGCTCAAGGAAGTGCGCCGCGGGCGCATCGCCGACTTCGCCCAGGAACACGGCTACACCTATCTGCCCGAGCACACGCCCTGGCACATCCCCTGCGACATCGCCCTGCCCTGCGCCACGCAGAACGAGATCAGCGCCGACGATGCCCGCATGCTGGTCAAGAACGGCTGCTACTGCGTGGCCGAAGGCGCCAACATGCCGGCCACGCTCGACGCCGTCCAGGTGTTCCGCGAAGCCTGCGTGCTGTTCGCCCCCGGCAAGGCAGCCAACGCCGGCGGCGTCACCGTCTCGGGGCTGGAGATGAGCCAGAACGCACTCCGGCTGTCCTGGACCCGCGAGGAAGTCGATCGCCGGCTGCGCGCAATCATGTCGTCGATCCATGCCGCCTGCCTCGAACACGGCCAGGGCAAGGGTCGTGACGGCAGCGTCGACTATGTCGCGGGCGCCAACATCGCCGGCTTCGTGAAAGTGGCTGATGCCATGATTGCACAAGGTGTCGTGTAGGCCCGTGCCGTGCCCAGCCCCGGCCGCTACCGCCTGAGCAGGTTCCGGTCGGAGGCAAATCCCCGAAGGCGGCGCCCGGTACTGCGCTAACATTGCCGTCCAAGCCGCCCCTGCGCAGAGAAGCCCGACAAACCTTCGCGCAGGAACGGTTTCACCGGCCGGCCTGCTCCGCGGGCCGCCCCTTCCTCCAGGAGACAACACGATGGAACGCCGCACCTCGCTCGCGCTGGCCGCTGCCTTTGCCCTGTCCGCGGTCGCCACGCTGCCCCAAGCCGCCCAGGCTCAGAACTATCCGACCAAGACGATCCGGCTGATCGTCCCGTACGCCCCGGGCGGCGCAACCGACATCATCGGCCGGGCAACCGCTGAAGAGCTGACCAGGATCCTCGGCCAGTCGGTGATCGTCGATAACCGGCCGGGTGCCGGCGCCAACCTCGGTTCCGAGATGGCAGCCCGCGCAGCGCCCGATGGCTATACGGTGCTGGTCACGGCGAGCAGCACGCACGGCATCACGCCTTTCCTGTACAGCAAGCTGAACTACGATCCGAACAAGGATCTGGTTCCGGTCATCGCGCTGGCGTCGTTCGGCAACGTCCTGGTCGTCAATCCGTCGGTGAAAGCCCATTCGGTCGACGAACTGGTCGCCCTGGCCAAGGCCAATCCAGGCAAGCTCACCTGCGCATCGAGCGGCTCCGGTTCGTCGATCCACATGTCCTGCGAAATGTTCAAGCACATGCTCGGGCTCGACATCACGCACGTTCCCTATCGCGGCAGCGGACCGGCCGTCACCGATCTGATGGGCGGCCAGGTCGACATGATGTTCGACAACATTCCGTCGGCGATCGCGCACATCCGCTCCGGCAAGCTGCGCGCGCTGGCCACGACCGGCGCGACCCGGGCCCCCTCGCTGCCCGATCTGGCAACCATGGAAGAACTCGGCGTCGCCGGCTACCGCTCCGGCGCCTGGTTCGGGCTGGCCGTCCCGGTCGGCACGCCCGCAGCCATCACCGAGCGGCTGAATGCGGCTGGCCAGCAGGCGGTCGAGTCGCCGTCCTTCGTCAACCGGATGAAAGACCTCGGCTACGAGATCGTCGGCGGCAGCGCCGGGAAAATGGCACAGATGATCGACGACGAATACAAGCTGTGGGGGCCGATCGTCAAGGCCTCGGGCGCCAAGGTCCAGTAACGGCCGACGAGGACACCGAGCAATGACCCGTCTCCCCATGATTCCCGCGCAGCCCGAGGATCCGGCCCTGGCCGCGATGTTCGAGGAAGTCCGTGCGCGCGGCATACGAGTTCCCAACCTGTACCGTGTGATCGGCCACGCACCCGCAATGCTGCGAGCCTGGCTGGACTTCGCCTGGCCGCTGCGCCTGGATGCCAGGACGCCGCGGCGGCTGCGCGAACTGCTGATCCTGCGGGGCGCCCAGGTCTCGGGGGCCCATTACGAGTGGGTGCACCACACGTCGATGGCCCTGACCGCCGGCGTCACGCAGGAACAGATCGACTCGATTGCCGACTGGGAGAACGCCGCTTGCTTCGACGCACAGGAGCGTGCCGTCCTGCGCCTGGCGCAGGAAGTCACGGCCGGGCCCGCTGCCTCGGCCGAATGCATCGCAGCCCTGCGCGAGCAGGGTTTCGATGAGGCAGCGATCGTCGAGCTGACGCTGACGGCCAGTTTCTACGTCTGCGTCGCACGCTTCCTGCTGTCGATGGAGGTCGAACTCGAAGACGGACACTGAGCCACCCGCCCGGGTGCCCGCCAATCCCGCGCCGGATGCCGGATAATCGAAGCATGCACTTCGATCTGTTCGACCTCCGGCTTTTTGTCTTCGTTGCCGAGGCGTCCAATCTGCGCAGGGGCGCGGAGCGCGCCTGCATCTCGCTGGCAGCCGCCAGCACCCGCATCAAGCAACTGGAGACGAACATCGGCTCCAAGCTGCTCTACCGCAAGGCACACGGCGTCGAACTCAATCCGGCCGGCCAGGCCTTCCTGCAGCATGCGCGCCGGATCCTGCAGCAGGTCGAGCATCTGAAGTGCGACCTCACCGACTACGCAGCCGGCCTGAAAGGCCATATCCGCATCCTCGCCAACACGACCTCGATCAACAGCGCACTGCCGATGGCACTGGCCAGCTTCCTGGCGAACCAGTCAGGCGTCAACATCGACCTGCGCGAGCGGCTCAGCCAGGACATCATCGCCGACATCAATGAGGCGCGTGCCGACATCGGCATCGTGGCCGGCAATGTCGACACCCAGGGCCTGGCCAGCCATCCGTTCGCCACCGACAAGCTGGTCGTCGTCGTCCCGCCCGGACACCGCCTGGCCGGGGTCACGCAGACCAGTTTCCTGCAGACGCTCGACGACCCGCACATCTCACTGCCCGAGGACAGCGCGCTGGCCCGCTTTCTGCCGCCGCTGGCCCGGGCGCTGGGTCACCAGCTCGAGTTCCGGATCCAGGTGGGCAGCTTCGAATCGATCTGCCTGCTGGTCGAAGCCGGCGTGGGAATCGGCGTCATTCCCCGCTCATCGGCCCAGCGTCATGCCCGCACGATGGGGCTGCGGATCATCGGACTGACCGATCCCTGGGCAACCCGCGAGATGCAGATCGTGCACCGCACCGACATCGAACTGCCCCGGCTGACCTCGGACCTCGTCCAGCATCTGGCCGGCTTCGCCGCCGACAATCGCCTGAAGCCGCCTGTCGGCCATTGAGCTTCTCCCGTCATTGCAGTCGGTCGGCCTCTCCTGGTCAGTTTGATTTGAACAAATCATATTTGATCAAATCTATCGTGTTATACTCCGTTCCTTCTCAGGAAAACGGAGGCAGGTCCCCGTAAGGGGCAGGCCGGAACGGTGCGCATGCAGTGCCGCCCGGCCGGGCGCAGGAGACCACCCAGGCGCCGCCGGCCCGAGCACGCATGACCGATACGGACCCAAGTACCGCACGTCAGGATCTTCGTCTTCAGTTTCGTACCGCCTGCCCCGCCGATGGGGCCGCCCTCTGGCGGCTGGTGAAAGCCACGGGCACACTGGAACTCAATTCCGCATACTTCTATCTGGTGTTCGCCACCGACTTCGGCGACACCTGTCTGGTTGCCGAATACGATGGCGACCTGGTGGGCACGGTGATCGGCTACCGGCCCCCCCGCCATCCGGACCATGCTTTCGTCTGGCAGGTCGGCGTACTGCCGGCACTGCGCGGCCAGGGACTCGGCCGCCGACTGCTCGATGAATGGCGGGCCCTGCCCGCCTTGCAGGACTGCCGCTGGCTCACGGCCACGGTCTCTCCCGGCAACGAAGCCTCCCGCGCACTGTTCACCGGTTTCGCGCGGCTGCACGGCGTCGGCTGCACTGAGGTGCCGCACTTCGACTCTGCCGATTTCCCGGTCGACCACCCACCCGAACCCCTGTTGCGGATCGGGCCGTTTGCCGCGGGCGCGCCTCGCAGGCTGATGCACGCGGCCTGAGTCGCAGGCATTCCGACATGCGCCGGCAATCCGTGAACAAACCGGTGCCCGACGATCACCGACCCTGGAACCCGTTTCCGGCTTCGGCGATCCCGAAAGACACTCACCATGAGGACACGAGCATGAACACTTTCGAAACCCACGAATCGGAAGTCCGCGGCTATTGCCGCAGTTTTCCCGCAGTCTTCGCCCACGCCAAGGGGGCGTGGATGACCGACCAGGACGGCAAGCGCCATCTCGACTTCTTCAGCGGCGCAGGCGTGCTGAACTACGGTCACAACCCGGAGCCGATCAAGCAGGCCCTGATCGACTACCTGTCGGCAGACAGCATCACGCACACGCTCGACATGTACAGCGTGGCCAAGGAAACCTTCATCCGCCGCTTCAACGACCTGATCCTCGCTCCCCGCGGCCTGTCGTACAAGCTGCAGTTCCCCGGCCCGACCGGCACCAACGCGGTCGAGGCTGCCCTCAAGCTGGCGCGCAAGGTCACCGGCCGGCGTGACGTCGTCAGCTTCACCAACGCCTTCCACGGCATGTCGCTGGGCTCGCTGGCAGTGACCGGCAACGGCTTCAAGCGGGCCAGCGCCGGCGTGCCGCTCAGTCATGCCGCCTCGGTGCCGTTCGACGGCTACCTGGGCCAGGATGTCGACACCCTCGACTATCTCGAAGCGATGCTGGTCGACAACGGCAGCGGCCTGGAGATTCCGGCGGCAGTCATCGTCGAAACCGTTCAGGCCGAGGGCGGCGTCAACGTCGCCAGCGTAGCCTGGCTCAAGCGCCTGCGCGAGATCACCGCGGCCCACGGCATCGTCCTGATCGTCGACGACATCCAGGTCGGCTGCGGCCGCACCGGTCGCTTCTTCAGCTTCGAAGAAGCCGGCATCGCACCCGACATCGTCACCCTGTCGAAATCCCTGTCCGGCTACGGCCTGCCGTTGGCGCTGGTGCTGATCAAGCCGGAGCTCGACCAGTGGACACCCGGCGAACACAACGGCACCTTCCGCGGCCACTGCCCTGCCTTCGTGACGGCAACGGCCGCACTCGAGCAGTTCTGGCGCGACGACACCCTGACCCGGGCCGTGACCCACAAGGAAGCGCTGGTGCGCAAACGGCTGTGGGGCATGGTCGAAAAACTCGGCGTACCGGCCACGGTACGCGGGCGCGGCCTGATCCACGGCCTGGAGTTCGAAGACGCCACACTCGCCGGCAGGATTTCGAAGCAGTGCTTCGAACGCGGCCTGGTGATCGAAACGGCCGGCATCGACGATCAGGTCCTGAAGCTGCTGCCCAGCCTCACGATCAGTGAAGCCGAGCTGGGCACCGGCCTGGACATCATCGAAGCGAGTCTCGAAGCCATCCTCGGCCAGGAGCTGCGCCGGCAGGTTGCCCGTGAAGCTGCCTGAAGACACGACCATCGGCCTGAAGACACGACCATCCATCAGGGAGAAAGCACCGCAATGATCGTCAAACATCTGGACGACGTGATCGGCACCGACGCCGATGTCGACACCGAAGGCTGGACTGCGCGCCGCCTGATCTACAAGGACGCCGGCATGGGCTATTCGGTGAACGACACCCTCATCAAGCCGGGCGCCGAACTCACGATGCACTACCGGAACCATCTCGAGACCGTGTACTGCATCGAAGGCGAAGGCCAGATCACCGATCTCGCAACCGGCCAGACTCACGACATCCGCCCCGGCACGCTGTATGCGTTGAACGAACACGACAAGCACATCCTGCGTGCCAACAAGGGAACGCACATGCGGATGGTCTGCGTCTTCAACCCGCCGCTGACCGGCCGCGAGGTCCATGACGAGACGGGTGCCTACCCCGTATCGAACTGACAAGGAGTTCTCAAGATGACCGCGCTGAACCCCGCTGCGCCGACCCGCCAGCCGGCCAGCATCGCAGACCGCTACCCTTCGCGCACCGGCGACCGGGCACGGATCGTCGATCGCGACGATCCGATCGTCTACGGCAGCGCCGGCGACGGGCCGCTGACCGACGCCGAGCTGAAGTTCTATGAAGCCAACGGCTACCTGAGTTTCGAGCACCTGCTCTCAGCCGAAGAACTGCAGGGCTGTCTCGACGCCTTGCAGACGCTGCGCCAGGATGACGCCGTCAAACAGATGGCCGAAGCGATCGTCGAGCCCGACAGCCAGGAGCTGCGCTCGATCTTCGCGATCCACAAGAGCAACCCGGTGCTGCGCCAGTTGTGCGGCCACCCCCGGCTCGTGGCGATCGCCCGCCAGCTGCTGGGTAGCGATGTCTACATCCACCAGTCACGCATCAACTACAAGGGCGGCTTCCGGGGCAAGGAGTTCTACTGGCACTCCGACTTCGAAACCTGGCACGTCGAGGACGGCATCCCGGCGATGCGCATGGTGAGTTGCTCGATCAGCCTGACGCCGAACACCCCCCACAACGGTCCGCTGATGATCGTGCCGGGCTCACACCAGCGCTATGTCTCGTGCGCGGGCAGCACGCCACAGGACAACTACAAGTCCTCGCTCAAGCGCCAGGAAGTCGGCGTACCCGACGATGCGGCCCTGGCCCGCCTGGTCGGGGAGTTCGGCATCATCGCCCCGACCGGCCCGACCGGATCGGTCACCTTCTTCGAGTGCAACGTGATGCACGGCTCGAACTCGAACATCACGCCGATGCCGCGCAGCAACATCTTCGTGGTCTACAACAGCCAGGATAACCGCCCGGTCGAGCCATTCTGCGGCCTGGCGCCGCGCCCCGACTTCATTGCCGAGCGCACCGACTTCACACCGGCGGCCGATCTGGCCAGGAGGTGAACGAGATGAAACCGCGCCAACCGACCCGCCGCCTGCTGCTGGCCGGCCTGGGGGCGAGCCTGCTGCTGCCGGCACGCTTCGTGCAGGCCGAAACCACGCTCGAGCGCATCCGCCGCCAGGGATTCATCCGCGTGGGCTTCGCCAACGAGGCGCCGTTTGCTTTCGCAACCGCTGCCGGCCAGCTGACCGGCGAGTCTCCGACCGTGTTCCGGCACGTGATGAAGGAACTCGGTGTGGCGCAGGTCGACGGCGTGCTGACCGAATGGGGTTCGCTGATCCCGGGGCTGAAAGCCGGCCGCTTCGATGCGATCGTCGCCTCGATGTACATCACGCCCAAGCGCTGCGCGCAGATCGCCTTCGCGAATCCGACTTACGGAGTCGGCGAGGCGCTGGTGACCCAGGCCGGCAATCCGCAAGGCCTGCACCGCTACCGCGATGCCATCGAGCGCAAGCAGAAGATCGCTTTCGTGGCCGGTACTGCCGAGATCGATCACGCCCGGGTGGCCGGCATGCGGCGCAGCGACCAGCTGGTGGTGCCGGACTTCGCCTCGGCGATCGCCGCGGTCAAGTCCGGCCGGGTGCCGGCGGCGGCCTTCACTTCGCTGACCGCAGGCGAATTGGCCTCCAAGGACGACAGCATCGAACGGGCCGAACCCTTCACCTTCGTGCATGAGGGGCGCTCGTACCGTGGCGAAGGCTCGTTCGGTTTCCGGCCGGAAGACACGGCGCTGCGCGACGCGGTCAATGAGGTGCTGCGCCAGTTCATCGGCAGCGACGAGCACCTGGCCATGGTTGCCGAGTTCGGTTTCGACCGTTCGAACCTGCCCGAGAAAACCGCGGCGCAGCACTGCGCCGGCGAGTAAAGCGGCGCGTCGGGGCAGCAGCCTGTACGAACTGATTCCCGAACTCCTGCGCGGCACCTGGATCACGCTGCAGGTGGCTGCCGGCGGCACGCTCGTCGCAATCGTCACGGCCGTGATCGCCGCGATCTGCCGGCTCTACGGGCCACGCCCGCTGCGCTGGCTGGCCGTCGCCTACATCGAGACCTTCCGAGGCACTTCGGCACTGGTCCAGCTGTTCTGGCTGTTCTTCGTGCTGCCGCACTTCGGTATCACGCTCTCATCGCTGACCGTCGGCATCATCGGGCTCGGGCTCAACGTCGGCGCCTACGGCGCCGAGGTCGTGCGCGGCGCGATCAACGCAGTGCCCTCCAGCCAGTGGGAAGCCGCCACCGCCCTGAACCTCGGCCGCTTGCAGGCGCTGCGCCGGATCATCCTGCCGCAGGCGCTGGTCGCCATGATTCCACCCTGGGGCAACCTGCTCATCGAACTGCTCAAGGCGACCTCGCTGGTCTCGCTGATCACGTTGTCCGATCTGGCCTTCAAGGCCCAGCAGCTCAACCAGAACACCCTGCGCACCACCGAAATCTTCGGCATGGTGCTGCTGATCTACCTGGCGATCTCGCTGACGATCACTGCCGGCATGCGTGCGCTCGAGCGCCGGGCGGCACGGGGCCTGCGCCGCGGGAGGGTGGCATGAACGGCGCCGTCTGGGACTGGGCTTACGCGATCGAGATCCTGCCCATCCTCGGCGCAGCCTCCATCATGACGGTGCAGGCTACCCTGGGGGGCTTCGTGCTGGCGCTGATCCTCGGCCTGGCGTTCGCGATCGGCCGGATGACCGGCCCCCGCTGGCTGCGTCGGGCGAACACGGCCGTGGTCGAGTTCATCCGCTCCACCCCGCTGCTGATCCAGATCTTCTTTCTCTACTACGTCATGCCCGAAGTCGGCGTGCAGCTCGATGCCCTGCCGACCGGCATCCTGGCGCTGGGCCTGCACTACGGCGCCTACTGCTCGGAGGTCTACCGCGCCGGGCTGGAGAACGTTCCCAAGGGACAATGGGAAGCGTCGATCGCGCTCAACCTTTCGCCCTGGACTACTTTTCGCGACATCATCCTGCCGCAGGCAATTCCCCCGGTGGTGCCTGCACTGGGCAACTATCTGGTCGCCCTGTTCAAGGAGACGCCGCTGCTGTCGGCGATCGCCGTCACCGAGCTGATGCAGATGGCCAAGATCCTCGGCTCCGAAAGCTTCCGCTATACCGAGCCGATCACCCTGGTCGGCGTGTTCTTCCTGGTTTTCAGCCTGCTGTCCGCAGCCCTGATCCGGCGCGTCGAACGACAACTTCAGCGGCGCTCCGGAATCAACCGGAGCCAAGCTCAGCCATGACCCCACCCACTGATCGCGCCGACACAGCAAGCGGACCCCGACCCGAGCCGGGAACGTCGGCCGACGCTATCCCGGCCGGCGCCATCCCGGCCGGCGCTCACCCGATGGTCCGCTTCGAGCAGGTGACCAAGCGCTTCGGCGATCTCGTCGTGCTCGACCAGCTCGACCTCGAGATCGCGGCAAACGAGAAAGTTGCGATCATCGGTCCGTCCGGGTCGGGCAAGACGACTGTCCTGCGGGCGCTGATGACGCTCGAACGCATCGACGGCGGCGTCATTCACGTCGACGGCGAACCCCTGACCCACATGCGACGCAACGGTGCCCTGGTACCGGCCGACGGCCCCCACCTGAAGCGCATGCGCGGCCAGATCGGCATGGTATTCCAGCAGTTCAACCTGTTTCCGCACATGACCGCGGTGAAGAACTGCATGGAAGCCCCGATGACCGTGCTGGGCCTGTCCCGCGACGAAGCCCGCCAGCGCGCTGCCGAGCTGCTGGCAATGGTCGGGCTGAGCGACAAGCTCGATCACTATCCGGCCCAGCTCTCCGGCGGTCAGCAGCAGCGCGTGGCGATCGCCCGCGCCTTGGCCATGCGTCCAAAGGTCATGCTGTTCGACGAGGTGACCTCGGCGCTGGACCCCGAGTTGTGCGGCGAGGTGCTCAACGTGATCCGCGAGCTGGGTGCCGCCCATCACCTGACCATGCTGATGGTGACTCACCAGATGGGTTTCGCCCGCGAGTTCGCCGACCGGGTCTGCTTCTTCGATAGCGGGCGGATCGTCGAACAGGGTCCGCCCGGGCAACTGTTCAACGCTCCTGCCAGCGAGCGCACCCGCCAGTTCCTGAATGCCGTGATGCAGGCTTCCTGAACTCGGCGATGCAGGCTTCCTGAACGCCGCGGCCCAGGCTGTATCGCCCCGGCCACCTGTCGACTCCGCCCGGAGGGAGTAGAATCGACCCATGGCCGCCGGGCCGCCTCCAGCCACGGCAGCCCCCTCCGAACCTCGCGTCCACGTCGTGAAAATTCGTGTTTTCCTGGCCACCGCAGCGATCGGTCTGGCCTGCCTCCATCAATCCGCCACAGCCCGACAAGCGGCTGCCGGGACGACTTCCTCCGCCGCCACGGTTTCCGCGACCGCAGCCGTCGAAGACACGATCGCCCAGCGCATGCAGGCCTGCGTGGGCTGCCACGGCGAAGCAGGGCGGGCGACCCGTAGCGGCTTCTTCCCGCGGATCGCCGGCAAACCGGCCGGCTACCTGTACAACCAGTTGAAGAACTTCCAGCAGGGCCTGCGCCGCTACGCGGCCATGGAGCACCTGCTGCTGCACCTGTCAGACGACTATCTGCGCGAGATCGCCGAATACTTCGCCGGACTCGACCTGCCCTACCCGCCTCCGGTGCGACACGGCCTGAGCCCCGCCGACCAGAAACTTGCCGAGCAACTCGTCTTCGAGGGCCAGGCCGAGCGTGACATTCCCGCCTGCATCGCCTGCCATGGTGACAAGATGGCCGGTGCCGAACCGGCCATGCCCGGGCTGCTTGCCCTGCCTACCGACTACCTGCTCGCACAGTTCGGCGCCTGGCGCAACGGCCTGCGCCACGCGACCGAGCCCGATTGCATGGCGCAGATCGCCAATCGCCTGACACCGGAGGAAATCGCCGCCGTCTCGCGCTGGCTGTCGGCGCAATCACTACCCGCCGGCACCCGCCACGCGTCCGCCGCCAGCGAGCCCTTGCCGATTCGCTGCGGCAGCGGCGAAGCATCGGCCGCCTCTGCAACGGACACCGACCCTGCGCCGGGCTCATCAGCCTCTTCGGCGACAGGCAGTGACCCGATCATCGTCCGGGGCGCCTACCTCGCGCGCGCCGGCAACTGCGTCGGCTGCCACACTCGCCAGGGCGGTCCCGCCTATGCCGGCGGCCGTGCCATCGCCACGCCCTTCGGGGCGATCTACGCATCGAACATCACCCCGGATGCTGAAACCGGCATCGGTGACTGGTCGGCCCAGGCCTTCTGGCAGGCCATGCACGAGGGCCGCTCGAAGGACGGCCGGATGCTGTACCCGGCCTTTCCCTACCCGAACTTCACACGCGTGACGCGGGAAGATTCCGATGCGCTGTTCGCCTATCTGCAAAGCCTGCCGTCGGTGAAGGCCGCCAACCGCGAACACGCGCTGCGCTTTCCGTACGATACCCAGGCCGCGCTCGCAATCTGGCGGACCTTGTTCTTCAAGGCAGGCAACCAGGCAGACGATCCTGGCCGGGACGCGAGCTGGAACCGGGGCCGCTACCTGGTCGAAGGCCTCGGCCATTGCTCGGCCTGCCACACCGGGCGCAATGCCTTCGGCGCCGAGCGGGAAGACGCGACGCTGAGCGGTGAGATGATCGAGAACGCGTCGTGGTATGCCCCGTCGCTGACCGACCCGCGAGAAGCCGGCCTCCAGGAATGGCCGCATGAACAGATCGTCGAGCTGCTGCGTGACGGTACGACGAACTCGGCAACGGTGGCGGGCCCGATGGCCGAAGTCGTTGCAACCGGCACCAGCCATCTCGACGCAGCCGACCTGGTGGCGATCGCCAGCTATCTGAAGGATCTGCCCGTACGCAGCCAGGCGAACGACTCCCAGAGCGTCGCATCGCTGCCGGTGCTGGAGTTCGGCGGGCAGCTGTACGCGACCCACTGCGCCGCCTGCCATGGCGACGATGGCCGCGGCGTCGCCTCGATCTATCCGGCGCTGGCCGGCAACCGGGCCGTCACGCTGTCGATGGCGACCAACGTCATCCAGACGATCCTGAAAGGCGGCTTTGCCCCGGCGACGCCGGGCAATCCGCGCCCCTTCGGCATGCCGCCCTTCGTCCAGACGCTGGGCCCGGATGAGGTCGCCGCCGTGGCGACCTACATCCGGCAATCCTGGGGCAACGACGCGCCGAGCGTCTCAGGCCTGGAAGTCCACCGGCTCAGATGAGCCACTGGCCTCGGATAAGCCACTGGCTCAACGTGAGCCCAGAACCGCCCCGATCGTCCGCTGGCTGTACGAGCCGATCTTGGCCTTGTAGGCCAACAGGCTGTCGACAACCCGTTTCGAGTCAGGATCGGTGATGGCCGCGATCTCCTGCTCCGTAGCCGTCTGCAGGGCCTTCAGCACCTCGGGTGGCCACGGCCGGGTGACCGAGCCGCGCGCTTCCAGCTGACGCAGGGCGTCGGAGTTCTGATTCAGCCCGCGGGCAATGCTACGCAAGGCCGCGCCGTGCCCGCTCTGGCGAACGATCCACTGCAGATCCTCGGGCAGGGCGTCGAATTTCTTCTTCGACATGAACAGATGCATGACGGCATCCGGCTCGTGCCAGGGCTCATACTGTTGCGGCGCGAACTTCTCCAGCGGCAAGGCCATGTCGAGCGCCGGCACGACGACTTCCGCCGCGTCGATCTGCTTGGCCTCGAAGGCCGGGATGATCTGCCCGATCGGCATGCCGACCGGGGTTGCGCCCAGCCGCGCCATCACCCGGCCCGGAAAGCCGGAAATGCGCATGCGCACGCCCTTGAGATCCTCCGGAGTCCGGATCTCCTTGGCGAACCAGCCGCCCATCTGCACGGAGCTGTTGCCGACGGCCATCGGCAGTACCCCGTGCGGCGCCAGGACCGACTCGAACAGCGCCTGACCGCCTCCTTCGAGCAGCCAGGCGTAGTTCTCCGTGGCCGTCAGGCCGAACGGAATGGTGGTGAAGAAGTCGATCGCCGGGACCTGCTTGGCGTAGTAGTGGGCCGTCGTATGCGCGGCGTCGAAACGCCCCTCCTCGACTGCCTTGAGCAGATCGCCGGGAATGCCGTGCTGGGAGGGGCCGACCAGTTCGATCACCAGGCGTCCGCCGGATGCCTTGGTCACCGACTGTGCAAAATCCGCAGCCGCTTCGTGCAGCAACGGCAGCTTCTCCGGCCACGAAGTGGCCATGCGCCAGACGATCGGCCCCGACTGGGAATCCGACTGGGCCAGACTGGCTTGAGTGAATACCATCAGCGGTGCAACCAGCGCTGCGCCGAGCCATTTCGTGGCGCGACCACCTGAAATTTCCATCTCCTGTCTCCCAAAGTACCTTCCGATCACTGATCGCCTGCTCTCGTCCGCCGGGGAGCGGGTCGAGCGACCATCGCACGGGTGTGTGCTCGGGGCATTCTATAGGCGTCGGTCATCCGCTCACAAGCCGTCATCCGTAGCGAAGCGGGTTGTGAGTGTTGTTGTTGTGTTGGTGTGGAAAGCAGAAAAGCCACCCTTTTGGGGTGGCTTTTCTGTTTACGGATTGCCTGACGGTGACCTACTTTCACGAGCGAGGTGCTCACTATCATCGGCGCTGCGGCGTTTCACGGTCCTGTTCGGGATGGGAAGGGGTGGTTCCACCGCGCTATGTTCATCAGG
>JBAYOD010000050.1:0-16654 GCA_041678445.1 Burkholderiaceae bacterium | reverse complement strand
GCGGTGAAGTTTGCGCAGGCCCAGAGCCAGACGAGGCGGGTGCTGCTGATCGACGGAGACCTGCGCCGGCCGGTGCTCGCGAAGCGACTCGGGCTGCCCGAAGCTGAAGTCGGCCTGACGGAACTGCTGACGCACTCGGTGGGCGCCGATGCCATCAAGCCGCTGGAAGGCGCCGGCCTGAGGGTGCTGACCGCCGGCAAGTTGCCGCCCAATCCGCTCGAACTGCTGACTACCGATCGCTTCCGGGAGACGCTGGCGGTATTGCGCGCGCAATACGACCTCATCGTGATCGACTGTCCGCCCCTGCAGCTGGTATCGGATGCACTCGTCATCGGGAGCAATGCCACCGGCCTGGTCTATGTCGTGGAGGCCGGCAAGACGCCCGTGTCGCTGGCACGAAAGAACATCCGGCGGATCAGGGATGCCGATGTACGCCTGTTCGGCATCGCCCTGAACGGCCACGACCACCAGAAGGCCGAGCGTTACTACGGGGATTACACAGGCTACGCCAAGTACGGTGCGAGCTACTACAAGTAGGCGCCCGAAAGCTCAGGCGGGCACGGCGGTCATGCCCGCCCGTGCTTCAGTCCGAAAACACCTCGTCGAGCGAGCCGGCATCGAGCACCCGTTCACCCCAGGTCTCGATCTCTGCCGCAGAAGCCGAAGCGATGCGCTCGACGATCGCCGAGGGTAGCGGCCCGAAGCGTTTGCCCAGCAGCCGCTGAAGCAGCAGCGCCTCGCCTTCCTGCCGCCCCTCCGCCCGGTCTTCCTGTCGCCAGATCTTCAGCGTCTCCCTGAGTCCCATGTCCGTCTCCTGCAGATCGAGGTTCGCGTTGTCGGCCAGCGCGGGGCTGTCGGTGAACATCGCACGAATCCATTCCGAGAATACCCGCTCCAGTTCCGGCGTTCCAGTCACCCAGCGGCGCAGATCGGCGACGGCATCGAGCAGCGCCGCGCGCCCCGATGGGCGCTCGAGCCGCATCACCGCGGCCAGGAGGTTGCGCATCGGGCGCAGCTGCGCCTCGTCGAAGCGGCTCTGGTCGATCAGCAGGTACTTCATCCGGGGCAGGTGGACGGAAAGGCCATCGGATACGGGCGCGAGCAATTCGCTGACATCGGTGGCCGCGCGCCACGGCTTCAGGCCGTTGTAGACCACCACCGGTATCACCGGGGGAAGCTTGCGACGCCGCCGCAAGGTCTCGTCGCGCCGCAGCAGGTCCTGCCAGAGCAGCGCCACATAGCCCATCACCCGCGCCGCCATCCAGTGGTCCGAGCGGCTCTGGAACTCGATCAGCAGGTACAGGTAGGTCCAGCCCTGTTCGCCGGTGCGCACCCGCCACACCACGTCGGCGGTACGCTGATGGAGACGCCGGTCGACGAAGTTGGTGGGTACCTTCTCGAGCGTGCCGAGATCGAGCCCGCTCAGCCACGGGTCGGCGATGAAGCCCGTGATCAGGTCGCGGACGATCTCGCGGGTGGAGAACAGCAGCTTGTAGGCGGCATCGGGGCTGCGCGACATGTCCCGATATTGATGGCGCCGGTGGCGGTCCGCCATTGCACCGACGCATCGGCCATTGGGCAGGCTCATCAGCCGTTGAGCCTTGTCCACGCGCAATCGTACCGGCGGCTACAGGCGTCTGACTCCCTCCGCAGGTACCAGACTCATTGACTCGCCAGCTCCGTGGTGGAAGGCATGCTGAGCCCATCCGTCGGCTGCCCCGCCCAGAACCGCAGCGCCGCATGGTGGTAGGCCCCGAACAGCCCCACCCACCCCCAGAACATCACCCAGTCGGGCACACCAAGCCGCCAGCCGAGGATCCCCAGGCCCCCCAACAGCAGGGCCACGGCCAGGATGATCACCACCGATCTGCGGATCGACAGCCCGATGGTGGGCAGCAGGTGGTGCAGATGACGATGGTCGGGTGCCGTGAGCCTCGCACCATGCGCGGCCCGGCGCAGCATGCAGGAGATCGTGTCGGCCAGCGGCACGGCCAGCACCCATAGCGCAAGCACCGGGGGCGGGCCGGCTTCGCCATAGTCCTGCGTGAGGTGCACGGCAAGCCAGGCGAGGACGAATCCGAGCGTCATGCTGCCGCTGTCGCCCATGAAGATCGAGGCCTTTGCTCGCCAGGGTGCGCGCAGATTCAGCAGCAGGAAGCCGGCCAGTGCCCCGGCCAGGGCAAACGCCAGCGGCAGCAGGGTGGTGGCTTCTGGTTCGGTACCGGCGACCAATGCCAGCGCTAGCGCGAACCAGCCCATGGCGATCAGGGCGAGCCCGCCGGCCAGGCCGTCGGCGCCATCGATCATGTTGAGCGCGTTGATCACGCCGCACACGCTGAAGACGGTGAAGGGCACCGCGAACCAGAGAGGCAGCGGGATCTCGGCGGCCCAGAGCAGCTCGCCGAGGCTGGCAATGTAGGTACCGCCGCCAACGGCGACCATCACCGCCAGCGCCTGGGCGATGAATCGCCATCGCGCGCGGATCGGTTTGCGGTCATCGAGCAGGGCCACGATGAAGACGAGCGATGCGCCCGCCGCAAGATCGAGCTGCCAGGATTCGCTCATGCCGAATGCCTCCGGGACGATGCCCAGCCCGCCTGGCGCCACCGTGGTCCAGATGCCCACCGTGAGTACCGCGAGCACCACCCCCACCCCGCCCACGATCGGCACGGCAACGGCGTGCGCATTGCGATGGCTGGGCCGCTCGAGGCGGTCGAGCCATCCGAAACGGCTCATCAGTGCCGCCACCGGCCCGATGAGGATCAGGAAAACGACTGCCGCGAATATCGCGACCGGCAGGAACGTCATGAATGTGTCGGTCAGGTGCTGCGGCAATGACATCGGTCGGTATTTCCCTCTTCGCTCCGGCCCGAATTGTGGACCAAGCGTCGCACGCTGTGGTGGCGTCGGCGGTTTGTTCCGGTTCTTCTCACCCGATTGCGGTGGAATATCGATCGATCGCCGCAGCGCGCGCTACAACATTTCGGGCAATCGGCATGGGTTCCGGTGTTCGTCCACAACAGATGTATCGACCGTACGTCGCTATATCGGGTCCAACGCCTCTCATCTGCACTAACATCCCCGCAACGCACGGCTTCGAAAGAATCGGCCGGCCAATCTGTTTCGGACCTTGATGCGAGTGAGATTCATGATTCCAGGTGCTTCCACCCTGTCGGCATCGCGTCGACCCCATTTCTTCGTTCGTCCCCTGACGCTTGCCGCGCTGGCCTCCGCACTGGTGGCCTGTGGTGGTGGTGGCGGCGGCGGTGGCGGCACGCCCCCGCCGGCGGTCGCGCCGCAATCGATCGCCGGTGCGGTGATCGATGGCTATGTTTCGGGCGCCACGGTGAGCTGCATCGCGGGCGGCAACGTGATCGCCACGACGACATCCGACGGCTCCGGCGCCTATGCGTTCGACCTGGCCGAGGGCCAGACCTGCGACACGATCGCATCGCAGGGCGGCATCGATGTGGGCGCCACGCCGAACGATCCATGGGACGACCGGATCGCGCCTCCGGGCGTCTTCCGCTCGCCGGTGCCCACCGGCAACACTTCGGTGGCGGGCCTGGTGGTGTCGCCGGTCACGACCCTGGTGCAGGCGCTGGTCGCCGGCGGTGCGACGCCCGATGCGGCGCAGGCGCAGGTGCGCACCGCGCTCGGCCTGCCGGGCTCGCTCGACCTGCTGGGAACCGATCCGGTCGGCGATCCGGCGCTGTACAAGGCAACCGCCGTGGTCGGGCAGCTCATCGAGCAGATCGGCGATGCGCTGGCCGCCGCCGGCGGCATTGCCGATGCGGCGGGCCGCCAGGCGCTGGCCGATGCCGCAGTCGATGCGATCGCCGCGCAACTGCCCACGCTGAACATGGCCGCGCTTGCGCCCGATGCCGATACGCTCACGCCCGGCTCGCCGCTCTTCGGTCTGGTTTCGGCAGCAGCAACGAATGCCAAGTCAAGCAGCGCCTCCGGGGTGCGTGCAGCCTTGCAGAGCCTGGACACCACCACCTTCGCGGCGATCACCACGCCACTGGTGGCCGCGGCCGCGAGCAATGTGAACGCGGGCGGGGATGTGTCGGACATCGTCGCGCGCGTGAACCATGCCAGCGACGAGGCGCGCGCCTCCACCGTGGTGGCGTCGCTTCGCGATGTGCTCGACCAGCCCGCGGGCGATCCGCAGACGGTGCTGAACGAAGTTGGAACGGCGCTGGCCGCGGCGGATGCCGGCAATGCCGATGTCCCGTTCACGGTTACCGTGGGCGGCACGAGCGCAAGCGCCATCATCCCCAGCGGACTGTCGAACTACGCGCGGCTGCGCGATGACCAGGTGACGTTCAACGGTCCGGCAGGTGCCGCCACCGCCACGATCGCCGAGATGGAGAATCCCGGCGTCAGCGTCTCGCAGGAACTGACGAGCATCAGCTTCACGCTGGAGACCTCGGTGGGTAATACGCAATTGTCGAGCACGCCGATCGTGGTGCCGCTGGCGATGCAGGTGGTCGATGACGAGCGCACCTTCCAGGCGATCATCGACCGGGTGGCCCTGACCGTCGACGGCAGCGGCCGGGTGCTGGCGAATGTGCCCAGTGGTGCGCAGCTCTCGGTGTACGGCAAGACGGCCACCAGCGAAACCACCACGCCGCTGACCATCGCGCTGTCGGCCACCGGGCGCACGATCGTCTCCACCAGCGGCGGCACGATCACGTTCAGCTTCGACCGACTGTTCGATGCGATCGGCCCGGCGGCATCGGGCGCGCTTGCCCTGCTGGCGCAGAACCGGGTGAGCGGCGGCGACTATACGGTGACGATGAAGATCGGGACCCTGCGGCTTGCGCGCGGAACCTCGGCAACCGACCCGAGCCCGGCACTGGCCGACCTGGGAACGGTGAGCCTGGGCGCCGGCGACCAGTCGGTGTCCGGCTACGGGTTCACGGGCACCGTCAGCGTCACCCCGTGAGGGGTCTTGCAAGACGCGCGGCGCTGGCGGTCGCCGGTGCCGCGCTGGCGGCGCCGGCCGCCGCCGCGCCCTTCGACTTTGCGCTGACTGCCCGCCCCGAACAGGGCGGCGCGCGCCAGCTCGAAGTGGCCGCCGACGCCATGAACAGCACGCTGGATGTGTTCGACGTACGCGGCCGCGACCCCGTCTATGGCGGCACCCGGGTGGGCGACTACACCGGCGCCCACCTGCGCGGCGGCTGGGCGGTGAACGAGCGCTGGTGGATCGACGCCGCGCTGTGGCGGCGCAAGATCAAGTATCGCGAGGACAGCGGCAGCCTGGCCAGCTGGATGCTGGGCGCGCAGTATCGCTTTGCAGGCGAAGCGGCCGCCACACCAGGCAGTGGCGCCGGCACCACAGCCTGGGCGGTGCGCGGCAGCGTCTGGGGCAACCGATCGGGCACGCTGAACAAGGGCTCGGCCACCACGCTGGGCAACTACACGATGGACACCGTATCCATCGACAGCCCGCGCGACCTGCAGTGGCAGCTCGACCTGATCGGCACCCGCGGCGGACCCGACGCATCGATCAGCTGGTTCGGCGGCATCCAGCGCAGCAAGGTGGATTATTCTGGCCTGGGCGGCACCGCAAGCGCCGGCGGCTGCCCGTATGCGGTGTCGGTAGGGGCGAACAACACCACGCTGACACAGACCGCCGACTGCGCAAGCGGCGGCGGCACCGTGGCCGCGGGCGCCCAGGTCACGGTGGACAATACGGCACTGGGCCTGCATCCGCGTGAAGCCCTGGCCTATACCGCCACCGTGTTGCGGGCCGGCGTCAACGCCCACCGGCGCTGGGGCGCCTGGCATGTGCGCGGCGGCCTGGCGTGGGAACATTATGATCGAGGCGGCGCGCTCGAGGATGCGGCGAATAGCCTGTCAGGGGCATACCAGTCCGACAGCCTCAGTGCGGCGCTGGAAGTGGGTTACCGGTTCACACCGACGATGATAGGGTTCGTGCGGGGAACCGCCTGGCAGCATCAGCTGATGGGTGAAGTGCCGTTCCTCTACAACGCGGTGACGGCGAAGCGGTCGGATCGGCGGTATGGGGTTGTGACGGTGGGGGTGAGTGCGAGGTTTTAGTCTCTGGGCGCTAGTTCACCCTGCCCCAGGGGTCGCTGACCCCTTGACTGATAATCGGCGTGATATGGGGCAATCGCGGTTTACGGTGGACGGATGAGGCAAGTGCCGTGACGAGCATGAGCGCCGAGTCACTGCTGCGGATGATCCTGCCCGCACCTCTGAGTTCGCGCATTCTGGGTTCGCCACTTGCGAAGCGACTCGTCAGCGGATCGCTCTGGAGCCTGGCCGGATCGGCAACCTCGCGCATCCTGGTGTTGATCGCGATGGTGCTGGCAGCGCGCGCACTCGGACCGACGTCGTTCGGAGAGTTCGGGCTGATACAAGGCGCTCTGGGGGTGGCAGGTCTGATGGCTGGGTTAGGCCTCGGAGGGACTGCGACACGCTTCGTCGCTCAGCATGTCAATACCGACCCGCGACAGGCTGGGCAAATCATTGCGCTGGTAACGCTGGTTTCGCGGTGCATGGTGGTGGCGGTATCGTGCGCTATCGTCGCCGCCTCGCCTTACATAGCGCAAACGGTGCTGGCCGCTCCCGGGCTGGGCCGTGCTGTTGCAGTGGGCGCGGCGTTGCTGCTGGCGATGACGCTTCGCGGAATTCAGAGCGGCGTTCTCGCTGGCCTTGAGCGATTCAATCTCATCGCAAAGCTGAACGTCCTCGAGGGAGCATTGTCGCTCGTTGCTGTTGTTGTGCTGGCGAGGTGGCTGGGGGTGGAAGGTGCGTTGCTGGGTCTGACCTTCTCGTCTGCAGTTACCTGGATGATCGGCCGAAGGCTCCTTGCCGATGCGCTGAAGGAGCGCGCGATATCGGTTTCGTACGTCGGATGTGCACAGCATGTGCGGATCCTTACCGGCTACAGCATTCCCAGCCTGATGGCTAACCTCGTTGCGACCCCGGTGCTTTGGTTCGCAATGGTGTTGCTCGCGCGAACCGAGCACGGATATGCCAGCTTGGGCAGTTATCACGCTGCATATCAGTGGCATGGGCCGATTATGTTTATCCCGATGGTTCTGATGTCGGTAAGCATTCCGGTTCTAGTTCAGGAGTGGGAGGCGGGTCGGCTCTACCGCTTCAGGAAGGTCATATGGGGAATGTGCGGGGCGACGCTTATGATCACTCTTCCCGTCGTGATTCCGGCGGCTTTGGCGAGTTCCTGGATAATGTCTCTATACGGACCTGGGTTTGAGAACAATTGGTTGATACTCGTCCTGCTCCTCGCGGCAGCGCCCTTGCATGCACTCGCCAAGATCGCGTCAAGTGCATTGCTTGGGATGAATCGGGCATGGAGCGTACTCTGGGCGAACCTTGCCTGGGGTGCGACACTGTCTGCAATTTCGGTATGGCTCATTCCTGTGCATGGCGCGGTCGGCCTCAGCATAGCCTTCGTTACGGCATACGCAGTTCTTGCAATGGCCGCCTTCGTGTTTGTCATGCTTGGCGCACGGATGGCACGATCGTTTTCGCCGCCAACTGAGGAGTCCGGGCAAACGTAATGAACTTTGAAAAACTTTCGTATGCCGCAGGCGGTCTTTTCAAGCGGATCGGGCGGTCACGCATGTGTCCCAGTTGCAAATGCGACGATGCACGCCGAGTCGACAGAAAAGGGTTTCACGATCTGTTCAAATGCAGCCAATGCGCTCTTCAATATCGCTGGCCTTATGAGACAGCGCAGGAGATGGCGCATTTCTATCAGCGTCGATACCGTCAATCCGGACTGACGACAGACCTTCCCAATGCCGACACCTTGAAACGTCTGATGGAACAGCGATTTCGCGGTACGGAGAAGGATTTTTCTCGTGTCATCGACTTGCTAGCGTCGCTGTCGATACCCGAAGAAAGTAGGATTCTCGATTTCGGCGCCAATTGGGGCTACGGGGTATGGCAGTTCCGCGAAGCAGGCTTCGATGCCGTCGGATATGAGCTGTCGACAACACGGGCTGCGTTCAGTTCGAGACTGGATGTCGAGGTGTTTAGTGAATGGAACGCGGTGGAGAACCGAGGTCCGTTCGACGTGGTCTTCTCGTCTCATGTACTCGAACATACACCCGATCCCGCGGCAGCGCTGCGCCGGAAGGCCAAGATGGTTGCTCCGGGCGGGCTGCTGATCGCGTATTTCCCAAGCGGCTCCGAGACATTTCGCCGAAACAACCCAACGGCTTTTCACCGACTGTGGGGTCGCGTGCATCCGGTCATGCTCGATGGGATGTTCGTGAGAGAAGTCTTGTCGGACTGGCCGCTCGCTATAGGTGCACACTGCGCTGGAGATCTGGGGCGCTTGCGAACCTGGGATCGCGAGACATCGTGGTCAGGCAATCTCGGTACCAGTGAGATGCTCATCGTTGCTGCATCGCCGATCGCTGCATGAAAGTTACCGTTGCGATGCTCGGTGCCCGAAGGCACTATGCGGTCCCTCGACTGTTGCACGAAGCCGGCCTTCTGGATCGATTCTTCACCGATAGCTACATCGGCAATAAGCCTTGGCTAGAGACGATGTTGCGGAGCATTCCCCCCCGATTGTCGCCGCGCGGTGTCCAGAGATGGCTCGGTCGCAAGGATGCGGTACTGCCTCGGGAAAAGGTGTGGAGTTCGGAGGCGCTCGGTCTATGGTTTGTTTGGGCGCGAATGCGCGCTCGCACCCACTCAGAGAAGCAGGTTGCCTTTCGAGAAGCTGCTCGGCGTTTCAGTTCACAGATACTTCGCGCGGGACTCGGTCACGCGCCCATTGTGTGGGGATTCAACGGCGCGGCGCTGGAGTTATTTCAGGCGGCTCGAGCTCAGAACCGGATGTGCGTACTAGAACAAACAATCTTGCCTGCGGAGTTGGAGTTTCGGCTGATGCGAGAAGAACTCGGGCGGTGGCCTGGCTGGCAACCGGAGCTCGACATTCCTAAGGACGATCCGCTGACGATTGAGCGCGCTAGGCGGGAATGGGAGCTTGCCGACTGTATCGTTGCTGGGTCCGATTTTGTGCGTGGCGGCCTGGAAGAGTGTGGTGTGCCGGCAACCAAGATTCGCGTCGTGCCCTACGGTGTTGATGTCGAGCGGTTTTCACCCGCAGAAACTCGCGAGTCCAAACCAAACGAAGCCTTGCGGGTTCTTTTCGTAGGTCAGGTGGGTCTTCGCAAAGGTGTTCCCGATCTATTGCATGCACTTGCGAAGCTAGGTCGAGACAGAGTGCAGGCGAAGCTGGCAGGAAGAGTCGCATTGGCTCGTGAGCAGATGGCTCCGTTTTCCGACGTTGCAACCTTCCTCGGTGCGGTTCCCCGCATCCAGATGTCTCCCCTGTATCGATGGGCTGATTTATTCGTGTTGCCGTCGATCGTTGAGGGGTCGGCGGCCGCCAGCTATGAAGCGTTGCTGAGTGGTCTTCCCGTAATCGCGACGCCGAACACGGGCTCGATCATCGAGGATGGCGTCAACGGCCGCATTGTCCCGATTCGGGATGCCGAGGCGCTGGCCGATGCGATCGGTCAGTACGCAGCTGATCGGGACTTCTTGGCTCGTCATCAGGCGACATGTCGGGGCGACCGCGCAAGTGCCGGCCTGACGCGGTATCGGTCGGACCTCATGTCCCTGGTCGATTCGTTGGTTGCGCGAGAAGTTGCTAACGAAGAAAAGCCAGCGAAGCACTTTCGATGAAAGAGCTTCTGTTCGCGCTTTACTTATTTGCAGGTATTGCGATCCTCGCGTGGGGCTTCCTGCGTTCACGTCGCATGCTTCAGTTTCCGTTCCTTGCGGCAAGCGTATTCATGGGATGGATGTTCCCGCAATTGCTTGGGCTGAGTGGCTACGACAATTGGCCGCGAGGTGCGCTCGAGAAAACGACTGCAATGGCAGCGCTTTGCATGATCGGCTGTTGGGCTGGGTACACGCTCAATCGGCGTCGCTCCAAATTATTCGACTGGGATTTGGACCGTCGCCGCCTTCTTCTGGCTAGTGCGGTCCTTTCAGGCTCAGGGATGGTCTTTCACTACATGGTCAATCAAATGGCTCCCGAAGTGATCGCCCAGCATGGCGGTCAGTGGACCGGAATTATTACCATTTATGCTTTTTTTAGTCGGCTGCTCGCTGTCGGGTTCTGCATTGCGTTGGTCTTGCATCTTGATCGCTCCTCCAGGGCAACTCTCGTATTGCTTTTCCTTGGTTTCATTATTTACTTACATCGGATCTTGATACTCGGTCGCCGGGCCGCGACTGTGGAACTGGTTTTGATGGTCTTGCTCGCACTGTGGTTCCAGCGTCGCTGGATTCCTCCACGCGGCCTGATGGCCACTGTACTTATCGTAGGCACCTTGCTGGTGAACAGCGCTGGTGACTACCGGAACACGATGCTTGGGGATGATCGACATAGTTGGAGTGGTGCAGGCTTAGAGGCAATTCTCGATATCGACTATCTCGGAAATCTGAAGCGCATTTCGGAGGGTCGTCAGGGTAACCACGAGTTAAGCAACGCGTTGTACGAGATAGAGGCAGCCGACCGAACTCTACAATTCGACTACGGTTTGTCGCTCTGGAACGGATTCGTACAGCAATTCGTTCCAGGGCAGATGGTCGGCGTTGAGATCAAGGCTGCTTTGCAGCTGGACCGACAAGGCAATGCGGAGAGCGTTTTTGGCCATGTGGCACACACTGGGACTACATTGACCGGAATCACCGACGCATTTCAGTCATTCTGGTTCTTTGGGGCAATTAAATTCATGTTGATCGGTTTTATAATGAGTCGTTGGTGGCGCGCTGCAGAGGCCGGAAACCGGGCAGCCCAGATCATATTGATGCTGTGTGTAACGGCCAGCCTTCATGCCATAACACATTCCACGAACCGCTTTTTCATGGCTTTTTTCGAGCTTGCCGTGTTCGTCGTTCCAGCTTTCCTCTATGCGCGCATCTCAAGACAACCAAGCAGCCTTGAGCCGATGCGCGTTTGACGCCATACAGAAGTGCACACCTCTGAATCACCGATGAAACTCGCTATCAGCTTGACCGCGGAGTTGACACTTTTTCCAACACATGGTCCGTTGCTCGCGGACAGCAGTGTGTTGGGTTCGATGCAAGGGCGATAGCGCTTAGGGAATTAGATGAGTTCGGTCGCGGTTCAACCGTCAGCACAAGCGAAGGCCGGCCCCGAGCGTACACTCCGTGTGGCGGTGATCACCGCATCCGTTTCTCGGTTGGCGGGGGGACTGTTTTATTCGGTGCCCGGGCTCAGCCGTGGGTTCGTGGGCTCCGGCTGCGAGATCAGAGCATTCGGTGGAAGAGATGTCTGGACAGCAGAGGATGTTGAAACATGGGCTCCAGTGCCGGTGTCGGTGCAGCAGGTTATCGGACCGCGTACGTTCGGATTTCAGCGAGGGCTGATGAGCAGTCTTCACGCATACTGTCCCGATATCGTCCATGTCCATGGACTGTGGATGTATCCGTCGCTTGCCGCCGTGCGCTGGTCCGTCGGCGCGAAGCCTTACGTCATTTCGCCGCGTGGCATGCTCGACGCATGGGCGTTGAACAACTCCGGATGGAAAAAATGGGTTGCGTCGCGCCTGTATGAGGATGCGCACCTTGGCGGCGCAGCTTGTCTTCACGCGCTCTGTGACGCCGAGCGCGACGCCATTCGTGCCTATGGCTTGACGAACCCGGTCTGTGTCATTCCGAATGGGGTCGATCTGCCGACCGTACCGTCCAGCGTACGGCCGGAATGGGAGGACGCAATACCGAGCGGGGCGAAGGTGCTGCTCTACCTTGGACGTATCCATCCCAAGAAGGGTTTGTTCATCCTCCTTCACGCATGGCATTTAGCGATTAGAAATAACGCAATCTCCGATGACTGGTTTCTGGTCATAGTTGGATGGGACCAGGGCGGTCATCAGGAGCAGCTGCGGACGCTCGCGCGCGATCTGGGAATCGATGATCGACTTCACTTCGCGGGGCCACAATTTGGTGACGCGAAGCAGGCATCGTACGAACGCGCCCAAGCTTTCGTTCTTCCGTCATTTAGCGAGGGCCTGCCGATGGTGGTGCTCGAAGCTTGGGCGCATGGACTGCCCGTCCTGATGACGCCCCAATGCAACTTGCCTATCGGGTTCGAACGCGGCGCTGCGCTGGCCATGGAGACTGAGGTTGACGATGCGGCACGCTGTCTGGGCGAACTGAGCGCAATGTCTGAGGATAGCCGTCGGTCGATGGGGGTAAGGGGCCGAGAACTTGTAGCCGCGCACTTTACCTGGAGTGCAGTATCGGATCAGATGCGACAGGTGTACGCATGGGTGCTGGGAAAAAGCGAGCAGCCAGCTTTCGTGTCGAAATGATTCTGCAGGAATCAAGAGATCAATGAGTGTGGTCGCGTGACTCGTTCCCTTAATCCAAGTCACTTGTCGACTGCAAACAAGGCTGGTCGCGCCCTGTGGTCGGTGGTTTGGTTGTTTTTGTATCGGCCCACTCCGCGCCCCTTTCATCGTTGGCGCTGCTTCCTGCTTCGCTTGTTCGGAGCCAAGATCGGTACCGGAGTTCGAGCGTATCAATCGGCCCGCATCTGGGCCCCCTGGAATCTGGAAATGGACGATCACTCCTGCCTCGGCGACTGGGTGGATTGCTATTGCGTGGACAAGGTCCGGATCGGGGCTCATGCCACTGTCAGCCAGTACAGCTATCTCTGCACGGCCAGTCACGATTACGAGCTATCCGAATTGCCGCTAGTATCAGCACCCATCACGATAGGCGAGCGAGCTTGGGTAACTGCCGATGTCTTCGTGGGTCCTGGCATTACGATTGGCGATGGGGCGGTTGTTACGGCGCGCTCAAGCGTGTTCCACGACGTTCCTGCGTGGACCGTAGCCCGGGGCAATCCGGCAAAGGCGGTTCGGGCCCGCACTCTAAAGGGAATCGAATGAAGTCCGGAGCACGGTCGCTTGGCAGAGGGGACTCTATGTTTCGCTATTTCTCGCACAGAGTGCTAGCGCGAGGACTTCCTAAGAATAAGATTGGCGATCACCTGTTCGCTTATGTTCTATTTGTTGCGAGACATAAGCGGCTGCCAACGCGTCGTTTGCTCTTTAGTGATGTCTTATATCGGATGAAGGTGTCAGGCGCGTTTAGAGATCCTCTGCGGGTATACGTGTCCGACAAGGAGTTTGTGAAGGATTACGTGAAGGCGAAGATAGGGGATGTATACAATGTTCCAACATTCGCGATTCTACGGTCTGTAGAGGAGATTGATGGGTACGAATTTCCTGCTGCCTGCTGCATTAAGCCGACACATGCATGCAATGAGGTTATTTTACGACGTAACGGAGAGCCTGTTGATGTTGCGCGATTGAGGAGTTGGTTTTCTTTGGATTATTATGAGACTACTCGCGAGGTGAATTACAAGAATCTGCGACCAAAGATCATAGTCGAGAAGCTTCTTTTCGGTGGGTCGAATGTGAATGATTACAAGTTCTTGTGCTTTAAAGGTGTTCCGAGATTGATTCAAGTAGATGTCGGTCGCCACATTGGGCACAGGAGAATGATTTTCGATCCAGACTGGAAGCCCCAGGATTTCTCGTTCGGCCATCCGCGGGCGAGCTTCGTGCCTGAGCGACCTGATAATCTTGAGGAAATGGTATCGGTTGCAAATAAATTAGCTGCTGGGTTCGATTTTGTGCGTATAGATTTATATAGTGACGGCGGTCGGTGCTATGTTGGGGAGATAACAAATTGCCCGGGAGGGGCGGGTAACCGTTTCATCCCACCAGATAGTGAGTCGCGTATGTCCGAAATGATTTTTGTTCGGAAGAATTTGGGATCCTAGGGATGCGCTGAACAAATCGATTGACCGAAGGGCATGACAGTTGGAAGGGACACCATCAAGCGCCAAGCCGGGAGGACGCGGGAATTCGGCGCCTGGGTTGCAGTTTCGCCCGAGTTCACGCGCGCTTGGAACGGCATGTCATCGTCTCATACCTTGCCGCGCACCTTTTGGTTCAAGCCTGTCAGCACCTTCGGCTTGTCTGGCATGACGACGTTTATCAGAGGTTCACATCCGTTGGCCGAAGCCGCTCATCCCTGACCCAGCTCCCCCGAGTTCGACGTGCGCCGTGCAAAGTCGGCGCTTTTCCAGCGGGGGGGGGATCCCGCCCGGCCTCTTTCGCTCCAGCCGGAAGCAATCGGAGCAGTCATGGAGGTAACGAAGTGGTGGCTGAAGCCTTCGGTGTAGAGGGTCACTGGGTGACTTGGCGATTACGCAGGCCGCAACGTGAGTGAACGCTGAGCAAGCCTCGAAAAGGGTGTGACGTGCCCGCGATGTCGGTGGCCGCGGTCGGCTGTGGTGCCCGATCACCCACGGCGGTCTCGCGCTACACTTAGTTGATAGGAGGTCCCTGTGTCCAGCCTCATCGAAGAATTGTCTCGCAAAGCGCGCTCCCTCTCGCCAGAGGAGCGCGTGCGGCTCGCCGAGGAGTTGCTGGCCACTGTCCAGGAGGTCGACGCCGAGACAGAAGCGGCCTGGAATGAAGAGATCAAGCGCCGCATCGCCGAGATCGACAGCGGAACCGCCAGACTCATTCCCGCTGATGAAGTCTTTGCCGAAGTTCGCCGCCTACTCGGGTGAAGCCGGTTCGGCTTCACGACGAGGCCAGGGCCGAGATCGCATACGAAGCCCTCTACTATAAGGCGACCAGTGAGGCGTTGGCGGAGCGGTTCCTCAAGGCCGTAGAAGACGCCCGCTATGAATCCGCCGTCGAAGCCACTTCTGGCCTTGTTCGGGAACGCGATGAGCTATCGTCCGCGCTACCCGAAGTGACGGCTTCCGCCTGGGCTGCTGCCCGCATCGAGCTTGGCTCGGGATGCTTCCGGGATACGCCCGGGCCGGCTGGGTCGGTGATCAGTCCATCATCTGGCCGGTGCACTCGCCGCGCATGCAATGTCGTGGCAGGATCTGCCGCCGCCGGAACGCGGTGTTCCAACCTGGTTTCCACCCTTTGCGGCCGCACTCGAAGCGCGCTGGCCCAGCGTTCGATCCCATGAGCCAGGGTATGGTTGGCTAGGAAGCGATCGCGTCTCATCGCTCCCAGCCGGGCGCATTCCTCGGGGCGACTGGCAAGATCCAGGATCCGCTCTGCGAGCCCCTGGCTGTCACCCTTCTCGAAGCGGTTCTTGCGAACGATTTCCTTCTGCAGTTCGCCATCGATTGCGCCGACGTGCAGGCACGGGCGGCCGACGGCGGAGATGCCGTAGAACTTGCTCGGCACGATCAGGCCTTCGAAATCCGGGCGCAGGCTCATCAGGTGCACGTCGGCGGCCGACAGGCTCTCGCTCAGGCGCTCACGCGGCTGGTAGGGCTGCAGGATGATGTTGTGCAGGCCACGCTCCTGCATGGCCTGCTTGATGTAGGGCAGATGCTTGCCGGCGCCGATGAACAGGAAGCGGATGTTCTTGCGGCTCTTGAGTTGCTCCGCCGCATCGAGGATGGTGTCGAACTCATGGGCTTCGCCCATGTTGCCCGAGTAGCCGACCACGAACTGGTTCTCGAGCCTCCATTGCCGCCGCAAGGGGTTGTCCTCGCGTGGTATCGGGCGCAGCTCATCGCCTGCCCAGTTCTCGATGTTCGTGACGCTGGCCGGATCGAAACCTCGCTCGAGCAGCCGGCTGTGCATGCGCTGGCCGATGGCGACGTTGACCCTTGCCCGTCGTAGCGACCAGTCGCGGACCGCCTGCAGGAAGCGGCCACTGCGCCCCTTGGCCGGACGAATGTTGGCGGCCGCGGCCACTTCCGGAAAAAGGTCCTGCAGCCAGTTCACCAGTTCCGCGCCCCGCAGGCGCGCGGCCAGCGCGCCGATGACGGAGATCATCGGTGGGTCCGTCTTGGCAACGAGAGTGTCGCCGGGCTTGAGGATGCGCACGCAGGCGCCGAACGCGCTCAGGTAGAACGAGAGGTAGTCGACCGCACGGCCAGCGAGGTTGCGGCGCCCGAAGCCCGAGGTCCATATCCGGTGCACGGTGACACCGTTGATCCTCTCCCGCGCGGGCAGCCTTGCTGCCGGGTCGTCATAGCGCAGGCGGCTGGTGATGATGTGGACATCGGCACCACGTTTTGCCAGGCCGAAGGCGAGGTCGGACAGCATCTGGCTGCTGGCCGACAGGTCGGGATGGAAGAAGCGGTTCAGGAAGACGATCCGTGGCATGTTCATTGGTCTTGTTCGCTCACCGGGATGGGGGTTGCGCGCCGTATCCGTACTTGCCGCCGTAGTAGCCGTAGCGCGAGCCGTATCCGTAACGCACGCGCGAGGGCTTGAAGCAGTTGAACACCAGGCCCGCCAGCGGCGCCCCGGTGAGCTGGTACTGCTGCACTGCATCGAGCACATCGGTCTGCGCCACACGCTTGTGGCGCACCACGAAGGCGGCTACATCCGCGAAGCCGCCCAGCACGATGGCGTCCGACACCGGCAGGATCGGTGGCGCATCGACGATGACGATGTCGTAGTTCGTCCGGGCCCAGGCGAAGAGCGGCGCGAGCCGCTCCGCGGTCAGCAGCTCGCCGGGGTTGGCGGGCGCGGGGCCCGCCGGCAGCACGCTCAGGCTCACGGTCGGGTCGGCCCTCACAAAGGGGGCGGGATCG